>CANHUQ010000019.1 GCA_947463885.1 Burkholderiales bacterium
ACAAGCTCGATACGCTCGAGGGCGCACCGGGCAGCAAAGGCACGCAGCGCTCCACCACGATTGCCGCGATCAAGCGTCGACTCAAGCCGGTGGGCCAGGTGTTCGAGATATCGGCGCTGACCGGTGAGGGCTGTGACGCGCTGTGTCGTGCCATCTGGGAGCACCTTGACCGCCACCGGGAAGCCAGCGCGCCGGCTCTGGTTCAAGACCCGCGATTCGCGCAGACGCCGCACACTGATGCCCCTCAGCCAGACATGCTCGATACAACGGCTGAGCAGGACCTGCACACGGATGTGCCCCAGGTGCGATCGTCTTCGTGATGTCCGGCCATGCATACTGAGACTTCATCGGTGATCGCTCTGCAGGAGACGCTCCCATCCGTGGTCGGGGCAGCGCGTCGACTGGTGGTGAAGGTCGGCTCCGCACTGGTCACCAACGAAGGGCGCGGACTGGACCCTGCCGCCATCTCCCAGTGGGGCGCGCAAATCGCGCAACTGCGGCAAACCGGCAAAGACGTGGTCATGGTGTCTTCCGGTGCGATCGCTGAAGGCATCAAGCGGCTGGGTTGGGCCAGCCGGCCTCACGAAATCCATGCGCTGCAAGCCGCGGCTGCGGTCGGGCAGATGGGGTTGGCGCAGGTGTATGAAACCTGTTTTCGCGAACACGGACTGCAGACGGCTCAGGTGCTGCTGACCCACGAAGATCTGGCCGATCGACGCCGTTACCTCAATGCGCGATCAACCTTGCGCACGCTGCTTGCGCATGGGGTCGTCCCGATCATCAACGAGAACGATACGGTTGTGACCGATGAGATCAAGTTCGGTGACAACGACACGCTCGGGGCGCTGGTGGCCAATCTGATTGATGCCGATGCGCTCATCATCCTGACGGATCAGCGTGGCCTCTATACCGCCGATCCGCGCAAGGATCCTGCTGCACAGTTCCTGTCGCGGGTGGTCGCTGGTGATGCGCAGCTCGAGGGCATGGCGGGCGGGGCCGGGACGTCCATCGGCCGCGGCGGCATGATCACCAAGGTACTGGCGGCCAAGCGTGCGGCCAATGGCGGGGCTTCTACGGTCATTTGCTCGGGGCGTGAACCCGATGTGCTGATCCGGCTGGGGCGCGGAGAGTCGGTCGGCACCGAGTTTGTCGCCCAGACGCCTCGGCTGGCAGCCCGCAAACAATGGCTGGCCGACCACCTGCAGACGCGTGGCGCATTGAAGCTGGACGCCGGCGCCACCAGAGCGCTTCAGCAAGATGGCAAAAGCCTGCTGCCCATTGGCGTGATGGAAGTGATCGGTGAATTTGAGCGCGGGGACGTGGTGTCCATTCTTGCGCCGGATGGCACCGATATCGCTCGAGGCCTCACCAATTACGGCGCGGCCGATGCCCGGCGCATCGCCCGCCGCCCGTCTGCTGACATCGAGTCCGTCCTGGGCTTCCTGGAAGAACCCGAACTCATTCACCGGGACAATCTCGTCCTGCGCTGAAGGCGCAGGACGAGATTGCGGCGCAGGCTGACCTGCTGCGCAGCGGCAGGTCAAGGGCGTGCGCGCAGCGCGTGCCCGGCCGCAGCCACAATCAGTTGTGCTTGGCGCAGCCAAGCGGTGTGCGCTGAAGGCGCAGGACGAGATTGTGGCGCGGCGTGTCGCGCATATTTCACATACAATTGGCGGATTACAGCCTGACTGCAGCCCGCTGACCTTATGCATATTGCAATCCTCGAAGACGACGCCTTTCAGCGCCAGTTCCTCACCATGCTGGTGGAGACGGGCGGTCACAAGGCCTCCGGCTTTGAAACAGGGTCCGCGCTGCTGTCGTCGCTAGGCGAACAGAACTACGACCTGTTGTTGCTTGACTGGATGATGCCCGAGCTGTCGGGCGAGCAAGTGCTGGCTGCGGTCCGCGAGCGTGTGGGCCTTGATCTGCCTGTGATCGTGGTCACGGCTCGCGATGCGGAATCGGATGTGGTTCACGCACTGCGTCAAGGCGCAGATGATTTCATCGTGAAGCCACCTAAGGCCCTTGAGCTCCTGGCTCGAATGGATGCGCTCACCCGACGTGCTCGCAGCAGCCGCGCGGCCACCATCAAAGTGGGGCCTTACGAGATCGATCCCGAGCGCCGCTCGGTGTCGGTCGATGGCAAACCTGTCGCGTTGACCCAAAAAGAATTCGATCTGGCCGTCTACCTGTTTCAAAACTCTGGCCGATTGCTCTCCCGCGTCAAGCTGCTGGAGCAGGTCTGGGGCGTGTCTGCGGATCTGGACACGCGCACGGTCGACACCCACGTGAGCCGCGTCCGTCGCAAACTCCAGCTCGACGAATCCACCGGCTGGAAGCTGCTGCCGGTCTACGGTTTCGGTTACCGCCTGGATCCAATCAAACCGGACTAAGAGGCGACTGCCCGTCATGGCGGCCCATCCCCTGAAGTGTCTCGTGCTGGGTGGCGATGGCGTGGGCCCCGAGGTGATCGCCCAGGCCGTTCGGGTGCTCGAGTGGTTTCGTGACGTCCGCGGTCTGCCCATTGCACTGACCGAGCATCCCTACGGGCTGAGCGCCTGGCAGACGCAGGGTCACATCCTGCCTCCGCAGACACTGCAGGCCGTTCTGGCATCCGACGCGATTCTCTTCGGAGCAATCGGCGGAAATTACGATGGCGTCCCGATGCATGTGCGCCGCGAAGGCAGTGTGTTGCGGCTGCGTCGTGAGTTGGGCCTGTTTGCAAACCTTCGGCCCGTGCGCCATTGGCCAGCCCTGGATAGTGCCGCACCCATCCGCCGTGAAGTGGCCGGAGGTGCAGACATCGCGCTGGTGCGCGAGAACACTGGCGGCCTGTATTTCGGCACACCCCGAGGCACAGAGACCCTGCCAGATGGCCGAAAGTCGGCTTTCAACACCCAGCGTTATGCCACTGACGAAATCGAACGCGTTGCACGGTTCGCCTTCGAGTTAGCGCGCACCCGGCGCAACCGTCTGTGCTCGGTCGACAAATCGAATGTGCTGGAAACGGGCGTGCTGTGGCGCGAAACCGTCACGGCTTTGCATGAGCGCGAATTTGCCGACGTGACCCTCACGCATATGCTGGTCGATAACTGTGCGCTGCAACTGGTGCGTGCACCGACTCAGTTCGACGTGATCGTCACTGACAATATGTTTGGCGACATTCTGTCCGACGGCGCAGGCGCGGTCTCGGTCTCGCTCGGCATGTTGCCCTCGGCCGCGCTGGGTGCGCTGCGCACAGATGGCAGACCGGCTGCGTTGTATGAGCCGGTCCATGGCAGTGCGCCGGACATTGAAGGCCTTGGTATTGCGAATCCGATCGGGGCGATCCTGAGCGCAGCACTCATGCTGCGCCATTCAGCCCGACTCCCTGATGAGGCGCGGTTACTCGAGCGTGCCGTGGAAGCCGCCCTGGATGCCGGTGCACGCACCGCCGACATCGCGGCTCGTGGCGAGGCATCCATCGGGTCAGTCGCCATGGGCGATGCCATTCTGGACGCACTCGCGACGCTCAATCTGCGCGCCTGACCGACTCGAATCACCGACTCGCCTGCCGTCCGCGCGGCGGGCGGATCAAGCCCCTGTATAGCGTGGCGGGCGCTTTTCCAGGAAAGAGTTCACGCCCTCGGCATAGTCGCCTGAGGCAGCCGCCAGTGCGAACTGATCGAAGTCGGCGTGGCTGACCGCCCGATCCAAGGCAAAGGCCGCGGCATTGACCGCTTGCTTGATCATTCTGATCTGGACTGGGGGCAGGCTGGCCGCCCGCTTCGCGAGCGCCATGGCGGCCTCAAAGCTGCCTCCTGGCGCGCACGACTCATCTGCCAGGCCCCATTCCACCGCCTGCGCACCGCGAATTTTCTCGGCCAGGATCACCGCACGCTTTGCCCGTGCGGGCCCCACCAGGCGCGTGATGCGCGGCACGGCACCCCAGGACAGATTCATGCCCCGTTCAATCTCCGGCACATAAAACGTAGCGGCCTCGGAGGCCACACGCAGGTCGCAGGCGGCCACCAGCGCTGCGCCACCTCCGATGCACCAGCCCTCGATCGCCGCGATCGTGAGGGGCTCCAGCTCTTCCCAGGCCCGGCACATGCGCCCGCCGGTTTGCATGGCCAATCGCTTCTCGGCCAGACGAGCCTCGCGAGACCGCTTGAGTTCCTCGTCGCGCAGATCGGCGCCCATGCTGAACACTTCGGCGGTACCGGTGAGGATGACGGCCGAGACATCCGGGTCGTCATCGAAGCTGCGGGCTGCACGGGTCAGCTCGCGGCACACCTGCATCGACAGGGCGTTACGCCCGTCGCGACGGTCGAGCCTGACGATGGCGATCCGGCCTTGACGTTCGATGCTGACGAATTCGCTGTTCATGGTGGTGCGAGGTAAAAAGGGCTGCGATGAAAGGGAGCTTGTATGGGCTGAGCGCTGACCAGCCACTTAGCGGCTGGGCGATCCGGTAGCGGTAATTTCAACCCGACGGTTCGGCGCCAAGCATCGGATCAGAGCGTCACGGTTAGCCGCTTCGCCTTTGGCCCGGCAGTCGGCTTCGGTCACTTTCAACTGTGACTCCCCGGCACCCGAGGCTGAGATCACCGCAGCCGGCACCCCCAGGGTCGTCATGTGTGACTTGACGGATTCCGCCCGCGCAGCCGACAGCTTCAGGTTGTAGGCATCGCTGCCCAGCGGATCGGTGTGCCCCACGATGCGCACGCTGCTGAGCTCGCCCATGCCTGACTGGCGCAATCCGCTGATGGTTTGCTCGATTCGGCTGCGGCCGGTGTCAGACAGATCCGCCCGGTCAAAGCCGAACATGCCGTCAGCGGAAATATCGACCGTGCGCGTGACCGCCGCGGTCATTGCCGGCGTTGGTGCCACCGTCCTTGGCGCGGGCGGTGTCACCACGACAGGCGGGGCGATCGGCATCGGTGCTGGTGCGATGACGGCGGTCCGCGAGGGCGCGCTCAGTTCGGGCACCGGCCCAAGCGGAATCTGCAGGCCGAAGGTGACGATCCATTCGTTGAAGTTGTCGTTGCGACCCCGGTTGACCTTGTCGCGGTTGTCATCGAAGCGATAGCGCCCGTCAACGACCAGCCGCCCCCAGCGCGAAAAAGCCCAGGTGGCGCCAATGCCGCCGTGCGCCATGAGGCTGGTGCCGCTTTTGACCTGATTTTTGTCGTTGATCAGACCCACGCCGGCCACGGCATAAGGCTGGATGGCGTTCCATCGATCAGAGCCGGATCGCCCCATGAAGAACCATTGCGCATCGACACTCGCCGTCCAGTTGCGGTAGTTCCCGGGGCCGTCGGTCTGACCATCGAGCTTTTCGTACAGGCCGCGCAGTTCCAGGTTCCAGTTCGGGCTGATCGGCTTACCCACCGCAAACCCATAGGGCACACCGTTGCCTGCCTGGCGAGATGAATCGGTCCAGACGTACCCCACCAGAGCCGAGAGGTACCAGCGGTCGTCATACCAGTTGCTGGTGTTCATGTGACCGCTGTTCGATCCAAACCCGCCTGTGACGGCGCTTGACTGCGAGGCGGCACCCGTCTGTGCCTGTACACCCGTGGCTGATCCCAGCCCCGCGGTGGCCAGAAGAAGTGCGAGCGTGGCGCGGCGCGAGCGAAAGGGCATATTGCAACGCACAGGCTGGCGCGTGGAAGGGCGCAAAGTCATCGGAGGCTCCGAAAAAGAAGGACACACAACCACGCATTGTGCGCGTGCGATGTGTGCCGCGCCACGGGGTGAGCCGGTTGAGGACGAAAAAGCGGCATGCTGGGTGCGCTGCGCAGACGCTGCGTACCGAAAAAAAAACGGCCCCGAAGGGCCGTTTTGATCAGGCTGAGCACCGGGTGCTCAGCCTGGGTACTGCGAGACTGAAGCGATCAGGGACGGGCGCCCGTGCCGGTGACGCTCAGTTCCACACGACGGTCCGGTGCCAGGCAGGCTACCATCTGGCTCTGGTTCTTTGCGCCTTTGGCACGGCAGTCGGCCTCGGTGATCTTGGGCTGAGACTCGCCAGCACCAGTTGCCGAGATCACACCTGCTGGGATGCCCAGTGTCGACAGGAACGACTTCACCGAGTTGGCACGTGCTTCCGACAGACGCTGGTTGTAATCGGCAGCGCCCAGCGGGTCGGTGTGACCCACGACCTTCACGCCGGTGACGTTGGTGATGCCCTGACCGCGCAGGCCGTTGACCGCCTGTTCAATACGGGTACGACCTGCAGCCGACAACTCCGCGCTGTCAAAGCCGAACATGCCGTCAGCGGAGATTTCAGCCGAACGGGTGATGGGCTGGGGCGCCGGAGCAGGTGCCGCAGCAGCGGGCATGGGTGCGGGAACCGGTACCGGAGCCGGCACCACCGGACGCGGTGCCGGTGCGGGCGCCACGGGCATGACAGGCGCCGGAGGCGGTGTCATCGGAGCGGCGACACGCACGGGCTGCGCGACGGGGGTCATGGGGCCGAAGGGGATTTGCACGCCGATCGTGCCGACCCATTCGCCGAAGTTGTCGTCGCGGCCACGATTGATCTTGTCGCGGTTGTCGTCAAAGCGATAACGGATATCAGCCACAAGACGGAAGCTGTCCGAAATCGGCCAGACCACGCCAGCGCCTACATTGGCCATGAAGCTGGTGGCATTGCGGAAGTTGTTCTTGTCGTTGATGCCACCGATACCTGCGACGAGGTAGGGGTTCAGACGCAGCCGGTTATCCCAGCCAGTGCGGCCCAGCGGAAACCATTGGCCGTCGATTCCGACAGTCCAGTTCTTGTAGTCACCGACACCGCCGGCGAAGCCGTCGAGCTTCTCGTACAGGGCGCGCAGTTCGATGTTGAAGTTGGGAGAGATCGGTTTACCCACGGCGATACCGTAGTTCATGCCGCTGTCGGCATGACGCATATCGTCGGCCCAGGTGTAGCCGATCAGCGGGGTGACGTACCAACGGTCGTCGTACCAATTGCTGCTGGTCCAGCCAGATGTGGTGGTGTTGGCGGTAGTGGTGCCGCGGGTGCCGACCGTCTGGGCCGTCGTTTGGGCTTGGGCAGCCAAGGGCGCGAGCAGCGCGGCACAGACCGCGGCCGCGAGCCGAGCGTTGAAATGCGTCATGAAGTTCTCCAGAGAAGAAAGGCGTGCCCCGACTGGGCTCGGGTGAGCTGTAGGGAGCACAAATCGGCCGGTGAGGCCGAGAAAAGTAATCAACGGTGAAGCGCGCGGCGGATTATGACCGCTCGGACCGTAAAGAAACAACAATTGAGGCAGGTCTTGTTCAATGTGGCCTAACTTTTGAAACAAGCAGCCATGGGGTTCGTGGCGAAAAACGAAATTTCTGCCCCTCACAGACCATTGCCTGAATCTGCGTTTGCATGTCTCGAATCAGGAGTCAACAGGTTGCTGCACGGCGTGCCGCGCGCATCCCGAGCGATAATCGGCGATTCAGCCTCTCGCGAACCCGCACCCAGACTGCACCATGGCCCAATACGTTTATACGATGAACAGGGTGGGCAAGACCGTCCCGCCCAAGCGCAACATCCTGAAGGACATTTCCCTGTCGTTCTTTCCTGGCGCCAAGATTGGCGTGCTGGGTCTGAATGGTTCAGGCAAGTCCACGCTGCTCAAGATCATGGCGGGGCTCGACAAGGACATCGAAGGCGAAGCGGTGCCGATGCCCGGGATCAAGGTGGGCTATCTGCCCCAGGAGCCGCAGCTCGATCCGGACAAGACCGTCCGAGAAGAGGTTGAGGGCGCGCTGGGCGACATCGTCAATGCCAAGAAGCGCCTGGACGAGGTCTATGCCGCCTATGCCGAGCCTGACGCAGACTTCGACAAGCTTGCGGCCGAGCAGGCCGAACTGGAAGCCATCATTGCCACGTCTGATGGCAACAGCCTGGATCAGCAGCTTGAGGTGGCGGCCGATGCCTTGCGACTGCCACCCTGGGATGCGCGCATCGGCCCGTTGTCAGGGGGCGAAAAGCGCCGCGTGGCGCTGTGCAAGCTGCTGCTGTCCAAGCCCGACATGCTGCTGCTCGATGAGCCCACCAACCACCTCGATGCCGAAAGCGTCGAATGGCTCGAGCAATTCCTGCATCGTTTTCCGGGCACCGTGGTGGGCGTGACCCACGACCGCTACTTCCTGGACAACGCGGCCGAGTGGATCCTTGAGCTTGACCGCGGCCATGGCATCCCCTGGAAGGGGAACTACAGTTCCTGGCTCGATCAGAAAGGCAATCGCCTGAAGCAGGAAGAGTCTTCGGAGTCTGCCCGCCAGAAGGCGCTCAAGAAAGAGCTCGAATGGGTGCGTCAGAACGCCAAGGGCCGTCAGGCCAAGAGCAAAGCCCGTTTGCAGCGCTTCGACGAGCTGTCGTCCTACGAATATCAGCGACGCAACGAGACGCAGGAAATCTTCATTCCTGTGGCCGAGCGCCTGGGCAATGAAGTGATCGAATTCAAGGGCGTGAGCAAGGCCTTCGGGGATCGCCTGCTCATCGATAATCTGAGCTTCAAGGTGCCGCCGGGCGCCATCGTGGGCATGATCGGCCCTAATGGCGCCGGCAAATCGACCATCTTCCGAATGATCACCGGACAGGAAGCGCCCGACTCAGGTGAAGTGGTCGTGGGTCACACGGCGCAGCTTGCGTTCGTTGATCAGTCGCGCGATGCACTGGACGGCAAGAAAAATGTCTGGGAGGAAGTGTCGGGCGGTGCCGACATCCTGACCGTGGGTCGCTTCGAGATGCAGTCGCGTGCCTATATCGGGCGCTTCAATTTCAAGGGCAGCGATCAGCAAAAGCTGGTCGGGTCGCTGTCTGGTGGCGAACGGGGCCGCTTGCACATGGCCAAGACGCTACTGGCAGGCGGCAATGTGCTGCTGCTCGACGAGCCCTCGAATGACCTCGACATCGAGACGCTGCGCGCGCTGGAGGATGCACTCCTTGAATTCGCCGGCAGCGTGATGGTCATTTCCCACGACCGCTGGTTCCTCGATCGCATCGCCACGCACATCCTGGCTGCAGAAGGCGATTCGCAATGGGTCTTCTTCAACGGCAACTATCAGGAATACGAGGCCGACAAGCGCAAGCGCCTGGGAGAGGAGGCAGCGCGTCCCCACCGCCTGCGGTTCAAGCCCTTGCGCTGATCGCCCGCTGATCGCCTGTTGTTCGACGTTTCGCGCAGTCGTGCAACTGGCGTGTGGGAGGGCTCCGGTTTGCAGTGTCCCGCTTGCGCGCATGCCACGCTTGAAGGTCTTGTGACGGCCGCGCCGTCCCTACACTGGTTCGACACCACCGTGGGAGCGGCCGATGTCGAACCGAGCGGTATTGACCACCTTCAGGCTGAAGACCCTGCTTGCCGCGCTCACGGTGTTGGCTGCCGGCCCGCTGGTGCTGATCAGCCTGTGGTTCCTCTCGGCCTTGTGGGAGGGGGGAAGGCTGGTGTCGGAGCGCAGCCTCGCGCAGACAGCCGATGCGCTGTCGATTGCCGTAGAGCGCGAAATGGCCGGGCTGACGCGCGAATTGCGGTTATTGGGCGACTTTCCTCTGCTGGACGCCGAGCGACTGGCCGAATTGCGTGAGCAAGCCAGGCGCCTGGTGGCGCGCCGCGAGGGCTGGGACACGATTGCCCTGACCGATCGCGACGGGCGCATGCTGTTCGACACCGAATGGCCTTTCGGCAAGGCTGCACCACAGAGGGATCCATCGCATCTGAAGGTGGCGGTACGAACCATGGAGCCGGTGGTGTCAGACCTTCATCTGGATGCGATCACGGGGCGCATGGCGGTCTCGGTTGCAGTCCCCGTACCTCGTCGGGGAGAGGTGCGCTGGGTGCTCGAAGGGCGGGTCAATGCCGACAGTCTGTCGAAGGTGCTCGACCCGAGCCTGACCGATGCGAGTCTGGCGCTGGTCCTTGATCGCAGCCTGCAGGTGGTCGCCAGCAGCCTGGCGTCTGCCCCGCTCGCACAACAGGTCAAGGGCGCACTCAGCGAGGCGCTGCAGTCGCAACCCGAGCATGGCGTGACACGCGTGAGGATTGCTGATGGCCCGACGCTGCTTGCGGCCTGGCGACGGATTCCGGTGGGCTGGACGGTAGTGGTCAGCGAGCCTGCCGATGTGCGCGATGCACCGCTTCGGTATTCCCTGGTGCGCATGCTCGCTTCAGGGGCTGTAGTCCTCAGCCTGGCGGTGTCGATCAGTCTGCTGTTGGGGCAGCGGCTGGCGGGGGCCATCACGTCGGTCGCGTCGGATGCGCGCAGTCTGGCAGCCGGTCAGCCCGTGCGCAGCCGACGCTCTGCCATCACCGAGATCTCGGTGATGTTCGATTCGCTGATGGAGGCAGGTCGCGTGCTGACCATCAGCACGCAGTCCCGCGAGAAGGCGATTACTGCGCTCACCTCCAGCGAAGAGCGACTGATGCTGGCCATTGACGCGACCGAAGCCGGCACCCTTGACTGGGACATGATTGCCGATCGCTACGCCGCCTCGCTGCGTGCCCGCGAGCTCTTCGGACTGCCCCCCGATGGCCCGATCGAGCGCGACAGCATCCTGCGGGCGGTCCACCCGGATGATCTGAATCGCGTGAAGGCGGCACTGGATGCAGCCGTGGCCGGAGAGGATGGGGGGCGCCTGCGGATCGATTGCCGGGTGTCGGATCGTGCCGGTGCCATGCGCTGGCTGGAGTGCAGAGGTCAGGTGCACTTCGTGAAGGAGCAGGGCCGCGCCTCGGCCACCCGCATGGTGGTGCTGGTGGTCGATCAGACTGAGCGCCAGCAAAGCGTGGATGCCCTGCATGAGGCTGACCGGCGCAAGGATGAATTTCTGGCGATGCTGGCGCACGAACTGCGCAATCCGCTAGCCCCCATGCGGAATGCCATCAGCCTGCTCCAGCGCACGATTGCCGCCGATTCACAGGCCGGGCAGGCGGTGGCCATGTCAGACCGTCAGGTGACCCAGATGACCCGTCTGGTTAACGATCTGCTCGATGTTTCACGGATCACGCAGGGCAAGATCGAACTGCGCCGTGAGGACATGAACCTGACTGACGCAGTGGCCGATGCGCTGGAGGTGATCAGGCCCGCAAAGCGCGAGCGTGGTCTGCGCCTGGTGGTGCATCAACCGGACCCCTCTCCTGTCATCCATGCAGACCGGGTCCGCATCACCCAGATCATGGAGAATTTGCTCTCGAATGCCTGCAAGTACACCGATGCGGGAGGCTGCATTACTGTGGATGTCTCGCAGGACTCAGACTGGGCCACCATTCGTGTGACCGACACCGGTATCGGCATCCCCGCCAATCGCCTGACCCAGATCTTTGATCTGTTCACGCAAATCGATGTGGCCATCGACCGCTCGCAGGGCGGCCTGGGGATCGGTCTGGCACTGGTACGCAGCCTGGTGGCCCTGCATGCCGGGACGGTGACGGCGTTCAGTGAAGGGGCCGGCAAGGGCTCGACCTTCGAGGTGCGCCTGCCACGGGCCCACCCGGCCTAGGGCTGCAAATCTGATCGGTCAGTTCGCCAAGGCCGCGCGCGCGGTGCATCATCTGCCCCGGACCGATTGTTGATCTTCCCAGGAGCATCCATGGACTACCGCTGCGCCCACCGCTGGGCGTTTCCCAAGTGGGGCGAGGCCCTCGAATTGCAGCAGGCGCAACTGGAAGCGCCCACCGGCCACGAGGTGACCGTGCGCGTGACCCATTGCGGCATCTGCCACTCGGATCTGCATATCCAGGCAGGTGGCTTCGATATGGGTGGCGGCAAGATGACTTCGCTCGAACGCGGAGGCACGAAGCTGCCGGTCACCATGGGCCATGAAATCGGCGGGGAAGTGGTGGAGGTTGGCCCGGAGGTGAGCAGCGTCAAAGTGGGCGATCGCGTCGTGGTGTACCCGTGGCTGGGCTGCGGCGAGTGCGCCACCTGCCAGAGTGGCAACGATCATCTGTGCAACAAGGCGGCGCGCAACCTGGGCATGCAATTGCCGGGTGGCTATGCCGACCTGTGCCGTGTGCCGCACGACCGATACCTGGTGCCGGTCGGTGGCTTGGACCCGGCGCGCGCAGCTACCTTTGCCTGTGCCGGCATCACGGCGTATGGCGCGATCCGCAAATTGCCCGAGGCCACGGCCGATGACTGGATCGCCATCATCGGGGCTGGCGGAGTCGGCATGACCGGTGTGGCGCTGGCATCGGCGCTCACCCGAGCGAAGATCGTTGTGATTGACCCCGACCCGGTGAAGCGCGAATCGGCGATCGCCCATGGCGCTTCGCTCGCGGTCGACCCGAAAGAGGCCGATGCCACCCGCGCGCTGCTCAAGGCCACGGGCAACAACATCCTGGGCGTGGTCGATTTCGTGGGCAGCGAGTCCACCTCATCCATGGCCGTGAATATCGTGCGCCGCGCGGGCAAGGTCGTGATCGTGGGCCTGTTCGGTGGCGAATTCCGCTGCGGCGTGCCGCTCTTTCCGTTCAAGTCCATGTCGGTCGAGGGCTCGTATGTCTCGGGACTCAATGAGCTGCACGAACTCATGGCGCTGGCACAAAAGATCAAGCTGCCGGAAATCCCCTTGACGCTGCGACCGCTGTCGCAGGTCAATCAGTCGCTCGAAGACCTGGCCGCAGGCCGTGTCGTCGGTCGCATCGTCCTTCAACCCTGAAGCACTGCTTCAGTCACTGACGAGATCATTCAAATGGAACTCGATCCCCAGGTTCGTGCGCTGCTCAAACTGTTCGAAGGCCGCCCCGCGGTCAATACACTTCCGGTGGAAGTGGCCCGCAAGGGTTTTCGTGACTCGGTCGCCAAGCTGGTGCCCACGCCACCCCTGCCCGCAGGTGTTGACCGGACCATCGAAGGCCCGGGCGGTGCGCTGCCAGTGCGCGTGTATCGTGGCGCCGCGCCAGGTACCACCGACGCACCGCTGATCCTCTTCTTTCACGGTGGTGGCTGGGTGGTGTGCGACATGGATACCCATGACGCTGCGTGCAGGCGACTGGCAGCAGGAGCCGGTGCCACCGTGGTCTCGGTGGACTATCGACTGGCCCCCGAGCACCGTTATCCGGCGGCGAGCGACGATTGTGTGGCGGCCACGCGCTGGGCCATGGCCCATGCGGCCGAGCTCGGTGTGGATGTTGGGCGCACCGTCGTGTCCGGCGACAGTGCCGGCGGCAATCTGGCGGCGGCGGTGGCCCTGCAGCTGCACAAGGAAGGCGGCCCCAAGCTGGCTGGCCAGCTGCTGATCTATCCCGTGACCGCGCACTACACCTCGGAATTCGAGTCGTATGCCGAGTTCGCCACTGGCTACGGCCTCACGCGCGATGCCATGGTCTGGTTCTGGGATCACTATGTGGGCAAGCCGCTCGATGCCAGTGGCGCTGCGAGCCTGCCGCACACGGCCACACCCATGCTGGCGCAAGACCTGCGCGGTCTGCCGCCCGCCCTGGTGATCACCGCGGCGGTGGATGTGCTGCGTGATGAAGGCGAGGCCTACGGCGTGCGGCTGCGCGATGCCGGTGTGCCCACCACCATGACTCGCTACCCCGGCATGCACCACGGGTTTTTCAATTACACCGGCGTGCTCGATGGCGCCGATCGGGCCATGAAACAGGCCTGCGACTGGGTCGTGTCGCTGGCGCGTGTCTGAGTCCCGGCAGACCTTGCACCGCTGGCCATGAGCTTCACGCTTCGCGAGGACGAGATCGAGCTGACCGCCATCCGCGCCCAGGGCGCAGGTGGTCAGAACGTCAACAAGGTGTCGAACGCGATCCACCTGCGCTTCGATATACGAGCATCGTCCTTGCCCGATGACCTGAAGCAGCGCGTGCTCGAGCAGCGCGATACCCGCATCAGTGATGACGGGGTGGTGGTCATCAAGGCCCAGCGTTTTCGCAGTCTGGAAAAAAACCGCGAAGACGCCATCGCGCGCTTGCATGCGCTGGTGCAGGCTGCGGCCGAAGTGCCGCGTGAGCGGCGTGCCACGCGGCCCACGGCCAGTTCTCAACGCAAGCGGGTCGAAGAAAAAGTGCTGCGTGGCAAGGTCAAGGCGCTGCGCGGGCGGGTGGCGGACAGCTAAGCGCACGCGCAGTGCGCGCCCAGGCGGCGCGCTGCGTATCGACCGACGGCAGAATACTGGCAGGTGGCTGGCGCTGTATCTGTACCGGTACCTGGCCGGGGCGTTGGACTGCAGCCGGTTGCGAGAGTGTGCGCAGGAACGCGACCAGATCAGCCGATTCGCGCGGGGTGAGTTGCAGAGGTTTCAGGATGGCTTCGCCGTCTGCATGCAGTCGTTCCGAGTCCAGTGTCGAGTAATGGGCCACCACATCGCTCAGGGTGGCGGCGCTGCCGTCATGAAAGTACGGTGCGGTGAACACAGCGCCCCGCAGCCCCGGCACCTTGAATTCCCCGAAGTTGCGGTGCGAGCCACTCAAGTGGCGGGTGCGCACCGCAGGGTCGTCGGCTAAAGGCTGTGCTGGCGTATCAACCCAGGGTCCCAGGCGGTTGTACGGGTCGGCCAGCACGGCCTGAATGCCGCCATGACGCCCGGGGTCGGGGCGACCGGGTGCGGCCATGAACGGGCGTCCAAGCTCATGGAACTCGCCATGGCTGAAGGCAGGTCCGGTGTGACAGAGGTTGCAACGCCCTTCCCCCACGAAGCGCTGCAGGCCGCGCAGCGCATCAGCCGGATAGGCGCGTGCCTGCTTCAGGTCTCCACGCGCCAGCGCATCCCGAAAATCATCGAATCGGGTGCGACCCGAGTCGAGCGTTTCCACATAGGCTGCCAGCGCCTTGGCCACCTGGACGCGCAAGCGCTCATCCGGGTGCGCCGCGCGTTCGTGCGCACTGGTGCCCGCCGCCGATCCGAACGCCGCCTGACGCAGACAGGCCAGACCCGCGTCGCGTTCAAACAGCGTGCGCAGCGCATCAGCCGGCAGGGCCAGTTCACGCGGATGGTTCAGCGGGCGCATGCTGAACGCCCACAGCGAATCGGCGGCGCCGTCCCATCCGAACCAGTGCGACAGCCTCGCATCCAGCAGCCCCTGCGCATTGCGATCCAGAGGCTGCCCGTCATGACCGAGGCTGCGTACCCTGCCGTCAGAAAAACCTTTTTCCGGCAGATGGCAGCTCGCGCAGGCCATGCGGCCATCGTGTGAAAGTCGTCGATCGAAAAAGAGGCGTCCGCCCAGCGCCACCGCGGCCGCTTGCCCCGAGGCGCGATTGCCCGGATCGGGTGTGAACGGCTGCGGCCAGGGACCGTGCGCCAGAATGGCCTGCATCGTGTCAGGGGGCAGGCCCAGCGCCACCGCGACTGCGTTCGGATCAGCCCGGTTGCGTGACGTGATCGCAGGGCGCTCTGCACCAGCCGACGCTTGGTCAGTGACGACGGCGAAGACGCGAGTCGCCCCCTGCGCGTTCGCTGGCGAAGCCCATAAAGACAGGAGCCAGGCGGCTCCCCACAGGCTCAGACAGAACAGAGCCTGCTTGAGCCCTCTGACTGGCGAGAGGAAGTGACTGCGCGGACTGCCGACATCAGGTCTGCAGCGATCCGTTGTGTACGCCATGGACTCAGCGCACCACGATGTCCTCGGTGATGCGCTGAGCTTGCCCGCCGATCTGCACATCGAAGATCAGCTGCCAGCGGCCAGGCATGTGAAACACCAGGCCATCGGCACGCATGACGCCACCTGGCTGGCCGCTGAGGGTCGGCCGGTAATTCATGCCATGTCGGTGATCGGGCATGACGGCGTCCACCGCCATGCGCCCGATCTCACGTTGGGCGCCACGCGGACAGACTTCAAATTCCACGGCGAACGGTTTACCTGTTGCGATCGGCGCGGGTAAGGGGCGCCACGCAATATCCACACCGTTGCCAGACACCAATCGGCCCAGTCGCTCGACCAGCGTGAATGGACAACGCGCTGGATCGGCCGCGCGTGTGGTGGCGGGCGCCACACCCTGGGGTGCAGATTGCGCCAGGGCGGCCAGTGGCGCCGCGATGAACAACAGTGCTGTCAGACACTGGAAAGCGATTCGCTTCACGGGATTCGATGGCATCTCGTCAATGTTGCCGGCGGTCAGGGTTGGTGGCCAGCATGTCTTCGGCATTGCGGTAGGCAATCCGCTCGGCCAGGGGGGGCGGTAAATCGGCCAGCCAAGCGCGCGCCCAGGCGGCATGCTCGGTGACATACCACCAGCGTTCGGGCGCAAAGGTGTCGGTGCCCAGCATGAATCGGTCCGGAAATTCCTCGAACGCTGCCCGCCAGTCTGCATTCACCTTGCCGGCACTGCCGGGGTCGCTTCGAAAGGCGAGGTCGGCCCACAACTGCTTGTGCCGGCGCAGGACGGCTCGCACATCAGCAGGCGCTGCAAATCCGCTGTGTGCCCACAAGATGCGTGCTTGCGGATCCTGACGAAACACGCGCTCGACGGCCTCGGCGTCGCCATGCAGGTGCAGCAGCAGCCCGTATTGTTTGGCCAGTTGCACCAGCCGGCGCATGACCGGCAGATCGGCATCGGCACCGTTCACATGAAACTCGCCGATCGCGGCATAGCGGTAGCGCGCCAGCCTGGATTCCAGATGCGCGACCACCGTGTCATCGCGTACCCAGGTGCCGATTTCGCCGCGGGCGCGATAGGGGCGCAACGACGGTACGATCAGATCCGGGGCTTCGGCGACCAGCAGTTGGGTGCCTTCATCGGATGAGCTCGACACCATGGCCTTGCGCAGCCCTGCCTTGCGCAACAAGGCGACGGCTTCTTTTGGCGGCACGGCTTTCCAGGCGTCGTGGCTGTAATGGATATGGGCGTCGAAGATTGGAAGCTCGGCGCTGAGGGCGGGTGGTGCGGCACTCAGCCATGCGCCGGCCAACAGCACGGCACATCCTCCCAGGAATGATCGTCTGACCCGCGAGGATGCACGCCCCCGCAGTGGCATGGCGAGGCGAATCTGGTCTTCGAACATCAGTGCACCATCTCAATCGCGCAAGTGCCCAACGCACTGCAGATGCGCATCAGTGTACGGGCATGGCGTCCGGCTTGGCCAGCGCCGAGGGCCAGCGCCGCGCGATCATCACGTAGAGCACCGGCAGCACGATGAGCGTCAGCAGGGTGGCGCTCACCAGTCCGCCAATGACCACCACGGCCAGGGGGCGCTGTGTCTCGGCACCGATGCTGTGCGACAGCGCCATGGGCAACAGGCCCAGCATGGCCAGCAGGGCGGTCATCATGACGGTACGCAAACGTTGCAGAGCGCTCTCGCGCACCGCCGCGCTGATGGCACCAGGCTCGACCAGGCCCGCCGCGCGGGCATTGAAGTCGGACACCATCACCACACCGTTAAGCACGGCCTGCCCAAAGAGTGCGATGAACCCGATGGCGGCCGATACCGACAGCGGAATGCCGGTGAGCCACAGGGCGACGATGCCGCCGATCATGGCCAACGGAATATTCGCGATGATCAGGGCTGCGCTGGCCAGTGATCCGAATGCATCGAAGAGCAAGAGAAAGATCAGCAAGATCGATAGCGGCACCACCCACGAGAGCCGCGCCATGGCGCGCTGCTGGTTTTCAAATTCGCCTGACCACGCGATGCTGTAGCCCACCGGAAGCTTGACTTCCGCGTCGACCAGCTTTTGCATGTCGGCCACCACGCTCCCCATGTCGCGGTCGCGGATGAAGACTCCGATTGCCGCGACACGCTGGCCATTTTCCCGGGAGATGTTCATCGCTCCCTCGGTCATGCGAAAGCTGGCGATCTGGGACAGCGGCACCTGGGTGCCATTGGACGCCGCAACCAGCAGATCGGACAGCCCGCCCAGTGCACGCTCGTCGGATCGCAGCCGCACCACCACCGAGAAGTGCCGTTCGCCCTCCCACAGTTCCGTGGCGGCCTTGCCGGCCAGGGCGGCTTCAATGGTGTCCTGCAGGTCGGCCACATTCACGCCAAAGCGTGCGGCGTTCACGCGGTCGATATCGATGCGGTACTGGGGCAGGCGGCCATCGCGGTCCACGAAGCTGCGGGTGACGCCCGGGACGGTGGCGATGCGGCTGCGGATCTGACGGGCAATCTGCTTGATGGTGTCGAAGTCGTCGCCCTGAATCTTGATCACGATTTGTCCGTCGATCTGCGAAATGCTTTCGAGCACGTTGTCGCGGATCGGTTGCGAAAAGCTCGGTTCAAGGCCGGGCAGTTTGCCGATCGATGCTTCCATCTCGCGAATGAGCGTCGCCTTGGTCTTGCCCTTCGGCCATTCGGCTTCAGGCTTCATCTCGACGAAGAATTCGGCTGAATTGAAGATCTTTGGATCAGTGCCGTCATCGGGTCGACCCACCTTGGAGATCACCGAGTTCACTTCCGGCACACGCTTGAGCGCTTCGCGAATCTGGCGCGCGGCGGTCTGGGCTGCGTCGGGCGAGACCGAGGGCGCGAGGGTCACATTGACCCAGATGGATCCTTCGTTCAATTCGGGCAGAAACTCGCTGCCCAGGCGGGTGGCGACGACCCCCATCCCCACGAGTGCGGCCAGCGCCAGCAACACCACCTGCATCCGGCGATTCAGACCCCAGTCGAGCACCCGTGCGTAGTGCTTTTTGCAGAATCGCACGACCGCATTGTCATCGTGCGGCACTTTGCGCAGGAAGGTGGAGCAGGCCAGGGGCACGACCGTGAGCGACAGGATCAACGAGCCGATCAGCGCGGCACATACGGTCCAGGCCATCGGGGAAAAGATGCGGCCTTCGTGACGTTGCAAGGTGAAGATCGGTACGTGCGCCACGATGATGATCAGCATCGAGAACAGCGTGGGTCGACCCACTTCCACGGCTGCTTTGAGCACAGCAGCCCGACGCGCGGCTGGGTCGTGCACGTCACTGTCGCGCAGTTGGCCGAGTCTGCGGAAGATGTTTTCGACCACGATCACCGCGCCGTCCACGATGATGCCGAAGTCCATCGCACCCAGCGACAGCAGATTGGCTGGAATGCCTACAAAGGTCAGCCCAAGGAACGTGGCCAGCAGCGACAGCGGAATGACCGCCGCCACAATGAGCGCTGCCCGAACGTTGGTGAGAAACAGCACCAGCACGGCACACACGAGCACCGCGCCTTCGAGCAAATTGCCGAACACGGTGGTGAGCGTCTTGCCGATCAGCCACGAGCGGTCGTAGTACGGCACGATGGCCACACCCTTGGGCAGCTGGGTGCGGTTGATCCACTCGATCTTGTCCTTGATGCCTGCCAGAACCTGGGACGGGTTCTCGCCTTTGCGCATGACCACGATGCCATTGACGATGTCGTCGTCATGTCGACCCTCCAGGGTCTGGCCTACCAGACCCTGAGCCGGTGCACCGCCCACCCTGATGTCCGCCACGTCCTTCACGAAGACCGGGACGCCCTTGTGCACAGTGATCATCACGTTGGCGATGTCGGCCGAGGTGCGCAATTCGCCGATCGAGCGGATCAGGTACTGCTGTGAGCCGTGCGCCACGGCACCGCCCCCGGCATTGGCATTGGCACGCTCGAGCGCTGCGAACAATTGACCGATGCTCAGGCCATAGTCGCGCAGGCGCGCCATGTCCGGATTGACTTCGTATTGCTTGATGCTTCCGCCCATGGTGACCAGATCGGCCACACCGGGCACTTTGCGTAGTTGCTTTTCGACCACCCAATCCTGAAGGGTGCGCAATTGCTGGGGCGTGAAACCATCGCCGCGCAGTCTGAAGCGAAAAATTTCGCCAATGGCGGTCTGCGGGGGCTGAATGCGCAGTTCCACTGGTCCCGGCAGGCTCACTCCCTGAAGCCGTTCATTGACGCGCTGGCGGGCCAGCACATCGGTCGGCCGGTCGTTGAAGGTGATGACCGTGAACGACAGTCCGAACTGGGTGTGCGAAAACAGTCGGACGGAATCCGGCACACCCGACAGGGCCACTTCAATGGGCAGGGTCACCTGACGTTCAACTTCCTCGGCGGCGCGCCCCGGAAACAGTGCGATGACCGTGACCTGTGTATCGGAGACATCGGGGAAGGCTTCAATCGGGAGGTTCTTGAACGCAATCAGACCGCTGCCGATGAAGACAATCAGCGAAAACACCACCAGCAATGGCTGGTGAAGCGAGAACTGAACGATCCGCCGGATCATGGGCGCGCTTCGGACCTGGCCGCGGCAACCGAGCCACCGTTGCGCGAGAGGATCTGCTGCAGATACAGATTGCCCTCGGTGACCACGCGCTCGCCGGGCTTGATTCCCGTGACTGAGGCGCGGCCCGCCTGTTCAGCGATCACCTGGACCTGCTGTCTGGTGAAGCTGTTGTCGTCGTTCTGCACGAATACATGCCGCTGGCCGTCCATCAGGATGACCGCGGACAAGGGCACATGCTCGACCTTCATGCCGGCGCTCTCGCCAGGTGCCGGAAAGGTGGCCGTCACGAACATGCCCGACTTCAGTTTGCGTTGCGCATTGCCCACCGAGGCCCGCAGCCGGAACGTGCGCAATTCGGGGTCAATGGCATCTTCCTTGCGCACCAGTTGACCTTCGAACTCGGTGTCGCCCCAGGCTGCGCTGCGAATGCGCAAGGAGGTGCCCGTCGGCATGGCGGACAGTTTGGGCAGGGTACGTTCAGGTGCATCGAGCCAGGCCCACAGGCGGGACGGGTCGGTGACCACGAACAGCGCTGCGCCCTCCTGGTCGGGGCGCAATTCCTGCCCAGGGTTCATCGTGCGCTCGACCACCACGCCGCTGATCGGCGCACGCAGGCTGTAATTGCCGGTCCCCGTGCTGCCGGTCTGGCGTAACCGCGTGCGTGCACGCTGCGCTTCGATCTCGGCTCGGCTGTGCTCGGCCTGCGCTGCACGCAGATCCTTGAGCGGCACCAGTCCGGCGTCGTGCAATTCACGTTGGCGCCCCAGGTTGTCATCAGCCAGCGTCAGATCGGTTTCGGCACGCCGCGTATCGGCTACCGCTTGCCCGAATTCCGAAGAGACCAGCTCGGCCAGAGGCTGGCCTGCCCGGACTGTGTCGCCTACTTGGACCAGCGGCTTGATGACCCGTCCGGCGAACGGCGAGTGCACTCGCACCGTACGATCTTCATCCCAGGCCAGTCGTCCTGGAATGGTGAGCGCGGTTGTCCCTGCATCCAGAGCCACCTCACTGCGGATGCCCTCAGGCCTGCCGGGGAATCTCACGGTAGTGCCCTGAATGGACGGGCCCGGTTCGGGCGCCTTCGGCGGAGCTTCCGGACTGCAGGCGCTCAGCAGTACCGCCCACAGCATCACAGTGCTTGCCCACTGCATTCCAGGACTGCGGCGCGGTGTCGAGGCAGTCAGTTGGGTCATGGGGTGGCTGGCAGGGCGCATCATGGGTTCGGTGCACGGAGGGGCAGCGACGCGCCGCGCAGCGATTCACCGAAGATCGGGTCAGCGGCTGCGGCAGCGGTCAGCATCTCGGCCCGCGCCGAGGCGTCAGCACGGTCTTCGTCCAGACGTGCGGTGAGTGCCTCAAGTTGCAAGGCGCGCAGCTGGCGCAGTGCATCGAGCAGTTCCAGGACGGTTCCGGCCCCTTTCCGGTAGGCCAGATCGGCGTTGGCCGCCACCTTTTCGGCCAGAGGCAAGGCTTCGCGTTCGATGCGTTCGCGCCGTAACCGGTACAGGCCGCGAGCTTCAGCGAGGCGTTGCTGCGCACCGAGCGCGGCCTGCTCCAGCCGCATGCGCTCGATCATGGCGGTATCCAGATCGGCCTGAGCCCTGGCCATTTCGCCTTCGTAACGGTGGTTGATGAACAAGGGGAAGGACATGTACACGCCGTACAGCCACCCGTATCCGGATGGGGGGGCATAGCGGTCGAGCTGCACCCCGACGCTCACATCTCGGGTACCGAGGCTTTGGGCCAATCGGACGCGCGCTTGCGCCGCTGCCTCCTGCGCGCGGGCGGCCTGCAGATCCGGCCGCTCGGCGCCCGTCGGGTCGATGCCCGTCAGCGTGACTTCGGCAAGTCGGGGCCAGGGTTCCTGTGCATGCATCTGCATGGCCTGCGGCTCCATGGCGAGCAGTGCGGCGACGATGCTGCGGGACCGGGCCAACTCAGTGTTCGCAGCAATCCGGTCGCCTTCGGCCCGCTGCACGTCCAGTTCGATACGCGAGACATCGGCGGCAGCGATGTCTCCCGCCTTGAGCCGGGTGCGCGCGCCGTCCAGCGTGCGGTGATACAGCGCGGTGAGTTCGCGCTGCAGCCGAACCCTTTCCTGCGCGCCCCATAGGTCGATCCAGGCTAGCGCCAGTGCCAATTGCTGTTGACGCAGGACATCGGCGACCGACCACTGCACAGCCCGCGCGTTGAGCTCTGCCGATTCGATTCGCAGGCCGCGCTTGTTGCCGCGCTCAATGGTCTGGTCGATCCGAGCGAGCCAGTCCACCTGTTTGTCGAGCAGGTTTCCGGACCCATAACCGACGGCTGGGGCGTACTGGCCGACGCCCGTTGACAGCGTGGGGTTGGGCCGTTGCCCCGCGGTGACGATCTCCGTGCGGGCTGCCAAGGCGGTGCGCTGCGCCACCTGCAGATCGCGATTGCAATCAGCGAGCCGCTGTTGCGCCTGCGCCCAGACCAGGGCTGGCGTGGGCAATGCGTGGCAGGCAGACCCCGCGGTCAAGCCGGTGGCTGATTGCGCAAAAGCGGTCACCAACGGAGCGGCTACGCCAGCCAGACAGAGCCCGAGGCATTTCAGGGACCACTGAAGCTGCAGGGCGAACGTCTCGCGCATGGAGGGGTCGGGGCAACAGCCAAAATGGAGATCGACACATCCTGGGCTTGCTGCCTTTCAATTCGCTTGCAGCAGCGTGGTCACACCGCACGTTATGCTCACGTAAATGAAACTGCTGCTGGCCGAAGATGATGCCCCCATTGCTCGGGCGATCCTGCGGGCGTTCGAGCGCGAAGGGCTCCAGACCGCATGGGTCACGCGTGGCGACGCAGCCGACGAAGCGCTGCGCACAGCCCCGTTCGATCTGGCGGTGTTGGATGTCGGCCTGCCGTCCCTGGATGGAATCGAAGTGCTGCGCCGGCTGCGCGCACGGCGCAGCCGCATCCCAGTCCTGTTGCTGACC
>CANHUQ010000020.1 GCA_947463885.1 Burkholderiales bacterium
AACAGCGCCAGAAACCCGAACAAGACAAACAACACGCCCAGCACGATCTCGCGTGCGAGATAGCGGGTGACGACCGTCATGCAGACGCCTCAGGACCCGCTGACTGAGGTGCGTTGGCCTGAGTGCGCGCGCCGCGCCAATTCAGCCAGGCAGGCCACAGTCGAGACAGCGACATCCGTCGCCAGAACATGAAAGCGATGATCGCAATGACCACCACATGCGTGGCGAGCAAACCCACTGCGAAAGGCAAGCGCCCCTGACTGACCCAAGCTTGCATCAGGCTGTTGGCGTTGTTGTAGATCACATAAATCAGCATGGCCACGATCAGATTGACAGACTGATTGACCCGCGGGTTAACGAAAGCAAGCGGGATCGCCAGCAGTGCCGCGAGCAGGCCCGATATCGGCAGGCTCAAGCGCCAGATCAGTTCGCCGCGATTGGTCGCGCTCGGCTGCTGGATCAGATCGGTCGTGGCACGCATGCGCGCAGAATCCTCGGCTCCGGGTGCAGGTTTGGGCTGCAGCAGCAGTCCGTACCGCTCAAACTCCATCAGCCGATACGCGCCTTCGCCCCATTGGCCATCCCAGCGGCGACCGTCTTCCAGCACCAGAAAACGCCCGCCCTCCGGACGTGTTTCGATCCGACCGCCGCTTGAGGCCACCACCGTCAGGTGCCCCTCGCGCATTTGCGTCACGAAGACGTTGCGCACTTCGGTTTGAGCTTCATCGACCGACTCGACAAAGAAAACACGATTCGACGACACCGACTCGCGAAATTGCCCCGGTGCGACCATGGACACGTCATCTCGCAGCTCGAAGCGCCGCTTGTACTCGCTCGCCTGACGGCTAGCCCATGGGCCGACGAGCAGCGACACGATCGCAATCAGGACCACAAACGGCATCGCAAATGCCAGCACTGGCCGAATCCAGGCGCGCAAGCTCAGTCCGCTTGCAAACCACACCACCATTTCGGAATCGCGGTAAGCCCTGGTCAACGCCAACAGCACCGTGATGTAGAGCGTGAGCACCATCAGCACCGGGATGTAATTGACCGATGCGAACGCGATCAGGGGCAGGACATCGGCGGAAGCGAGCCGGTTCGCCGCCGCACCGCCCAGCAGTCGGATCGACGTGGTGGTGACCATGACCGTGAACAGAGTTGCGAAGACCGCACCCGCCAGGTTGAAAAGGTCTCGGCGCAGGGCCTGTTGGAACAGCATCGCAGGCTGGGAACGCTCGCTTATACTTCGATGGAATCAAGCCCTGAAAGACCGCGATGGAATTTAGCATAAAGACCTCCACACCCGAGAAAACCCGAACGGGCTGTGCCGTTGTGGCGGTGACCGACTCCCGACTCTCCCCATCCGGCCAAGCGATCGACGCCGCCTGCGGAGGTCAACTGGCCGCTGCGCTCAAGCGGGGCGATCTGCCGGTGAAAGCAGGCGCGACCTTGCTGGTGGGTACGGGCTCAGCGATTGAGCGCGTCTTGCTAGTCTCGGCTGGAGACAAAGCAGGGGTCACTGAACGCGTATTTAGCGACATGGCTCGGGCGATTGTGCGCGCGCTGCAAGGCACTGGCGCACGCGATGCTGTGTCTTGGCTCGACGATGTCGAGGTCAAAGACCGTGACGCCGCCTGGAAAGTCCGTACGCAGGCACTGATCGCCCGCGAAATGGGTTATCGGTTCGATCGCACCAAGAGCAAACCTGACACCACGCCGCGCGGCCCCGCCGCATTGGCCTTCGGTGCAACCCGTGCGCTCAACGCCGCCCTGACGGCCGAGCTGCGCATGGTCCAGGCACTCTCGGACGGTGCAGACCTGGCCCGAGACCTTGGCAATCTGCCTCCGAATCTATGCACCCCAGCCTATTTGGCCGACACGGCCCGCAAGCTCGGCAAGCGCTTCGGCCTGAAGGTCGAGGTACTCGAGCGCAAGCAGATGGAATCGCTCAAGATGGGCGCATTGCTCGCCGTTGCGCAGGGCTCTGAGCTTGCACCCAAGCTCATCGTCATGCGCTATGAGGGTGCAGGTCCCAAGCAAAAGCCCATTGCGCTGGTTGGCAAGGGCATCACGTTCGATACCGGTGGCATCTCGCTCAAGCCAGCCGCAGACATGGATGAAATGAAGTACGACATGTGCGGCGCGGCATCGGTCCTGGGCACGATGCATGCCGTGGCCGCCATGGGCGCGCGTGTCAATCTGATCGGCGTGATTCCGACCTGCGAAAACATGCCCTCCGGGCGGGCCACACGCCCGGGAGATATCGTGACCACGATGTCAGGCCAGACCGTCGAGATCCTCAATACCGATGCCGAAGGCCGGCTCATCCTGTGCGACGCGCTGACCTACGTGGAGCGCTTCAAGCCGGCCGCGGTGGTCGACATTGCGACACTGACCGGTGCCTGTGTAGTGGCGCTGGGCCATCATCACAGCGGCCTGTTCACGGCCAACGATGCCCTGGCATCGGAGCTGACCGCTTGCGGGCGCGAAGCAGCCGACACTTGCTGGCGCATGCCGCTCGACGATGCTTATCAGGAAGGTCTGAAGTCGAATTTCGCTGACATGGCCAATGTCGGTGGGCGTGCCGGCGGCGCCGTCACCGCAGCGTGTTTTCTGGCGCGGTTCACCAAGGCCTATGACTGGGCGCACCTGGACATTGCCGGCACCGCCTGGCGCAGCGGCGCCGCGAAGGGTTCAAGTGGCAGGCCAGTCCCGCTGCTGACGCGATTCGTGCTGGGCCGCGCCACCCGCGGCTGACGCGGCACCCGGGGCCTGCGCCACAGTGTGACCTGCTGCCATGACCCGGGTGGACTTTCATTTCAATGTGCCAGACAAGGTCGACTACGGCTGTCGTCTGGTCCGCAAGGCCTTTCGCGCAGGTCATCGCATTGTGGTGTTCAGCGATGACGCCGCGTTACTGGCACGATTCGATCAGTCGTTATGGACCTTCTCAGCCCATGACTTCATCCCTCATGTCATGGCCACCGACCCGCTGGCCAGCGAGACTGCCGTGCTGTTGACTCAGGGTGAGCTGCAGCCTGCAGTACATGCGGATGACCGCGATCTGATGGTGAACCTGGGCAGCATGACGCCTCCGGGATTCGCCCGTTTCGAGCGACTGATCGAGCTCGTGTCCGGCATTGACGAGGACCGGGCAGCCGGGCGGGCGCGCTGGCGGTTTTATCGTGATCGGGGCTACCCGATCGAGACCCATGACCTGGCTGGCGCCGGTCACTGATCAGGAGATGGTCATGACCCCGCTTGAGCCGTCGGCCGACGATGAAACCATTCCAATGCTCACCGAGGTTCTGGAGATTCCAATCTCCACACCGGCATCCGCACCTGAAGCGGCGCTCGACCCAAGCGCAGAGTGGGTGGAGCGCCTGCGTGAGTCCGTCACGACTCAAGTCCTGAAACAGCTTGAAGACGCGATCGATATCGGGTTTCGCGCCGAGCTGCAACGCGCGCTTCAAGATGCCGTGGATGATGCGTGCGACAGCCTGCAGTCCAATCTCGCCAGCGCCTTGAAGCAGGCTGTGGCCCGCGCGGTGAACGAAGCCCTCTCGAACAGGCCCGCCCACCTATAATCGCGGGCTTCGCTCATTTCCCCGAGGCTCCTTCCATGAACGCCACGCCGACATCAGGCGAGCCGCATGCCGCTCTGGCCAAAAGCTTCGAGCCTGCCGACATCGAGGCACGCTGGTATCCCCTGTGGGAATCGCGCGGCCTGTTCCGCAACCCGCAGACCCCGGCTGCGTCAGCGCCCGCTTATTGCATTCAACTGCCGCCCCCCAATGTGACCGGCACGCTGCACATGGGACACGCGTTCCAGCAAACGCTGATGGACACCCTGGTGCGCTGGCAGCGGATGAAAGGCTCGGACGTGAACTGGGTCGTCGGGACCGATCACGCAGGCATCGCCACGCAAGTCGTGGTCGAGCGCCAATTGCAGGCTGAGGGCCTGACCCGCCACGATCTGGGTCGCAAGGCGTTTCTGGACAGAGTCTGGACATGGCGTAAGCAGTCGGGCACCACGATCGTGGGTCAGATGCGTCGCATGGGCGCATCCGGCAACTGGGACTACGCGGACACCGATGGCGCGCGTGCCGGTTACTTCACGATGGACGCGCAGATGAGCCAGGCGGTGCTCGAGGTCTTCGTGCAGCTGCACGAGCAGGGCCTGATCTATCGTGGCAAGCGACTGGTGAACTGGGATCCGACCCTGCAGACCGCGGTGTCGGATCTGGAGGTCGACAGTGAGGAAGAAGACGGACGGATCTGGGATATCCGTTATCCGCTGAACGGCGAGCCGGTCACGGTGAGCCTTGAGGCCACCGAGACCGAACCTGCCCGCACGGTGGTGGTAGACGCGCTGGTGGTCTCGACCACCCGTCCGGAAACCATGCTGGGTGACACGGCAGTGGCCGTGAATCCGCGCGATCCGCGCTATGCATCACTGGTGGGCCGCACGCTGCGTCTGCCCCTGTCCGAAGACGGCCAGGGTGGAACGCGCAGCATTCCGATCATTGCCGACGATTATGTCGATGCCGCCTTCGGCACCGGGTGCGTGAAAATCACCCCGGCGCATGACTTCAACGACTGGGCGGTGGGCGAGCGGCACGGCCTGGCCGCCATCAGCATCCTGACGCTTGACGCCAAGGTCTCGGACGCCGCGCCGGCGCCCTACCGCGGTCTGGATCGGTTCGAGGCGCGAAAGCGCGTGCTGGACGACCTGAAGGCGGCCGGCCTGCTGGTCAGCGAACGGCCGCACAAACTGATGGTGCCGCGTTCGGCGCGTACCAGCGTGGTGGTCGAACCCATGCTCACCGACCAGTGGTTTGTCGCGATGAGCAAACAGGACCACGGTAACCAGTACTTTCCGGGACGCTCGATTGCTGACGTCTGCCTTCAGGTGGTCGATGACGGTCAGGTCCGTTTCGTGCCCGACCATTGGCGCAGCACCTATGATCACTGGCTGGGCAACATCCAAGACTGGTGCATCTCGCGGCAACTCTGGTGGGGCCATCAGGTGCCGGCCTGGTACAAAGCCGATGCCCAGGGTGCACCGATTCACGATGGATCAGTTTTCGTCGCACGCGATGAAGCTCAGGCGCAGGCCCAGGCGCGGGCCACCGGATGGCACGGGCCGCTGATTCGCGACCCGGACGTTCTCGATACATGGTTTTCCTCGGCGCTGGTGCCGTTCTCGTCTTTGGGCTGGCCGAAAGCCACACCGGACCTCGAGCGTTACCTGCCGTCCTCGGTTCTAGTGACTGGCTTTGACATCATCTTTTTCTGGGTCACCAGGATGGTGATGATGACCACGTTCTTCACCGGCAAGGTGCCTTTCAAGGATGTCTACATCAATGCCATCGTGCGCGACGCCGAAGGCCAGAAGATGTCGAAGTCCAAGGGCAACACGATCGACCCGCTGGATCTGATCGACGGCATCACGCTCGATGCTTTGCTCGCAAAATCCACCGTGGGTCTGCTGCGCGAAGATCACAAAGCGCGGATTGAAAAGCAGATCCGAAAAGCCTACCCGCAAGGCATTGCCGCCTACGGCGCCGACGCTGTGCGCTTTACGTTTGCTTCGCTGGCCACCTTTGCCCGCACGCTCAATTTCGATCTGGGGCGCTGCGAGGGCTATCGCAACTTCTGCAACAAGCTCTGGAATGCCACGCGGTTTGTGCTCATGCAAACCGAAGGTCGGGACTGCGGCTTTGCGCCCCATACCGCCGAGCAGTGCGTTCCTGGTGGGTACCTGCACTTCAATCATGTGGACCGCTGGATCACCAGCCGACTGCAGCGCACCGAAGCGACGATCGAACAGGCACTGACCGAATACCGCTTTGACCATGCAGCCCGCGAGCTCTACGAATTCGTCTGGAACGAGTACTGTGACTGGTACCTCGAACTGGCCAAGGTCAACCTGGCATCGACCGATGAAGCCGTGCAGCGGGCAACCCGCCGCACACTGTTACGGGTCCTGGAGACGATCCTGCGACTGGCCCATCCCATGATTCCGTTCATCACCGAGGAACTCTGGCAAAAGGTCGCGCCTCTCGCTCAGCGATACGGTGAGCGGGGTGTGCAAAGACTCCAAGGCGACGCGTTGAGCACGGCGCTCGAACAAGCGCAGTATTCAGTGTCCACGCAGTCTTGGCCGACGAGCGAACCGGGCAAGATCGATCCCACAAGCGAAGCAGCCGTCGCGGAGCTGCGCGCCATGATCGACGCCTGTCGGGCACTGCGAGGCGAAATGAACTTGTCTCCGGCACAACGCATGCCCCTGCTGATCGCTGGCCCAGCCGAACGGGCAGCGCTGCATGCGCCCTTCCTGCAGTCTCTGGCCAAATTGTCCGAGGTGGAGGTGGTGAATGCGTTACCTGAAGACTCATTGGCGCCTGTCCAGATCGTGGGTGACTTCAGGCTGATGCTGAAGATCGAGATCGACGTGACGGCCGAACGCGAACGACTTGACCGGGAAATCTCCCGATTGCAAAGCGAGTCAGACAAAGCCCGGGCCAAGCTCGACAACGCGTCCTTCGTGCAGCGCGCCCCTGCTGCGGTCGTCGATCAGGAGCGCGAGCGTCTGGCCGGGTTTTCGGCTACCCTCGATCGACTGCGCGAGCAGCGTTCCAAGCTCGGCTGAGCATCAACGGGAGAGACTGAACCATGGATGTGCTGAGTCAGCGTCGGGTTGCTTGGAAGCGTATAGGGGCGCTGCTGTGGGTCGTCCTGTCCGCGCTGCTGTCGGTCGGACAGGCCCACGCGCACGATCTGAAAGAGATCCAACAACGCGGCGAGTTGCGCCATCTAGGTATTCGTTACGCAAATTTCGTCACCGGATCGGGGGACGGCTTTGACGTCGAACTGGTACAAGGCTTCGCTCGACACATTGGCGTGAAGTACACGCTGGTGTACTCCGACTTCTACAACGTGCTGCGCGACCTGCTCGGCAAGGACGTGGTGCGAAAAGGTTCGGACGTAACGCTGGAAGGCGAATTCCCGGTGCGCGGCGACATGATCGCGACCGGCTTCACAGTGCTGCCGTGGCGCGAACAGGTGGTGCTGTTCTCGAAGCCCACTTTCCCCTCCCAGGTGCTGCTGGTGGCCCGAGCCAACTCAGCCTTCAAGCCCATCAAGGGTTCGAGCGATCTGAACGCCGACATTGCGCAGACGAAGGCACTCATCGGCCGCAACAGCCTGCTGGTGATGGAGCGCACCTGCCTGGACCCCGCCAATTACGGTCTCAAGGGGATCGGACTCGATCTCAAGACGTATACCGCCAGCACCAACCTGAACGAAATGGTGCCAGCCCTGATCAACCGTCAGGCTGAGCTGACCTTGCTTGATGTGCCGGATGCCATTCTTGACCTCAAACGTTGGGCTGGACGGATCAAGATCCTGGGTCCCATCTCCGAGCACCAGGACCTGGCCGCCGCGTTTCCGAAGGACGCGCCTGAACTGCGCAAGGCATTCGACGAATATCTCGCGAAAATTCGTGCCGACGGGTCGTATGACCGTTTGGTGGATAAGTACTACCCCGGAATTCGCCGCTATTTCCCTGAGTTCTTCAAGCGCAAGTTTTAATGGCATGCAAGTGCCAGATCGACTGACCCGCCGATGATTCGCTCAGGACACCTCACGCGCCGCTGGCCGGTGGTGCTGGCGGCGCTATTCTGCCTCTACAGCCTGGTGCTGTTGTGGAAGGTCTTCGACTCACAATCCCTGCTGCGCGACACGATCGAGGCCCGCCTTCTGGCCGACAGCGCGCGACGCGCGGAAGTGCTGGCTGAGACGGCAGTGGAGCGCCGCATCGAAGCGCGCGAGCTGGCTGAGAGTCCCGAGGTGGAAGCCTATCTGATCAACCGCGCGCTCGGCATGTCCATTCAATATGGCCTGGGAACCTCGCTAGATGCAATCAGCCAACGATTCGAACGCAAGTTGAGCCAGAGTGCGCAACACGGATCGCTCTCGTATCGACGTATCTTCATGCTGGATGAATCGGGTGCAGTGCTTGCTGACGTAGGCGGCACCGATGCACAGACCACGCTTGCGGACGCGAGCAGGTTGCAGGACACGCTGTACATTGATCCGACCCAACGGCTGATCATCACCAGCGCCCAGGTCATACACAAGGATGTGCGAAGCGGGACGGTCGTGACGCTTGGAGATCTAGACCAACTCTCCAAGCTGCTGATTGCCACCGGCCCCACGAATGGGCGTGGCAGCTATCGAGAATTCCTCGTCTCGACGGACGGACTGGCCTTGAGCGCGGCGAGCAGCGTGGGCCGCCCGGATGAGTCATTGGCCAAGGCCATGGCAGGGCTGACCCCTAATGCGCTCACCTCTGCCGATCAACTGCCTGGGGGCAGCGCACAGTTTGAGAATACTCTGGCGCTTCGCACGCCGGTCGCGGGCACACCCCTTTCGCTCATCACCCTGCTCGACCGCGATGACGCGTATGTGAACAGCACACCACCCCGGTTGCTCAATTTCTTGAGCCTGTTCCCATTCCTGCTGCTGGCGAGTGCCTTCGCACTTGATCGACAGCGCAGACGCGCTGTGCGCCTGCAATCCGATAACACTGCGCTGGCCGGCGAAATTGAGCGACGCACCCAGCTTGAACAGGACTTGCGCGACAATACGCTGCGACTTGAAGCGATGACCGGCGAGCTCAAAGCAAGTGTGCTGCGCGCTGAAGAGGCAAGCCGCATCAAATCCGATTTCGTGGCCACCGTAAGCCATGAGATCCGCACGCCCATGAACGGCATCATCGGCATGACCGATCTGGCCCTGGCCACACCACTGACGGCAGAGCAGCGCGAATACCTGGACATTGTGCGCAGCTCAGCGGACGGTCTGCTGGGCATCATCGATGACATTCTGGACTTCTCGAAAATCGATGCCGGCAAACTCAGGGTCGAGTCACGTCCCTTTGATCTGCGCAGCGAACTGGCCATCATGCTGCAGCCCCTGCAGGTGCGTGCACAAGAAAAGGGCTTGACGCTAAGGTGCGAGGTGGCGGGCGATGTCCCGGTTCGAGTGGCTGGCGATGCCGGCCGCATTCGGCAGGTACTGATCAACCTGGTCAACAACGCGATCAAATTCACGCAGACAGGCAGCGTGCGCTTAGCTGTCGAGCGTATCCCCAACACCACAGCAGTGTCCGACCTGTCATTTTCAGTGAGCGATACCGGTATCGGCATTGCTCCGGAACAGCAGCAACTGATCTTCGAGGCCTTTACTCAAGCCGATGCCTCGACGACCCGGCGCTTCGGCGGAACGGGGTTAGGTTTGACCATCTGCAAACGGCTGGTCGATCTGATGGGCGGTCGAATTTCCGTGCAAAGCACCCCGGGCGTGGGCAGTGTTTTCACTGTGCACTTGCCCTTATCGCCAGTGGACGACGCTTCTCGGAATGCGCCCCTCGAATCAGATGCAACAGGCCCGAAGCTCGCCTCACCTGCACTGGACATTCAGATCGGCCCGCTCGATGTGCTGGTCGTGGATGACAATATCGTCAATCAGAAGCTGATGGACACGTTGCTCGGAAAATGGGGCCATCAGGTCACAATTGCAGGCGACGGCGAGCAGGCTATCAAGGCAGTCGAGGGCAAATCCTTTGACCTGATTCTCATGGACATCCAGATGCCGGGCATGGGCGGACTCGAAGCCACGCGCAGAATCCGATCGCTTGAGACCTCGCTGCCAGATCGTCGGCGCACCCCGATCTATGCCCTGACTGCAGAGGCACTCGACGAGCAGGTCAGTGCAGGGCTGCGAGCCGGGCTCGACGGGTATCTCACCAAACCGCTTGAGCGCATGCGCCTGCAGGCAGCGCTTGAGGCCGCGGCGTCCTCATCAGCCATGCATTCGCCAACGGCTTGAGCAGCTGGCCATCACCGGCGGCGCAAATAAAACGCCTGCGCGCTCCCAGTGCTTTCCTGGGCGATCAGCGCATTGCCGGTCTGCTTGGCAAAAGCTTCGAAGTCGCGCTGGGCGCCTGGATCAGTCGAAACGAGCTTAAGGACTTGCCCGCTGCTCAAACCAGCCAATGCCTTCTTGGCCTTCAGGATCGGCAATGGGCAATTCAGCCCAGATGCATCAACTTCCAGATCAAACGCGGTCGCATTGGTCATGATGCGGCAGGCACTACAGCCCCGGTGGTGACCAGCACTTCCAGAATGGCAGCATTGGTGGCGAAATACACGCCACCGTAATGCTCCGGTTTGCAGTAAGGACGGACCGCCAGCTCAACGCCGGAATCGTTGACGTTGAGGATCTCAATTTGCGGGGCCGGTTGGGTCAGCACGTTCGGGATGGCCGTGATGCGCTCACGCAGCATCGCCATCACCTGTCTGGGGTCAACACCGTGATCGACCTGAGCTGTCCGATCAACCCGCCGATGTGGCGCATCAGAAAAGTTGCGCAAGGTGTCGCCCATGATCCGACTGTTGTTGACATAGGTTGGTACGTTGTCAGCGGTCAGCAGCGTGGTCGAAAACAGACCGATCTCCTTGACGGTTCCGCTCACAGAGCCGCTTTCGATCGAGTCGCCCACCTTGAACGGACGCAGCACCATCAAGAAAGCACCCGCCGCAAAGTTCGACAGCAAACCCGCCCAAGCAGCGCCAATAGCCACGCCGGCGGCAGCGATCAGGGCAGCAAATGAGGTGGTCTCAAAGCCGAAAAACCCAAGGATGCCGATCGCCAGAACGATGCTCATCACCACCTCCAAGATGGAGACGAGATAGCGCTGCAGAGTCGAATCGATCTGCTTGGCTGTCAGCACTCGCCCCACGGCCATCACCACCTTGCCAATGAGCCAACGGCCGACAAACCACAGCAAAAAGGCGCCAATGAGCTTGAGACCAAACGTGACAAGGATTTGCTGTGCCACGACCAGCATGTCGTGCAGTTTCAAGTCATTCATGCAACATGCCCCTGAAAAATTTGGCGTGATGATACCGCGCGGTCAACCTGCCTCAGGTGGGCGGGGTGCCCCGGTTGGCGCGCAGCACGCCCGTTAATCCGCCTGCCACCAGCATGGCCATCCCCCAGAACAGGATGCCGACGCCGAACACGCCACCCAGCGCACCGAAAGCAAGCGGCAGCGCGGTCTGTGTGCCGAAGACCAAGGTCAGGCGCAAGCCCGTGGCCTCCCCGAGACGCTCAGGTGGCGCCACCCGAGCCAGGATCGACATGGTCATCGGCTGCGAGACACCCAAACCCAGGCCCAGGACAAACGAGAGGATGAACAGCGCTTCGAGTTGATCGAAAAACGGATAGGCCACATACACCGCCACCGCAACGATCAATGATGCGGAAATGACCGTCCACTCACGCACGTTCATCAGAAAGATCGGCGTGATCACGCGGACGACGAGTGACGCGATGGCGTACGCCCCCAGGATGAGTCCGATGGTCGAGGCCGACAAGCCTTTACTGGCGCCATAGAGCGGCACCAGAAACTGATGCACCTCCCAGGCCGACGAAATCAGTGCCACCACCATATAGAGCCGGCGCAATTCCGGGGTGCTCAGCAGATCGCGCAGACGGGCTGTGGGAGACGGCGACGGCGCCGACGCAAGTGGCCGGTGCTGCAAGCGCGCGCCCATCCAGCGCATCCAGATGATTGAGATCATCGGCAACAACGCAAGGACTCCAAATGCAGCCCTGTGCCCAATCCCGTCGATCAGAAAACCCGTGATCGTGGGTCCCAGAAATGCTGAGACTGAAAACCCGATGGCCATCAGGCTCAGGTTGTGACGGCGACGCTCAATGGGCCCTGCCTGAGAGATCAGTTTCTGGATCGCCAGATGAAATGGCAAATAGCCCACTCCGATCACCATGCAGGCCAGGGCAAGCATGGGCATCGAAAACCAGGCCGCCGGGGCAAGGGTGCCTGCAATCACCAAGCCTGTGCCCAGGATCATGGGCACGCGAGCGCCAATGCGATCGACCCAGCGTCCGCCTGCCACTGCCAGCAACATTGGCAAGACCCCCAGCAGTGCCAGAAGCGCTCCGACGACGAAAGTCGACGCCTGCAGATGGAGCGCCGAGAGCGTCAGACAAACGCGCGCACCGCTGAACGCGACATGGTTGAGCACCGACAGTGCAATGAGCGGATGGACCCCGACCGAGCGCTCTGCCTCAACCGGATCGGATGGGCCTGTGCCGGGTGTTGAGTCGCGCGTCACGCGCGCTCGGCCACCCAGCCTTGAACTGAAGCCAGTGCGCCTGGCACGGCCTTGGGATCGGTGCCACCGGCCATCGCCAGATCAGGCTTACCGCCACCTTTGCCACCCACCTGCTGCGCCACGAAATTGACCAGATCGCCGGCCTTGACGCGCCCGACCGCCTCCGTCGACACCCCGGCTGCAAGCTGCACCTTGCCATCGGCGACTGACGCCAGCACGATGACCGCAGGACGCAGCTTGTCCTTGAGCTTGTCCAAGGTCTCGCGCAATGCTCGCGCGTCGGCACCGTCCAATACGGCAGTCAGCAGGTTCAGGTCCTTGACCTTAACGGCTGCAGCCATCAGATCGTCCCCCTGACTGGACGCCAGCTTGGATTTCAGACGGGCGATTTCCTTCTCAGACGCTCGGTTGGCTTCCAGCAGATGCTCGATCTTTCCGGACAACTCGCTGACCGGTGCTTTGAAGGCCGCTGCTGCGCCCTGCAAGGTGTGTTCAATGTCTTGAACCCAGCCTAAGGCCACATCGCCGGTGACCGCCTCGACGCGACGGATGCCAGCGGCCACGCCGCCCTCTGTGACAATCTTGAACAGACCGATGTCACCAGTGCGTCCCACATGGGTGCCGCCGCACAATTCGCGGCTGCTGCCAATGTCGAGCACCCGCACTGAATCTCCGTATTTCTCGCCAAACAGGGCCATCGCGCCATGGGCCACAGCATCATCGAAAGCCATCACCTGTGCTGACGTAGCAGCATTGGCGAGGATCTCGTCATTCACCCGCTGTTCGACAGCCCGGATCTGCGCAGGCGTCATGGGCGCATTGTGAGAGAAGTCGAAGCGCGTCTTGTCGGCATCAACCAGAGAACCCTTCTGTTGCACATGCGTGCCCAGCACCTCTCGCAGCGCAGCGTGCATCAGGTGGGTCGCTGAGTGATGACGCATGGTGCGGGCGCGACGCGCGGCATCCACACGCGCATTCACACTCTCGCCGACGGACAGCTGGCCACTCACCAGCCTGCCATGATGTCCGAACACGTCCGCTTGAATCTTCAGCGTATCCGACACTTCAAAGCGCGCGCCGGCTGATTCCAGTTGCCCCTGATCGCCCGCCTGACCTCCGGATTCGGCGTAGAAGGGCGTGGACTCCAGCACGACGACCGCATCCTGGCCGGCCTGCACATGGTTAACTGAGACGCCATCGACGTACAACGCGCACACCCGTACGTCATTCAGGGTGATCTGTTCGTAACCATGAAACTGTGTGGCCACGCCGCTGTAGTCGAGCGAGCCGCCCATGCGGAACTTGCCGGCTGCGCGAGCGGTCTCGCGCTGTCGGGTCATGGCTGCATCGAACCCGGCCGAATCGACCTCGACCCCGCGCTCCCTGCAGACATCGGCCGTCAGATCCAGCGGGAATCCATACGTGTCGTAGAGCTTGAAAGCGGTTTCGCCGTCGAGGACCTGGGCACCGCTTGCGAGCGCCCCGTTCAGGATCAGCATGCCGTGCTCGAGCGTCTCGCCAAAGCGCTCTTCTTCCTGACGCAGCACATCCATCACCCGTGATTGCGCCTCGCGCAGTTCGGGATAGGCGTCGCCCATGGCTGCAACCAGATCGGGCACGATGCGATGAAAGAAAGGCTTGCTCTGCCCTAGCTTGTGGCCGTGGCGCAGCGCGCGGCGAGCGATCCGGCGCAGGACATAGCCGCGACCTTCACTCCCCGGAATGACGCCATCCACGATCAGAAACGAGCACGCGCGAATGTGGTCGGCGATGACCCGCAACGAAGGCACGTGCAGATCGCTGATCCCGGTCTCACGGGCAGCGGCGGCGATCAGCCGCTGGAACAGGTCAATCTCGTAGTTGCTGTGCACGCCCTGCAGGACAGCTGCAATGCGTTCCAGGCCCATGCCGGTATCGACACAGGGCTTAGGCAGGGGATGCAGTGTGCCCGCCTCGTCCCTGTCGAACTGCATGAAGACAAGGTTCCAGATCTCGATGTAGCGGTCACCGTCTTCGTCGGGGCTGCCAGGCGGACCGCCCTGCACATCAGGCCCGTGGTCGAAGAATATTTCAGAGCACGGCCCGCACGGTCCGGTATCGGCCATCTGCCAGAAATTGTCGGACGCATACCGCGCGCCCTTGTTGTCGCCGATGCGCACGATCCGCGCAGCCGGCACACCCATTTCCTTGGACCAGATATCGAAGGCCTCGTCGTCTTCCTGGTAAACCGTGATCCAGAGCTTTTCCGCAGGCAGCTTGTAGACGCCCGTGAGCAACTCCCACGCGTAACGGATCGCGTCGCGCTTGAAGTAGTCACCGAACGAGAAATTGCCCAGCATCTCGAAAAACGTGTGATGACGGGCGGTGTAGCCCACGTTCTCGAGGTCGTTGTGCTTGCCTCCCGCGCGCACACTGCGTTGCGAGGTGGTCGCGCGCTTATACGGCCGCGGATCCTTGCCCAGAAACACGTCCTTGAACTGCACCATACCGCTGTTAGTGAACAGCAGCGTGGGGTCGTTGGACGGCACCAGCGAGGAAGAACGAACGATCGTGTGGCCCTGGGACTCGAAGTACTCCAGGAACTTGCGGCGAATGTCGGCCGAGTTCATCTCTTTGATTCAACGGGAAATTCAGATCGGATTTGAGGGTATCACAGCAAAACGGGCCGGAATCAGTGCGCGCTGTATGCGCACCGACCCATTCCACGCAGGCGATGCGTCAGCATGAAGCGCTGACCAAACCCGCTACCATCGTCGCCTTCCTCTGCCCTGCGAGCACTTCCATGCCCCAAGCCCTTGAAGGAATCCGTGTCCTCGACATGTCACGCGTATTGGCGGGTCCGTGGTGCGGACAGAATCTGGCCGATCTTGGTGCGGAAGTCATCAAGGTAGAGCGCCCCGGGGTAGGCGATGACACCCGCGGATGGGGCCCCCCTTTCCTGAAGCGCGCTGACGGCAGTGACACCGAAGACTCTGCGTACTTTTTGGCCGCCAATCGAGGCAAGCAGTCGATCACCGTGGACCTGGCCTGCGCCGAAGGCCAGCGGATCATCCGCGAGTTGGCCGCGGTGTGCGACGTGGTGCTCGAGAATTACAAGGTGGGTGATCTTGCCAAGTACGGCCTGGATTACACGAAACTCTCGGCCATCAACCCGAGGCTCATTTACTGTTCCGTCACCGGGTTCGGGCAGACCGGTCCGTGGTCGCACCGCGCGGGCTACGACTTCATCATTCAGGGACTGGCGGGTCTGATGTCAGTCACGGGCGAAGCGGACGACCGTCCGGGCGGCGGTCCTCAGAAGGCCGGAGTGGCGGTCGCAGACCTGTCGACGGGTCTGTATGCCACGCAGGCCGTGCTGGCCGCGCTCTTTCATCGTGAACGCACCGGCGAGGGGCAGTACATCGACATGGCCTTGCTGGATGTGCAGGTGGCCATGACGGCCAATATGAGCTCCAACTATCTGCACAGTGGTCAACCGCCCAAGCGCTGGGGCAATGCCCATCCTAACCTCGTGCCCTATCAGACCTTCAAGGCATCGGACGGCTGGATCATCGTGGCTTGTGGCAACGACGGGCAGTGGCGTCGCTTCTGCACCATAGGGGGGCGCCCCGACCTGCCGGATGATCCGCGATTCGCCCGCGTGCAAGACCGTATCCGCAATCGAGAGGTCTTGGTCCCGCTGCTGGAAGCAATGGTGGCAGGCAAGACCCAGAGCGAATGGATTGATGAAATGGAAGGCCAGGGAGTGCCCTGCGGACCGATCAATGATTTTCGCCAGGTGTACGAAAACCCGCAGGTGCAGGCTCGCCACATGACGATCGCCATCGACCGAGACGATGTCGGCCCAGTGAAAATGGTGGCCAATCCGATCAAAGCTTCGCGCACGCCCCCTGCCTATCACCGCGCTCCGCCGCGTCTGGGCGAGCATACGGACCGGGTATTGAAGGGCGTCCTCGGCTGGGACGACGCTGCGGTCGATGCGGCGCGCGTGGCGGGTGCGATCGGCGCTAAAACCGCCTGATTCAGACCGTTCGGTGCATTCCGGTTCTTGGCGCGTTTGTGGTTTCTGACAAAGGGCTGGTACCCGCCCCTTGCGGGCTATACCGGCTCGGGTAGTATTCGCCAACCGCGCGCCTTGATCCGACGCGGGGGCTGCCGCTGATGCGGCAACGACACCAACCGGAGATCGACTTCCATGCAAATTAAAAACCACCGGGACTTCTGGGCAGGCGTCCTGTTCATCGTGACGGGCATCCTGTTCATGATCCTGTCCCGCCAATACCAACTGGGCACTGCGGCCAAGATGGGGCCCGGCTATTTCCCCACCATTCTGGGCGGCCTGATGGCCGTGTTGGGTCTGATGGTGATGCTGCCTTCATTCAAGGGGCCAGTCGTCAAGATCAACCGCATCGAATTGCGCATGATCCTGCTCGTGCTGTTCGCGGTGGCGGTGTACGCATTCGCCCTGCCTAAGCTCGGGTTCATCGTTGCGTTGTTCCTGCTCATTCTGATCTCGTCCACAGCGAGCCATGAATTCAACCTCAAGACCACGCTGATTTCCTCAGTGGTTCTGCTGGTGTTTTCTTGGTTGGTGTTCGTCAAGGGTCTGGAACTGCAGTTCCCATTCCTGCCGACGTTCCTGAACAAGTAATCGAGGACGAAACGCGATGGATCTTTTCAGCAATCTTGCCCTCGGTTTTGCAACGGCAGCCACCTTCGACAACCTGCTTTACTGTTTCATCGGCGTGGTGCTGGGCACCCTGATCGGTGTGCTTCCGGGTATCGGGCCGCTTGCAACGATCGCTATGCTGCTGCCGGCCACCTACAAGATGACCGACCCGACCACGGCGCTCATCATGCTGGCGGGCATCTATTACGGCGCGCAGTACGGCGGCTCCACCACAGCTATTCTGGTCAACCTGCCCGGCGAATCATCCTCAGTCGTGACCACCCTGGACGGCTATCAGATGGCACGTCGGGGGCGCGCCGGCCCCGCACTGGCCATTGCGGCCGTCGGATCATTCTTCGCAGGCACCGTGGCCACATTTCTGCTCGCGGCCTTCGCGCCGCCTTTGGCAGAAGTTGCCTTCAAGTTCGGGCCTGCCGAGTATTTTGCGCTGATGGTGCTGGGCCTGATCGCTGCGGTGGTGCTGGCACACGGTTCGGTGCTCAAAGCGCTGGCCATGGTGATCTTCGGCCTGCTGCTCGGCATGATCGGCACCGACGTGAACTCGGGCGTGGCACGTTTCTCCTTCGACGTGCCTGAGCTGTCTGACGGCATCGAGTTCGTGGCAGTCGCCATGGGCATGTTTGGTTTCGCTGAAATCATTCTGAATCTGGAGCAAAAGGAGAACCGCGAGGTCTTCACCAGCAAGATCACCAATCTGTTCCCCCGGTGGGACGATCTGAAGCGTGCCTTCCCGGCCATTCTGCGCGGCACGGGCCTGGGATCGCTCCTTGGCATCCTTCCCGGTGGCGGCGCGGTGCTGGCTTCGTTTTCGGCGTACGCCATCGAGAAGAAGATCTCGAAGCATCCCGAGGAATTCGGTAAGGGCGCGATCGAAGGTGTGGCTGCGCCCGAGGCTGCGAACAATGCAGGGGCTCAAACCTCATTCATTCCGATGTTGACGCTGGGTATTCCCACGACACCGGTGATGGCGCTGATGGTTGCAGCCATGATGATCCACAACATTCAGCCTGGCCCGCAGGTCATGACCAGCAACCCCAAGCTGTTCTGGGGCCTGATCGCGTCGATGTGGATCGGCAACCTGATGCTGGTGATTCTGAACCTGCCACTGGTGGGTATGTGGGTGAAGCTGCTGTCAGTGCCCTACCGCATCATGTACCCAGCGATCTTGCTGTTTTGCTGTATCGGCGCGTACTCGATCAACAACAACGTCTTCGACGTGTTCATGACGATCCCCTTCGCCATCCTGGGCTACATCTTCAAGAAGCTCGATTGCGAACCCGCGCCCATGTTGCTGGGCTTCGTGTTGGGCAAGCTCATGGAGGAATACCTCAGGCGAGCCATGACCATCTCGCGTGGCGACTGGACCGTGTTCTTCACGCGTCCCCTGTCTGCCACGCTGCTGGTGATGGCCATGATCCTGCTGGTGATCGTGTTCCTGCCGGCCATCTCCAAGAAGCGCGAAGAGGCCTTCGCCGGCGACGACTGATCGATTGCGCTACGCAGTCTGGTCTGAATCAGGGCCGCCTTCGGGCGGCCCTTTTCATTGCGGGCTCAACACCCTCCGGTGTGTCCCCTGATCGCCATGGCCGCGGTGCCACGCACCACGCGTCAAGCCCCAGGGATCGGCTGCTGCGCTGCAGTACGCTCTGCTAGACTCTTAGGTCTTGTCTGAAGCCTGTCCGAGCAGCGCAGCATCTGCTCGGGTCGCACGCTCCACAGCTCACCCATTGCGTTGATCCCGCCGAACCTTCGGGCTTGGCCTACATCGAACACTCATTCGTCCGACACCCCATGGAAGCTCTCAAAGACGTGCAGCTGCTGGCCTTCGATGTGTTCGGCACCGTTGTCGACTGGCGCGGGTCCGTGGCACGCGAGGTCGAACGCCTGGGTCTGGGCATCAGCGGCGCTGAGTTCGCCGATGCCTGGCGCCGCCGCTATCTACCCTCGATGAAGCAAGTGCGTGAAGGCAAGCGCGAGTGGGTCAACCTCGACGCGCTGCACCGCGAAAACCTCGATGCCGTGCTGGAAAAGTTCGGCGCAGCCGGGCGCCTGGACGACGCAGCGAAAGCCCATCTGAATCGAGCCTGGCATCGGTTGGATGCCTGGGCCGATTCGGTCGCAGGGCTGACCAGCTTAAAGTCGAAATATGTGGTCACCACGCTGTCCAATGGCAACCTGGGGCTGCTCACGCACCTGTCCAAGCGCGCAGGCTTGCCCTGGGATTGCATCCTGTCGACCGAAGTGTTCAAAGCCTACAAGCCCGATCCGCGCACCTATCTGGGCGTTGCCCAACTGTTTGCACTTCAGCCGCAGCAGGTGATGCTGTGTGCGGCGCATGCTGAAGATTTGCGCGCCGCAGCCGCTCAAGGACTGCGCACAGCCTACATCGACCGTCCGCAGGAATGGGGCCCGGATGTGCGAGGCGATGTTCCCAATGAGAGCGACCGCTTCGATGTGCTCGCCACTGATATCCCCGATCTGGCCAGACAACTGAGTTGCTGACCTGACACGCACCCACTCGCATCAGCCGACTTCTTCCAGAGCCGGTCGGTGTTCGAACTCTCAATTTTCCGCCCCTCCGTTTTCAGCCACGTTGTCTGGCCAATCTATTCAGGACTCGCCTTTCCATGAGCGCCCGCATCACCGACTTTGACTGGATCAATCCCTATCCCACCGTACGCACGCCCGTGTTCGCCCGCAATGTAGTGGCCACCTCGCAACCGCTCGCCGCGCAGGCCGGGTTGCGCATGCTGGCAGCGGGGGGCAATGCGATCGACGCAATTGTCGCAGCGGCATCGACCATCACACTCACCGAGCCGGTCTCCAATGGCTTAGGCTCCGACGCCTTCGCCATCCTCTGGGACGGCAAGAAGCTGCATGGCCTGAACGCATCAGGATGGTCGCCCAAGGCCTGGGACCCAGCCTATTTCGCGCGCAAACATGGCGGGCAGATGCCCATGCGCGGCTGGGATTCGGTGACCGTGCCCGGTGCGGTCTCGGCCTGGGGTGCCTTGCATGAGAAATTCGGCAAGCTGCCCTTCGAGCAATGCCTGCAGCCGGCTATTGAATACGCTGAGCGCGGCTACATTGTCTCAACCATTGTGCAGCGCAAATGGCAGGCACAGGCAGACATACTGAAAGACCAGCCCGGGTTCGCCGAGCACTTCCTGCCGCGCGGGCGCGTGCCCGAGACCGGTGAGCGCTTCATCCATCCCAGTGCAGCCGGCACGCTCAAGCGCATTGCAGCCACGCGCGGGCGCGATTTTTATGAAGGCGAAACCGCAGCGAAAATCGTCGCTTATGCCAAGGCACAAGGCGCGGTCATGGCCGCCGATGATCTCGCCGAATACCGGCCCGAGTGGGTCGAGACCATCGGCATGGATTATCTGGGGCATCGGTTGCATGAGATTCCCCCGAATGGCCAGGGCATTGCGGCACTCATCGCCTTGGGCATCCTGAAGAACTTCGACATCGCTTCGCTGCACCCCGATTCGGCGCAAAGCCGCCATCTGCAGATCGAAGCCATGAAGTGCGCTTTTGCCGATGTCTACACGCATGTCGCCGACATGCGCTTCATGAAGCATTCGCCTGCGCAGCTGCTAGACCCGGGTTATCTCGCCGAGCGTGCACGCCTCATCAGTCCTACGCGTGCCACCGACTTCAAGCACGGCACACCTCCTGCGGGCGGCACCATCTACCTCACCGCGGCCGATGAAAGCGGGATGATGGTGAGTTACATCCAGTCCAACTACATGGGCTTCGGGTCTGGCGTAGTGGTGCCAGGCACAGGCGTATCGCTGCAGAACCGTGGCTATGGATTCACCGCTGACCCCGCCCATGTCAATGTGGTGGCGCCGCGCAAGCGTCCGTTTCAGACCATCATTCCGGCCTTCCTCACGCGTGACGGCAAACCGCAGATGAGCTTTGGCGTGATGGGCGGCAACATGCAGCCACAGGGCCATATGCAGACCCTGGTGCGCATGCTGCAGTACAAGCAAAACCCACAGGCAGCCTGCGATGCGCCGCGCTGGAAGGTCAACCGCGGCCTGGACATCGATGTGGAATCCACCATGCAAGCCAATGTCATTGAATCGCTGCGTGCCATGGGCCACAACCTCGCTCCGGTCGTCGATCCCTACATGGACTTCGGGTCAGGCCAGTTCATCTGGCGTATGAGCGAGGACATGGAAGATGGCTACGTGGCCGCCAGCGACAGCCGCCGAGACGGCCACGCGGCCGCATTCTGAACGGAGATCCGAGCTCATGAGCACCCGCACCTACGATCCGATCACCCCACACACCGTAGCCTTTCTTGGCATGGGGGTAATGGGCGCCCCGATGGCTGGTCATCTGGCACGTGCAGGTCATCAGGTCACGGTCTACAACCGCAGCGCCGCCAAGGCGCAGGCCTGGGTCAAGGAGTACGGTGGCAAGTTGGCGGCCACGCCGCGTGAAGCTGCGGCGGGTGCACAAATCGTGTTTGCCTGCGTGGGCAACGATGACGATTTGCGCAGCGTGGTGTTGGGTACCGATGGCGCGTTTGCCGGCATGGCACGCGGTGCGTTGTTCGTAGATCACACCACGGCCTCGGCCGAAGTGGCGCGCGAGCTGTACGCCGCAGCCGGCGAACGCGGGCTGGATTTTGTCGATGCACCGGTCTCGGGTGGACAGGCCGGTGCGGTCAATGGTTTGCTCACCGTGATGTGTGGCGGCGATGCGGCCGCCTTCGAGCGTGCCAAGCCCGTCGCCATGGCGTTTTCGCGTGCCTTCACGCTCATCGGGCCCTCGGGTGCCGGGCAACTGGCCAAGATGGTCAATCAAATCTGCATCGCGGGCATCGTGCAGGGACTGGCCGAGGGCATTCACTTCGGGCAGTCGGCCGGCATCGACATGAAACTTGTGCTTGATGTGATCGGCAAGGGCGCAGCGCAGTCCTGGCAAATGGATAACCGCGGCAAAACCATGGTCGACGATCAGTTCGAGTTCGGCTTCGCCGTGGACTGGATGCGCAAGGACCTAGGCCTGTGCATCGATGAGTCACGGCGCAACGGCGCCTCGCTGCCGCTCACTGCGCTGGTCGACCAGTTCTATGGCGATGTGCAAAAGCAAGGCGGCGGGCGGTGGGATACCTCCAGCCTCATTCGACGCCTCAAGCGCAAAGGCTAAGCTGGCGTCGGGGCCGCAGTCGAAAGCCTCTCACCCTTTCGCTTGCCCGGCGACATCAGAGGCTTGTGCGGCGCGCCCTTAGACCCTCAGAACGCGCTGCGCCAGCGCTCCCCACGGGCCAGCGCCTGCATGAGCGCCTCGCGATCACCTTTTCGCAGCGCTGATTCGATGCGGTCGAGTTCGGCGCGAAAGGCCGCCGCAGCCGCGAGCACCGGTTCACGATTGTCCAGCAAGATGCCTGCCCACAAACCGGCGGGCGAGCCGCCCACACGCGTCGTGTCACGCAGACCCGCACCGTGATAACGGCGGGCATCGTCGGCCCGCGGCCCTTCGCCAATCGAGGCGGCCAGTGCAAAGGCCACGGCATGCGGCCAGTGCGAGACCTCGGCAAACAGTAGGTCGTGATGATGCGGGCTCATGTGCGCCACCCGTGCGCCCAGTGCGCACCACATCGCCTCCACCTTCTGCACCACGTCGGCATCGCATTCGGGCGTGGGGCACATGAGCAGCGCACGACCATCGAAGAGATCCGCACGCGAGGCTCCGGGGCCCGAGCGGTCAGAGCCTGCAATCGGATGAGAAGCCACAAAGCGCCCTCGCCGTTCACCCAAACCAGCCAACGCGGCAGCCACCATGCTCGACTTGGTGCTCGACACATCGGTGAGGCATGCCTGCGGACCGAGCCCCGC
>CANHUQ010000021.1 GCA_947463885.1 Burkholderiales bacterium
GATGCAAAAAGGCGTGGTCACCCAGGCGGTGGTCTACGACCCTAATCGGGACGAGCTCTACACCGCCAGCAAGGGTCGGGGCGCCTTTCTGAATGATCGGCGCATCCGCGTCTCGAGCGCCACCAAGCTTGACGGAGCGCTGGTGGGCACGGGCTTTCCGTTCAGGCGTATCGAGGATCTTGATCGCTATCTGCCCATCCTGAAAGCCGTGATGGAAAGGGCAGCCGGTGTGCGCCGCCCGGGGGCCGCTGCACTCGACCTAGCCTATGTGGCCGCGGGCCGCTATGACGCGTTCTTCGAGATTGGGCTGATGCCCTGGGACGTGGCGGCCGGCAGCCTGCTGGTCAGCGAAGCGGGCGGTCTGATCGGCGATCTGCACGGCGAAGCCAGTCATATCTTCACGGAGCAAGTCCTGGCAGGCACGCCTAAGGTGTTCAGCCAGATGGTGGCGCTGTGTGCGCCCCATGCGGCCAAGATTCCGGCGGCACGAAGCTGATCCGATCTGCGATGCGCGTCAGTTCGATGGCGCCTGTAACGCCGGAATGATTGAAATGTCTGCGCCCGGCATGGATGATCCGATCGCCTGGCGCAGGCGGCCGACGCGCTGCATGACCTCGCCCATGGATAACTCAGGGCTGAATTCGAGGAAGACCTCGACATAGACGCGGGGCCCTGAGCGGCGGGTGCGGACCCCATGCAGCCGGTCATAGTCGTCGAAATGCTCGACCAGGCTGCGCATGATGACCAACTGAAGCGTTTCATCCAGGGTGGCGTCGAGCAAATCACCGACGGACGACGTCATGACCGCCCATGCCCCGTAAAACAGAAAGCCCACGCCGACCAGTGCGGCGATGGGGTCGATATACAGGCTCCAGGGTTTGTCGCGAAACACAAGCGCTGCCACAAGGGCCAGCGCCATCAGAGCATCCAGCAGAAACTTTGAAAGCCACAGTTGGGCCTGTGACTGAAGGATGGCCGAGTGCTGCGTGCGCAAGGCCCAGGTGTTCTTGAGCCACAGACCGAAGCCGATCAGGGCATAGACCGAAAAGATGGCGATGCCCGGCAATGTGCCTTCGGTGGGCTCGGGATGACGCAGATGCGTGAGCGAACGAAACAGGATGAAGATGGCGCAACCCAGCATCAGCAAGCCGATGCCCATGCTCACCAGATTCTCGAGTTTGCCCACCCCGTAGGCAAAGCGCTCGTTGGGCGCCTTGCGCACGGCTCGCACCGTGAGAAATGCAGCCAATACCGCCAAAAAATCGGCGGCTTCCTTGAAGGCATCGCTCAGGATGGTGACCGAGTTGGAGGACCAGGCCGCCATGCCGATCAGCACCACATCGATGCCGCACACCAGCAACGCCACGCGCAGGCTGCCCTCGCGGCTCATGCCCCCCTCGGGCGTGGCGCTTGCGGGGGCGCTCGCTGTCGCAGTCACCGCACTGGGCTCAGATGGCAGCGCTGCGTGGCGCAGGCCTGGTGCGGGCGCGCAAACCCCGCTCGGGTCGCAAACCGATCACGCCAAAGCGGCCAGGCGGCTGGCCTGGTTGATGGCGCGCTTGGCATCCAGCTCAGCGGCCTCGAACGCTCCGCCGACCAGGCTGGCTTTCACCCCAGCCGCCTGTAACGCATCGAACAGCCCGCGGGCAGGCTCCTGCCCGGCACACACGATGACCGTATCCACCTCGAACAGGCGCGGCTCGCCATTGACGCGCGCATGCAAGCCCTGATCATCGATCTGCAGGTACTCGACCCCGTTAATCATCTGCACGCCACGTCGTGCGAGCGTCATGCGGTGCGTCCAGCCAGTGGTGCGTCCCAACGACTTGCCTAAGGGATCGGCCTTGCGTTGCATCAGATAGATGGTGCGATCGGCTGCGGCCACGTGCGGCGTGACGCCTGTGACGCCACCGCGCGGATGGTTCACGAAGTCGATCCCCCATTCACGGGCAAATACCTCGACATCGGTGGCTCCCGAGACCCCTTCATGCGACACAAGCTCTGCCACGTCGAAGCCGATCCCGCCCGCGCCCATGATCGCCACCCGCTTGCCGATCGGCTTGCGCCCCAGGATCGCGTCGATATAGGGCACGACCTTGGCGTGGTCGATACCCGGGAGCGCCGGACGACGTGGCTCGATGCCGGTGGCCACCACCACCTCGTCAAATCCCATGGTGGACAGTGCCTGCGCATCGACTCGTGTGTTGAGCCGCAATTCGATCCCCAGCACGTCGATCATGCGGCGGTAGTAGCGCAGCGTCTCGTAAAACTCTTCCTTACCGGGAATGCGCTTGGCCAGATTGAACTGCCCGCCGATTTCAGTGCCGGCATCAAACAGCGTGATCCGGTGGCCGCGCTGGGCCGCCACCGTGGCATACGCCAGCCCGGCGGGACCGGCGCCAACCACTGCGATGCGCCGCGCCTGACCGACTGGCTCGTACTTGAGCAGCGTTTCATTGCACGCACGCGGATTGACCAGGCAACTCACCTGCTGGCGACCGCCAAAGGTGTGATCGAGGCAGGCCTGGTTGCAGCCGATGCAGGTGTTGATTTCGTCTTCCCGGCCCTGCAGCGCCTTGATGACCAGATCCGCATCAGCCAGCATGGGCCGCGCCATGGAGACCAGATCGGCATCGCCGCGTGCCAGCACGTCTTCGGCCACCTGCGGCATGTTGATGCGGTTGCTGGTGATCATGGGCACCTTCAACTCCTTGCGCAGGCGCCCGGTGACCTGGGCGAATGCTGCGCGCGGCACCATGGTGGCAATGGTGGGCACCGGCGCCTCATGCCAGCAAAAATGCGTGCTCATGATGTTCACGTAGGGCTCGATGGCCTTGCCCAGCGACACCACTTCCTCCCAGGCCAGACCGCCGTCAAGCATGTCCATGGCCGAGATCCGGAAGATCATGATGAATTGGGCGCCCACCGCTTCGCGCACCCTGCGCACCACTTCCACGGCAAAGCGCATGCGGTTGTCCCAGGAGCCGCCCCACTGATCAGTGCGCAAATTGGTCTTGCGAACCAGGAAAGTGCTGATCAGGTAACCGGCTGACCCAATGATCTCCACGCCGTCGTAGCCGGCCAGCTTGGCCATGCGCGCGCACTGCACAAAGTCGGCGATCTGCTTTTCAATGCCGGCTTCGTCCAGCTCGCGGGGAGTGTGCGCACCAATGCGTGATTTGATGGCCGACGGCGCCACGCACTGTGGACTGCGCGACAGCGGGCCCGAGTGCAGGATCTGCATGCAGATCTTGACGTCCGGATCGGCAGCATGCACCGCCCGGGTGATCAGAGAATGCTGCGACGCCTCCTCGGGCGTGGACAGCTTGCTGCCGACCCCGCCTTCGGCATTGGGCGCGATGCCCCCGGTGATGATCATGCCGACGCCACCGCGGGCACGCTCGGCGAAGTATTCAGCCATGCGCTCGAAGCCCTGTTCGGCCTCCTCCAGCCCGGTGTGCATCGACCCCATCAGAATGCGGTTCTTCAGTCGGGTGAAGCCCAGATCGAGTGGGGCGAAAACGTGGGGATAGCGGGTCGTACCAATCATGATGGGGGCTCGCAAGACGGATGGTTGGCGATCATTGGGCCGGAGATGCCTCCGGGCGCAACCCCGGATCGTGCCACAGGCTGCGTTGAACGATAATCCGTCGGATGAGCCCCCCTTCCCAGCCAGCCCCTGCAGACCCTTCAACAGGTGACTTCACGGGCCACACGCCGATGATGCAGCAGTACCTGCGCATCAAGGCCGAGCATCCAGGGGTGCTGCTGTTTTACCGCATGGGCGACTTCTACGAGTTGTTCCAGGACGATGCGGACATGGCCTCGCGGCTGCTGGGCATCACGCTCACGCGGCGGGGCGCATCGAATGGTGAGCCGATCCGCATGGCGGGGGTGCCCTTTCATGCTGCCGAGCAATACCTGGCCCGCCTGCTGCGCCTGGGCCGATCGGTGGCGATTTGCGAGCAGATCGGCGATCCGGCCACCTCCAAAGGCCCGGTCGAACGCAAAGTGGTCCGCGTGGTCACGCCCGGCACCCTCACCGATGCGGCGCTGCTGCCTGATCGGGAAGATCGCCCCCTGCTCGCCGTGCAGCCCGCTGCGGGCGGCAAACGCATTGCGCTGGCCTGGATGATCGTGGCCAGTGGAGAGTGCTGGCTGGCCGAGATTGCACCGGCTCAGTTCATCGGCGAAGTCGACCGGCTGCGGCCGGCCGAATTGCTGGTCCCGGAATCGGCTGTTGCCTTACGAACCGGCCAGCCCACCAGCGGACCGCAGACGGCCTGGCTGGGCGCGTTGCGCGAGCTCGCCGAGTCAGCCTCTGCGCTGCCATTGACGCCGTGCCCCGCCTGGCAGTTCGACATCGAGCGCGCCCGCCGCCAACTGGCCGAAGCGCTGGGCGTGGCGAGCTTTGCGGGCACTGACGCCGAGGCGCTGCCGTCGGCACTGGGCGCAGCCGGCGCCCTGCTCGACTATGTGAGCCGCACTCAAGGCCAGGTGCCGCGGCATCTGCAGCCACTGCGGGTGCATCACGGCGATGCGTGGGTCGTGCTCGACCCGGTGGCGCGGCGCAACCTCGAGATCACTGAGACCCTGCGCGGCGACGCAGCGCCCACGCTGTTGTCGCGGATGGACCGCTGCGCGACCGCTGCAGGCGCCAGGCTCATGCGCCGCTGGCTGCAGCAGCCGGTGCGTCAGCGTCAGGAGGCCGCGCGTCGTCATCAGATGGTCGAGATGCTCTTGCCGGTCCGCGAAGCCTTGAAGGCCGAACTGTCCCGTGCAGTCGATTTCGAGCGGATCGCCTCGCGTATTGCACTGGGCACGGTGCGCCCGCGCGAGCTCGCCGCGCTGCGTGATGCACTGCAGGCGCTCGGGCCGCTTGATCGACTGCTGCAGCGTCTGGTTGAGCACGACACCGACTTAGGCCCTTATGTGGCGCCCTATCGCGATGCATTCGCGCTTGATCCATCGCTCTGGCAACGCTTGTCCGACACCCTGCTCGACGAGCCGGCCGCCATGGTGCGTGATGGCGGCATCATTCGCACAGGGCACGACGCGCAACTGGATGAACTGCGCGCAATCGACGCAGGCTGCGACAGCTTTCTGGCGGAGATGGAAGTGCGTGAACGCGAGCGCACCGGCATCAGTAACTTACGGGTCGGTTTCAACAGCGTGCACGGGTTTTTCATCGAGATCACCAACGGCCAGGCTGACAAGGTGCCGCTGGATTACCGCAGGCGCCAGACGCTCAAGAATGCCGAGCGCTACATCACGCCCGAACTGAAGGCCTTCGAAGACAAGGCGCTGACCGCACGCGAGCGGGCACTGCAGCGCGAAAAGCTGCTGTTCGAGAGCCTGGTGAGTGGTCTGTCCGTCCACATCAACAGCCTGCAGCGGCTGGGCCAGGCGACCGCCGAACTCGACGTTCTGGGTGCGTTTGCCCAGGTGGCAGGCGATGCCGGCTGGGTGCGGCCACACTTGCATGCCGTGCCAGGCCTGGAGATCCGGGCAGGCCGCCATCCGGTCGTCGAAGCCGAAGTGGAACGCTTTACTCCGAACGACTGCACCATGAGCCCGGAGCGGCGCATGTTGCTGATCACCGGGCCCAACATGGGCGGCAAGTCGACCTTCATGCGGCAGGTCGCACTGATTGCCCTGCTGGCGCACTGCGGCAGCTGGGTCCCCGCCGAGCGCTGCGAGATCGGCCCCATTGACCGCATCTTCACGCGCATCGGGGCATCGGACGATCTGGCAGGCGGACGATCCACCTTCATGGTCGAGATGACCGAGGCAGCCACAATCCTGTCGGCCTGCGGGCCGCAGTCGCTTGTGTTGATGGACGAGATTGGTCGGGGCACCTCGACCTTCGACGGACTGTCGCTCGCCCATTCCATTGCCGAACGTCTGCTGCAACACAACCGGGCCATGGTGCTCTTCGCCACGCACTATTTCGAACTCACCCAGTTGGCAGCGACCACGCCAGCCGCGGTCAATCTGCATCTGGCCGCAGCAGAGCATCAGGGCGGCATCGTGTTCCTGCATGAAGTGCGCCCTGGCCCCGCCAGCCGCAGCTACGGGCTGCAGGTGGCGCGCCTGGCGGGTCTGCCGGCGCCCGTGGTGCGCAAGGCAGGTCTGCTGTTGGAGCAACTTGAGACGCGCGCACGCGCGCAAGACGACCAGCTCGATCTGTTTGCACAGACGAGTGAGTACGCGGGCGGTGAAGGCGAGTCCGATGCCGCCTTGGGATCGCTTGAATCGCCTCCAGCCCATCACGCCGCAGGCGCATCGCTGGTGGCCGCCTTGCGTGCAATCGACCCCGATGCACTCAACCCGCGGCAGGCACTGGACGCGCTATACGCCTTGCACGCGTTACTCAATGACGAGGACCACCGATGAACCGGCGCCATCTGATCACGGCACTGGGCGCGTATGGCGCGTATGGCGCGCTTGCGCAGGGCGCCCCCGCAGCGGCCCGAAGCAACGATGCCATGCCTTCCTCCGCCGTGCGCGAGGCCTTTGCCTTCGGGCTGATCGGCGACTTGCCTTACTTCGAGATCGACGAGCAGAACCTGACGAGCCTGATCGAGGATATGAATGCCGACGGCCTGGAATGCGTCATTCATGTGGGCGATATCAAGACCTCGATGGAGCTTTGCAGCGATGCGCTCTATGCGCGCCGCAAGGCACTTCTTGAGCGCAGCGCGCATCCGCTCATCCTGCTGCCGGGCGACAACGACTGGACCGACTGTCACCGCACGCGATCGGGCGGCTACGACCCACGCGAACGCCTCGCGGCCCTGCGCAAGCTGTTCTGGTCAACGCCCTATGCCCTGGGCAGGCCTGAGGCGATGCAGCGCCAGGCAAGCCGTCCTGAGCGACAGGCGGACTGTCCTGAAAATGTCCGTTGGCGGATCGGCAACGTGCAGTTCGTCGCACTGCATGTCGTGGGCAGCAGCAATGGACTGAACAAGTACCCCGGCAGCCGATCCGAGTTTGAGCTTCGCGAGGCGGCTAACCGGGCCTGGCTGAGCGACACCCTGTCCCTCGCACTGCGCAGCCAGGCTGACGCTCTGGTGCTCGCCATTCACGGCAACCCCGGCTTTCAGCGCACGCCTGCCCCTGGCTACAGTGGCTTCATGCAGGGGCTGCAGGAGCTGGCCCAGGCCTTTCGGCAGCCGATTCTGCTGCTGCATGGCGACAGCCACACCTATCGGGTCGATCGGCCGCTGCGCGATGCGAACGGATACCCCGTGGATCATCTCACTCGGATCGAGTGCTATGGCGCACCGATGACCCAATCGTGGGTCAGGATCGCCTATGACCCCTTACTGCCTGCACGCTTTCGTGTGAGTGCCATGCATGTGCGCCCGCGTCACATGCCCTGATGCGCAGCACACCGTGCCACGCTGTGCCACGCCCTGTGCAGTGAACGCCTTTGTCGACGTTCAGTGCTGCGCGCGTGCGCGCTCGGCTTCAATTTCCTCTGCCGTCGCGATCCTGAGATCGTCGATTTCGAGATCGAAGCGCAGACCCATGCCAGCCAGCGGATGATTGCCATCGAGCACCACTGCTTCATCGGTCAGATCGGTCACGGTATAGAGCAGACCGTCGCGCGGTTCGCCCGGCACATCCTCAAAGGTCATGCCGGCTTCCAGCAAGCCGGGAAAGCGATCACGGGGCACCACCTTCAACAGCTCCGCGTCGTAGTCGCCGAAGGTATCCTCGGGCTCGAGGTAAAACGATGCGGTGTCACCCAGCGAGCGCCCTGCCAGCGCCGCTTCGATGCGAGGAAACACCGAGCCGTACCCGCCGTGCAGATAGGTCCATTCACGCTCGCCTTCCTCGATCGGTTCGCCCTGCGAATCGTAGAGCCGGTAACGCACGGTCACCCACACATCCTGTTCAATCTGCATTGACGACCACCCCATGACAGCCAGCCCCGCGGGCATTCTCAAGACCATTGGCGAACTCAGTGTAGACGAGTTCATGCAACGACACTGGCAACGCAAACCCCTGCTGGCGCGTGCAGCGCTGCCTGGATTCGAGTCGCCGGTCTCGCCCGAGACGCTGCGGGAGATGGCTTCACGCGATGACGTGCAGTCGAGACTCATCGCACGCCGCGGCGAGCGATGGACGCTTGAACAAGGCCCCTTCGAACAACTGCCCTCCCGACGTCGCGCAGGATGGACCGTGCTGGTCAACGGACTCGATCGACACCTGGATGCAGCCCATGCCCTGCTGCGCCGCTTCCGGTTCCTGCCCGATGCGCGGCTGGACGACCTGATGGCGAGCTATGCCACCGACGGGGGTGGGGTCGGGCCGCACGCCGACTCCTACGACGTCTTTCTCCTTCAGGCACACGGTCAGCGTCGCTGGCGCGTCGCGCCGCCAAATGATGGCAGCCTGGTGCCCGGGGCACCGGTGAAACTGCTGGCGCGGTTCGCCCCCACCCAGGAGTGGCTCCTGGGGCCTGGCGATATGCTGTACGTCCCTCCGGGCTGGGGACATGAGGGTACCGCGGCGGGCGAATGCATCACCTTGTCGATTGGCTTTCGGGCGCCGTCGCGCCATGAATTCCTCAGCGCCTTTCTGGCGGCCAGCGCCGACAACCCGGGCGGCTCAGACCCTCGCTTCTCGGACCGTGGCCGTGTGGCCTCGCATCAGCCGGGGGCCTTGCCACCTGATCTGGTGACGCAATTGCAGGGTTGGGCCAGCGACTGGCGCCCGCGCCGCAGCGACATCGAACGCTTCATCGGGTGTTATCTCACCGAGCCCGCACCCGATGTGTGGTTCGAAGGTGCTGGCCGCATGCACTCCCTGGCGCAATTCACAACTCAAGCGCGCCGGCGGGGCGTGGTGCTGGATCGTCGTACCCGCATGGCCTGGCGCGGCACGCAGGTCTTTATCAATGGCGAGCCCTGCGATACAGCACCTCACGAGCGTGCGCCGCTGCGCGCCCTGGCCAATGCCCGAGAACTCAGTGCGGCTCGCCTGGGCACAGTGCTCCAACATCCTGCGCTCGTGCAACGACTGCATGCCTGGAGCCGTGATGGATGGCTGCATCTGGGCACGGTGCAGGCCACAGGCCGGTGAGCGCATGACGTCGACGAACGCACTCGGAGTGCCCGCGCACTTTGAGCATCGCAGTGCCTTCGACACGGGCGTTCTGGCGATGATCGGCGCCTGCAGGCGCGAGCTGATGTTCGTGGATCAAGACTTTCACGACTGGCCTTTGGAGACCTCACAAGGCGCCGCGTTGCTCGATGAATGGCTGCGCCGTGATCGACGCGCGCGGATTCGCCTGCTGGTCCATGAGCCGGACTGGCTCGCACGGCGGGCGCCACGCCTGGCTCGCTTGCGTCGCCTACGACCAGAAGGCTTTGAATGCAGGCGCCTTCCCGATGAGGCTTTCGACGGCAGCGGCCTGGTGCTAGGCGATCGCCTGCATGTGCTGAGACGTGCGCACTTCGACAGCTTCAGGGGCACGCTGGAAACGGGCGCAGCCGCCGGGGCGAGTGCGCTCTGGGTGCAGTGGGATCGGGTCTGGCAGGCGGCTCCGCCCTGCCTGCCAAGCACCACCCTGGGGCTGTAACCACCACCATCTTCCTTGGAAAACCAGACAAATGTGTCTTTATCGCAGCCATTTGCTAAAATAGAGGGCTGTCGCGAATTCGTCCCTTCCCTTTGCCTCCTTTAGGATTGCCGCCATGAAGAAGTCCCTCCTCGCCGCATCGCTGATTGCCCTGACCCTTGTTGCCTGCGGCAAGAAGGAAGAGGCGCGTGCGCCAGCACCCGCACCAGCGCCCGCCGCCGCCCCGGCACCGGCCCCCACACCGGTTGATGCCGCCAAGGATGCTGCAGCCAAGGCCGTCGATGCTGCCAAGGATGCAGCCGGCGCCGCAGCGAATGCCGCCAAGGACGTAGCCAAGGACGCCGCCGCGACTGCAACCGACGTCGCTAAAGATGCCGCCAAAGACGCCACCGCCGTGGCCAAGGATGCCGCTGCCGCTGCCGGTGCTGCAGCTTCGAGCGCTGCCAGCGCTGCGGCCGACGCCGCCAAGGACGCAGCCGCCAAGGCAGTCGAGGCCGCCAAGGACGCCACCAAGAAGTAAGTCAAGGCGCAGCGACATGCCGGCTCCCATGGCCGGCATGTGCAGAACAAGGCCGGCTTGGGCAACCCAGGCTGGCCTTTTTTTCGTGTGGCCTCGACCGGTCGCCGAGCCCGCCGGCCCTCAGTTCATCAGATCCAGAATGGCGCGAACGAACGCCTGAGGGGACTCCTGCGGCGGGTTGTGGCCGGTGTCATCAAGCAGCCTGCGTTCATACTGCGGACCAAAGAACTGTTCGTGACCGACCGAACCCGCGGGCGGATTGACGCCATCACTGGACCCGTGCAGAGCGATGCTCGGCACAAGAATAGGCGGACGCCTCGACAGCAGCGCTTCGGTGTGCGCATAGCGGGGATCGCCTGGCGCGTAGCCAAAGCGATGGCGATACGAGTGCAGCACCACCTCGACGAAATCAGGGTTCTGAAACGAGACCGCGGTTCGGGTGAAGGTGGCCTCGTCGAACGCCCAGACAGGTGACCACAGGCGCCAGAGCTCGCGGCACAGTGCGTCCCGGTGCGTGGTCAGGCCAGCACGCCCACGCTCGGTATGGAAGTAGTACTGGTACCACATGCGGTACTCGGTCTGCGGGTCAGCTGGCAGCGCCGCCGCAGCGATATCCTGGATCTGGTAACCGCAACAGGTCACCAGACCACGCACGCGGTCGGGCCACAGCGCTGCGGCCACACAGGCCGCCCGACCGCCCCAGTCAAAGCCTCCGAGTACAGCCTGCGCGAGCCCCAGCTGGTCCATCAGGTCGCGCAGATCGTGCGCCAACGCGCCCTGCTGCCCCGAACGCATCGTGTCGGCGTGCAGAAACCGTGTGGGGCCATAGCCGCGCAGGTAGGGCACGAGCACACGACACCCCGCCTGACCCAGCTGATCAGCCACCGTATCGAAGGCACGCGGATCATAGGGAAAACCATGCAGCAGCACCACGGCCGGCCCCTGGGGCGGGCCGCTCTCCTCGCAGGCGATCACCAGCGTTTCAGTCACGACACTCAGCATGCGTTTCATGGCGTTCGAGCCTCCTTCAGGCCGGTCTCCAAGCCAAGCCCTCATCCTGATCGGCCACGGCCACTTCATCCGGAGACCATCCCAGGATGGGCGACAACGCGGCCCGAGCCAGGTCAGGCCGGTTGTTCTGTCGACTCAGGTGCGCGGCAACCACCGATCTGAGGCGAGAACGATCCAGCGAGGCCAGGATACGGGCGGCGTCAGCGTTCTCCAGATGGCCGTAACGACCTGCGATGCGCTGCTTGAGCGACGGCGGGTAGGCGCTACCATCCAGCAAGCCGGCATCATGGTTGGTCTCGAGCACCAGTGCGGTCAGGCGGCTGAGCGCCGCCGACAGATGCGTCGTCGGGTGCCCGATATCGGTGAGGACGCCCAGACGGGCTTCGCCGTCATCCAGCACATACTGGACCGGTTCGCGCGCATCGTGAGGCACAGGAAAGGGCTCCACGCGCAGCCCAGGCAGGTCGAATGCGGCATGGGAATCGATCACGCGGATGTCCTCGCATCCCTGCGCGGCACGCTCGCAGGCGCGCAGGGTGCCGTGGGTGAGGTAGACCGGAATACGGTGAGCTCGGGCCAGACGAAACACACCGCCCACATGATCGCCATGCTCGTGCGTGACCAGAATGGCCGACAGGCTCTCGGCGTCGCAGTCGAGGCGCGCTAGGCGGCGCTGGGCCTCGCGCAGCCCAAATCCGCAATCGATCAGGATGCGGTAGGGGCGCTGCGCGCCCGCCGTTTCGATCAGGAGCGCATTGCCCTCACTGCCGCTGCCCAGACTGGCAAAGCGCACGGTCCGAGAGGCGGCTTAGCGCAACTGGTCTTGAAGGACTGCAGCGATCTGATTGGCGACGCGCCGGTCGACGTCGGTGGCCGGCGGCTGGCCGTCTTCGCCGAGTACCGAGACGCGCGAACCAGGTGGCGCGTCAGCGACCAGTATCCGATAGCGCCGTCCGCTGAGGTCCTTCTTGGGGCCCGACCCCATCATGCGATCTAGCAGACCGGACTTCGGAGTGGGCTGTTCCGGGTCGACATAGCGCACGAAATAGGTACCGGTCGAACGGTCGCGGTCTTCCACGGTAAAGCCGCTGCGATCGAGTACAAGACCCACCTGACGCCAGGCGCGGTCAAAGCCATCCTGCATCTGCACCGCCGAGCGGCCGTTCTGATCGATGAGCGTGGCCCGTGCCACGGCCGGCACTGCAGCCACCGCCGCGACCGCAGTCACCTGCGCGCGCTGCGCTTCCCTTTCAGGCGTGAATCGCAGCATGAGACGGCGCAGGTATTCGGCTTCGAGGTCCGGGTTGGGTGGCGTGGCTGACCAGAAGGAGGAGTCTTTCAGAGCCCCGGTCAGTTCTTCTTTCAGGCCACGATGGCTCACATAGACTTCCGTGCTCGAGGCCGCCGGCTCCAGGCGGGTACGGAACTTGTCTCGGGTGCCAGCGGTGTAGATCGACCCCAGCGCACGAGACAGCATGCTGCGAATGTAGGAATCCGGGACGGGCGGGCGACTCTCCGACCAGTCGGTCTCGAGGATGCCGGTTTCGGGGGCGTCCTTGACCAGGTTGAAACCTGATCCGGTCCAGAAGTCGCGCACGACCGGCCAGACACGGTCGGGGGGCAGATCGACCACCAGCCAGCGCCGATCCCCTTCGCGCTCGATGCGCGCACCCGGTGGCTGCGTCAGCACGCCAGGCTGAGCCGCAGGTGCAGCGGCCTCGGCGGTGCGGTCACGAGAATAGGCCGAAAAAGTGGTGGCCCCCGCGCCGCGCTGCGGGATGGCGTAGCGGTCATCACCACCCGGCGTGAGCAGATCGGGAGGCACTTCCAGTGGTCGCCCCTGCGACGCCGACTTGTAGTCGATCCGGGTCATGTCGCTGAGAGTTTGCGACAGGGAGCAGCCCGCGACGCAGGCGGCAATGAGGGCGGCCCCCATGCCACGGGTCAGCGCCCGGTACGCCGACGTGCCCGAAGGCCTGGTCATGCGAGCACCTGCGCGCGCTGCAAAGCGTCCAGGATCGTCGCGTGATGACGCGACTCGAGTTCGGTCATGGGCAAACGGATGCCGCCTTCGATACGTCCCATCTTTTTCAGAGCCCACTTCACGGGAATCGGGTTGGCTTCCACAAACAGCTTCAGGTGCAAAGGCAGCAGCTGGCGGTTGATGCGCCGCGCGGTGACCAGATCGCCACCCAGCGCCGCGCGGCACAGCGCGGCCATCTCGGCGGGCGCCACGTTGGCCGTGACCGAGATGACGCCATGCCCCCCAAGGGCCATGAGTGCCAGTGCGGAATCGTCGTTGCCGCTATACAAAGCAAACGACTCGGGCAGTCGATCCAGCAGGTCGCAGGCGCGGGGCATGTCGCCGGTGGCATCTTTCAGACCCACGATATTGGGGATCTGCGCCAGGCGCACCGTGGTGTCGTTGGACAGATCGGCCACGGTACGGCCGGGCACGTTGTACAGAATCACCGGCAGATTGACTGCCTCGGCCACTGCACGGAAGTGCTGGTACAGACCTTCCTGGCCAGGCTTGTTGTAGTAGGGCACGACCTGCAGTGAAGCCGCGGCGCCAACCGAAGCCGCATGGCGGGTGAGGTCGATGGCTTCGCGCGTGGAGTTGCCTCCGGTGCCGGCGATAACCGGCACGCGCCCTGCACATTGTTCGACCGCGACACTGATGAGCTGCGCATGCTCATCGACATCGACGGTTGGAGACTCGCCTGTGGTGCCCACCGCGACGATGGCAGCCGTGCCGCTCTGGATATGCCAGTCGATGAGGCTGCGGTAGCGCGCCAGATCGAGGCTGCCATCCTCGTGCATCGGCGTGACGATGGCAACGATGCTGCCAGTGATCATGTTCGCTTGTCCGACGAAAAATCGCGAAGTGCAGATTCTATCCCAGCGCCCTGCCCTGCCGGGGCGACGGCCGGATAGCTCGCACGGATTCAGTCGAGCGCGATCCGTCCGTCATCGAGCGGCGCACGCACGGCAGCCAGACGCTGCACCCGCGCCGCACGCGGCTGGCTGACCACGCCGTCTTCATAGGCCAGGACATGCAGGCCTGCCCTGTAGGCCAACTGCAGCAACTCGCCAGGGCGCAGCAGGAAGGCCGGATTGGAGGGGCGACCGAACCGCTCGTTGCCCAGCGCAAAGGTTTCGTAGAGCAGCCGCCCCCCGGGTGCGAGCAGCGAAGCCAGCAGGTCCAGACGGGGCCGAAACAGGTAATGGGTGCACAGGATGACGTCGAACCGCCGGGCGCAAAATGACCACCGTCCGTGCTCTAGGTCTTCCTGCAGGGTCTGCACCCCACTACCCTGAATCGTTGATAGCGCCTGCGCGTCGCGATCGACAGCCAGCACCTGGTACCCCATGTGGTGTGCCAACAGGCTGTGGCGCCCGGACCCGCAGGCAAGATCCAGGGCATGACGATCACCCTCAGCAGCAGGCAACCAGCGCCGGATCCAGGCGGACGGAGCAGGTGTATCGCGGATGGCCGCGCGGGCGGATAATTCGGGGCGGTTGTCGGTCATTATTCGCAGTGCAGGCTTGCAGAAGCAAAAAGGCTTTTCCGGTACGCATCCGATCCATGGCACCCCAAACCAGCCCTTCCTCCCCATTCTACGGGCGGCTGCGCGAGCAGCCGGCGGGACTGCTTATTCTGGTGGGTACCCTGCTGGTGGCAGTGGCCTATTGGGCCGGGTCCGTGCTCATGCCGCAGGTGCTCGACCGCCCCGGGCCACAGGCCGCCGTCATTGCCCTGCTGACCCTAGGCCTGATCGGTTTCGTGCTGTTGAGCGTCTTTGAGCGCTTCGACGGCAGTCGCGATATCGGACGACGCCTTGACGGACTCCAGGCCCAGTACGGCGCCGCCGAAAGCCTCGCGGTCATGGGGTCGTGGGTGTTCGATCTCTCCTCGCAGCGGTATTTCTGGAGCGACGGCACGCATCGTCTGTTCGGCAGCGAACCAGGGCGAAACCCGCTTGATCCGCGGGCATTCCTTGAGCGGATCCACCCCGAGGACCGCAAACGCTGGCAAGACGCGCACCGACGCGCCATCCGAGAGGGCGATGAAGCACGCGTTGAATACCGCTTTCGCCGCCCTAACGGCGACCAGGTCTGGGTGCGCAGCGTGGCACGCGCCGAAAGTGGGCGCAGCGGGCGCGTGCGCAGGCTCGCCGGCATCGTGCAGGACATCACCGCCATGAGTGCGATGGCGCAGCAACTCGCCGCGAGCGAAGCGAAGTTTCGTGACCTGACGCAACTGTCGGCGGACTGGGTGTGGGAGACCGATGCAGACCACCGGGTGAGCTATGTCTCGGACAGTATCGTGAGCGCGCTGGGCGGCGAGTGGGCGCGTACCGCCCTCGGCAAACGCAGCTGGGAGTTTGATTCGCTCGATCTGCATCAGGTCGACTGGGACAAGCATCAGGCCGATGTGCAGGCGCAGCGGCCGTTCGAACACTTCGAATTCGGGGTGAGGGATCCGCAGGGCAATCTGCATCGGATCTCGCTCAACGGCAGACCAACCTTTGATGCAACCGGGCAGTTCACCGGGTATCGCGGGGTCGGGCGGACCATCACCCGCGAGTATCAGCAGCAGCAGCTCTTGCAGTTCGAAAGCGAGATGGCTGCGATCATGCGTGAGCAGACCGACCCCGAACAGGTACTGACCGAGCTGATCACCGCCCTGTGTCGCACCATGGGCTGGTCGGGCGGCGCGCACCTTGTGCAGATTCCTGGGACCCGGGCGCTGACCGTACGCGAGCGCTGGGGCACGCCTGCGGTCTTGCGCATGTTGGCCGAGTTGCCTGCACAACTCGCCATGAGCCGCGAGAGTGTGGAAGGCCGTGCCTGGACGAGCGGTGAACCCTTATGGTTGCCCAGCCTGACCGACGAGTATGAATTCGCCATGCGCTACCAGACCGGATCGCTCGGCCTGGACGCAGCGTTCATTGCGCCGATCGTGGACGAACACCACAACGTGCTGTCGGCGCTGCTCTTTTTCAGCCCGAACGGCTATCGGGCCGACGCCCTGCTACAGCAGCTGGCCGAAACCCTGTCCAGCACGATCTCGCTCTACCTGCAGCGCAAGACCGCCGAACAGCGCCTCCTGCACGCCTCGTTGCATGACGCGCTCACCGGGCTGCCCAACCGGGTGTACCTCACCCATCAGCTCGACGAGGCGATCAAGGTCGGACGTGCCGCAGCGGTCCTGTATGTGGACCTCGACCGGTACAAGCTGATCAATGACACGCTGGGCCATTCGGTGGGCGACCAGGTGCTGATCGAGGTGGGACGTCGCTTCAGGGAGTCGATCCGCACGGGTGATGTGGCTGGGCGCATCGGGGGCGATGAGTTCATCCTGCTGCTGCTCGACCTGCGCGACCGCACTGAGATCGAGGACATCGCCCGCAAGGTGCTGGCCGCAATCGAGCGTCCTTTCGTGTTGCTGAACCGAGCACATTTTCTGTCAGCCTCGATCGGCGTGGCCATCACGCCCGATGACGGGCGCGATGCGCAAGCCCTGATCAAGGCGGCCGACAACGCCATGTATCGCGCCAAGTCGGCGGGGCGAAACGATGTGCACTTCTTTGCAGGCGATCAGACCGATGCGCGCAGCGAGCAGCTGCAGCTGGGCATCGAGCTGCCTCTGGCGCTTCAACGCGGTGAAGTCGACCTGTATTACCAGCCGGTGATGGCAGTCGGCGAACGTCGCTTGGTGGGTGTGGAAGGGCTGATGCGCTGGCGACACCCCACGCGTGGCCTGCTGCTGCCCGATCAGTTCCTGCCGGCGGCCGAGGGCAATAACCTGGTGCGCGAGATTGGCCTGTGGGCGATTCGACGGGCGATCGACGACCGGATCGATATCGGTCTTGACCGGTTTGAGGATGTGGCGGTGTCCGTGAACCTCTCTCCCCGACAGCTCTCGGAGGACGGCTTTCTCGCCCAGGTCAACGGCCTGCTGGCCGAGCGCAAATTCCCGGCCAACCTGCTGCGCCTGGAACTCACGGAAAATGCACTGATCGACAACAGCGACAAGACCATTGCACTGTTGGGCGAGCTGCGTCGCCTGGGCATTCAGGTGATCATCGACAACTTCGGTACGGGCTATGCCTCGCTGTCGTACCTGAAGAACCTGCCGGTCGATGGCCTGAAAATCGATCGCACCTTCATTCGCGGCCTGCCCGAAGACCGAGGCAACGCCGCCATCGTGCAGGCCATCACCACGCTGGCCGGCAAGCTCGGCCTGCAGGCCATGGCCGAAGGCGTGGAAACCGGCGCAGAAATGAAGGCATTGCGCGCCCTGAATTGCGAGCGCATGCAGGGCGCCTTCATCAGCGAACCGCTGCCGCTGGCCCAGCTCAAGGATTTTCTGGAATCGCTGCCGCAGATGCGGCAGATGCATCTGGTCAAATCGCCGGCGAGCGGTTGACACGCCGCCGATCAATACACAACTGATTGCTACCGTCTATCGGCCAATCAGCCGATGGCGCCGACGCCGTGTCGTCCCTACCCTGACCCTATCCGAATGAGTCGGATCGATACCCCCGCGGGGCATCGCATATCGAGGTTCAGGGCATGGCATACAAGCGAATCAGCATTCCGACGCCAGTTGCGGCATTGATACTGGCAGGCGTCATGACGGGGTGCGGCGGGGCTCTGGACTCACTCACCGGAACATCATCGTCTTCCTCATCTTCGTCATCCAGTTCGGCATCGAATGCCAGCTGCTCAGGCTATGTCGACGTCATCAGCAGCACGGTCCGCTCCAATGCCAACGCTGACGCGCAATGCTCGCTACAAATTGCCAATGCCGACAGCTATCTGAGCGCGGCCAAGGCGGCCTGCGCAAGCGGCAACACCGCGGGTGCGGCCGCCTACTACACCCAGTACCAGCAAGTCGCCGACTATGCGACCGGAGTCGTCAAAACGCTGTGCCCGGGATCATCGTCGTCGTCCGCTCCGACACTTCCGGTCACCACCTATAACCTCTTCACCTGCCTCACCTCGAGCGGCAGGCTGCAAGCTGCCGCCTGCTCGACCGGCAGCTCAATCAACAGCGCTCAGATCGGGTGCACCTGGTACAACGCGGGCAGCAATTACGGCTCCCAAGCTTCCTGCATCGCGGCACGAGACAAATTGCTGGCAGCCAATTGATGCCTCTCGAGAACCTGCTGACGCTGCCCCGCGTCAGCCTGGTGATGCGTGACACTCACACGGCTGCGCGTCGAGCGTGGCGGGGCGTATTGAGCGCACTGCTGCTGTTCGCTTCGCAGGCTGCCCTTGCACAGCCTGCCCCCGAGTGCCTGTCACAGTCGGCGGCGGGCACACACACCGTGTTGCGCAATGTGTGTAATGGCCCGATCAGCGTGGCGATCTGTGCCGCAGGAAAGAGCGAGGAACCGTTCCTGCGCCCCTGCGGCGACGGCAGCCCCCTGAACAAGTTCTATACCGAGGCGGTGCCGCTGGCCGCCGGGGCCAGTCGCACGATTGCAGCCGGATCCTTGAAGGTGGCCGCCTGCAACGGCACCGGGTCAGCCACCGGGATGGGCGGGTTCAGCAGCGAAGACTCCGGCGTCTTCAAGTGCCCGCCACGCAATCCGCGGGCAGCCACCGCTTATCCCGACACCGTGCAGGCCACCAGCTCCGAGTCACAGGACAAGGCTTGCAGCCTGGCCCGCGACGGCTTTCCGAGCGATCAGCGCTCATCCGCGCCCTGCGAATGTCGCAGCCGTCGCGGCCAGCAGATCACGATCCATGCCTGCCTGGCCCATGGCCGACTGCCGCAACCCGACCTGATAGACACGTTGATGCGCAGCGCGCGCGATGTGCTCGATGAACTTGCCGACTGCGACCCCAAAAGCGATGACAGGTTCTGCCAGCGGGTGCACAAACTGACCAATCCTGGGGGCATACGCGGCTAAGCAGTGACCTTGACAGGCCAGGGGCAGTGCGCGGCATGTTGAGGTGTTCGAAGCGCGTACCATCAGTCTCCAATCGCCTGTCCTGCGTTCACCTTGACCTGTTCGATTCACCTGATCGTACGACCGTGGCTATCTGAGAGAGCCTTGAGGGCCCGTGCCGCCCGAGCCCTGCCGGGACTCATCGCAGTGTGCTGCCTGGTGGCAGTGCTGAGTCTTCATGCCGCCTGGGCCGGCTCGGCACAGGGCTCAGGGATGCGCACCATCCTGATCGACACCGCGGAGTTCAGCGCAGATGATGGCCATAGCTGGACAGCAGTCATGCTGCCGGACACCTGGGCAAGCAGAGGCCTAGCCAAGCTGGGTGCAGGCCGATACCGCGTGTACTTCGAGCTGATCGATCCGGGCGAGCAGACGCTTGGCGTGGTCTTGAGGCGAATCAGCACCTTTCATCGCGTCAGCCTCAACGGTGCCCTGATCGCCGAGCAGGTCGATACGCCGCAACACATGAACCGGCGCAATCCCGTTGCGGCCGCATTCGATTTGCCTCCAGCATTACTACACGCTGGCACCAACGAGCTCGAATTCGAGCTGCGCTTCAAATCGCGTAGTGGCTTGTCGGAAGTTCGACTGGACAGCGCGGCTGCAGCACGTGAATTCCTCGAGCACACGGTCATCCTCGATGAGACGCTGCCGCGTGCACTCAACATGGCCACCGCAGGCCTGGCCCTGTTCATGCTCGCCATCTGGTGGCGTCGACGCCCCGAGGTGGCGCTGGGCGCTTTCGGGGCGATGATGCTGGTCGCCGCCCTGCGCAACTACGGGTACTCGGGCACCTATTCCCTGCTCCCGCCGTGGCTCCTTGATTGGCTGGTGTTCAGTTCGCAGGTGGTCACCACCGTCATGCTCGGATTCTTTGCACAAGCGTTGGGCGGCACGTGGCGCCCGTTTCGACGGATGCTGATTGGGTTGGCCATCGTCCTGCCAGCCGTGGCGCTGGCGGCTGCCAGCCTGGATCACATCGAGCTCGCCGCGCGTCTGCAAGGCAACATGACCCTTGATCGCATGAATCTGCTGCGGCGTTTTGTGTATCCGGTGTTGTCGGTGATCAGTCTCGCGGGCTTAGCCATGCTCGTTCGACATGCCTGGAGGCTGCGCCGCCGCCGGATCATCTTGCCCGTGCTCGGAGTACTGGTCCTGATCGCCTGCGGAATGCATGACTACGCTTTCCAGACCGGGTTGCTGCCTTTGACAGATCGGTTCTGGCTACCCCTGAGCACACCGCTGGTCATGAGCGGGCTCGCAATGCTGCTGGTCGCGCGCCTGGTCACGGCGATCAGTGCGGTAGAAATCATGAATATCGACCTGGATCGTCGCGTGGCCCTGAGGACCTCCGAACTGGAGGCCGCCAACGCCGCCAAGTCCCGCTTTTTGGCTGCCGCCACGCATGATCTGCGCCAACCAGTGGTCACCGTGGGGCTGCTGCTGGGCATGGCGCAAGAACTGATGCGTGAAACCGCCTCTCCTGCGCGCGCGTTGATCGATCGGGCACGCACCGCGCTCGATGCGATGGAGTCGCTGCTGCGCGATCTGCTCGACCTCTCGCGCGTTGAATCAGGCGCGCAGTCGGCGGTCATGCAATCGGTCTCGCTGTCGGCCCTGTTTCAGACGACCGAACAACATGTGCACCTCGCCGCCGAACGCAAAGGCCTGTCGGTTCGGTTCAAGCCCACCACGCTGACGGTGCGCAGCGACCCGGTGCTGCTCGAGCAGATCCTGCGCAACCTGGTCGACAATGCAGTGCGCTTTACGGATCGAGGCGGTGTGCTGGTCAGCGCCCGCCGGCGTGGCACGCACTCGGTGCTCCTGCAGGTACGCGACACCGGACGCGGCATCGCGCTGCAGCACCAGGGTCAGATCTTCGAGGAATTCGTGCAGGTCGGTCCGACACCAAACAACGTGCCCCGGGGCACCGGGCTGGGTCTGGCAATTGTTCGACGCGCTGCAGCGGCGCTGCGAATGGCGGTGACACTCGACTCACACCCGGGTCGCGGCAGTTGCTTCTCCTTGCACTGCACACGCGACCAGACCGCACTCAGAGACTGAAGCGCAAACCGAGCCTGGCCGCCGCCATGACCGCCTGCGTGCGGTTGCTGACCTGCAGGCGCTGGAAAATGGCATTGATGTGGGTCTTGACCGTCGATTCGGACAGGCTCAAGGCGCGGCAGATATGCTTGTTGGACTGACCCTCGATCAGCAGTTGCAAGACCTGCAACTGGCGCACCGATAGCGTCTCTTGCCGGTCTGGCAGGAGGTCCTGCGCGGGTGCGACGGGCGTTGTGTGCTGGATGGGCGATGCATGCCGTTGAGCGCTCTGACGGGGCGGCGGAATGAAGACGCCCCCCTCCAGGATGGTGTGCAATGCGCGGGCGAGCACATCGCTCTGAGCAGTCTTGGGCACGAATCCGCTCGCACCGAGGTCGATCGCACGCTCCACGGTGTCAGGGCGGTCGTCGGCAGACACCACCACCAGTCGCGCAGCCGGCGCACAGGCCTTCAGCACAGACAGCGACTCAGGCCCGTTTGAATCGGGCAAATCGAGATCGACCAGGACCAGGCGGATGTCCGAGTCCCTGCTCAGAACCTCCAGACCATCAGCCAAGTCATGTGACTGATGCAATGCGATGCCCGGAAAACGGGCATCAAACAACAGGGCCATCGCATCGCAGAACAGCGCGTGGTCATCAATCAACAGAGCCCGCATGACACGGGAAGAAAAAGCGTTCAGTCGCGCAATCCGTAGTTCAGGCCCATGACCTCGCGCACATCGCGCATGGTGTCTTGCGCGACCTTGCGCGCCTTGCTGCAGCCATCTTCGATGATGGCACGCAACAAGGCCGGATCGTCCAGATAGGGCTGAGCACGTTCGATGAACGGCTGCTGCTCGGCGATCACCGCGTCGATGACCGGCTGCTTGCAGTCCAGGCAACCAATGCCGGCACTGCGGCAGCCCTGCTGCACCCAGCTGCGGGTGTTGTCGTCCGAATAGACCTGATGCAGCTGCCAGACCGGGCAGCGCTCGGGGTTGCCCGGGTCGGTGCGGCGCACACGCGCCGGGTCGGTTGGCATGGTGCGCAGCTTCTTGGTCACGGCCGCAGGGTCTTCGCGCATGGCAATAGAGTTGCCATAGCTCTTGGACATCTTTTGTCCGTCGATGCCCGGCAGGCGTGAGGCTTCGGTGAGCAGGGCACGGGGCTCGGACAGGATCATCTTGCGCGAGCCTTCGATGAAACCCAGCAGCCGCTCGCGATCGGCCGCGGCCAGGCTGCCACTGGACTCCACGATGGCGCGCGCCTCAGTCAGGGCCTGTGCATCGCCCTGCTCCTGGTATCGGGTGCGCAGATCGGAGTACGCCTTGCCGCGCTTGCCCCCCAGTTGCTTGATGGCCGCGGCCACCTTGTCCTCAAAACCCGGCTCGCGGCCAAAGAGATGATTGAAGCGGCGGGCGATCTCGCGGGTGAGCTCGATATGCGGCACCTGGTCTTCGCCGACCGGCACGGAACTGGCTCGGTAGATGAGGATGTCGGCCGCCTGCAGC
>CANHUQ010000022.1 GCA_947463885.1 Burkholderiales bacterium
AAAGACGTAGACCAGAGGGTCAAGCTTGCGTCCGACACCAGACAGGGCGATTCCCGTACAGACTATCATCCACAGGCCATAGGCCAGCGCTGTGTTGCGATGCCCCCAGCCGCTCAGGTTCAGCCGCTGGTAGGCATGGTCACGGTGGGCCTGCCAGACGCGTTGGCGGCGCCGGATTCGGTCAGCCAGCGTGAGCGACGCATCGAAGATGAACGGGAAAAAGGCCAGCACCGGGAAAGGCGCCGTCCACAGCCCCCTGTGCACACCCCAGGCCCCAATGCCTCCTGCCATCGCGCCCAGCGCGGTGGACCCTGCGTCCCCCATAAAAATTCGAGCCGGCGGCCAGTTAAAGACCAGAAAACCGAGTGCCCCACCGGCCAGTGCTGCACAGGTGCAGGCCACGCCTGTGTCTCCCCCCACATGGGCTGCGAGCGCCATCGCGCCAAAGCCAAAGCAGGCTTGCATTCCTGCCAGGCCGTCCGAGCCATCCATGAAGTTGTAGAGGTTGATCATCCAGGCGAGCGCAACAGCCAGCACAAGTGCCCAGACCCAAGGCGCGTCAGGCAGCGCCGCCCAGGCCATCAAGGCGCCCGCGACAAGATGTACGGGTAGGCGGACGGCAGCCGAGACGCTTCGAAGATCGTCGAGCAGCGAAATCCCGACGACCAGCAGGAGAGCACACCAGATCGACCACGGCAGGCTTGTGCCGGTCATGAGCGCGCTGGCCATCAGTCCAGCCAGGATGCCTAGGCCGCCGATGCGCGGCACGGCATGAACATGCAGGGAGCGGCTGTTGGGCTGGTCGAGCAGACGGTTGCCCAGGCGAGTGCGCAGGATGGTGGCGATGCACACGCATGCCACGATCGCAGACAGGATAAAGCTGGCGCCGGCTGACAGGGTCATGGCCATCCGACGTGGCTCAGGCCCGGCGCAAGCCAAGAGTGGCCAATGCGCGGCGAACGAGATGCCCGAGTGCAACCCAGGCGAAGCGCGCCCAGATGCCGGCGAGCACAACAGGCATCAGCACGATCGGATAGCGGTTGGCGAAAAACTTGCGGTAATAGCGTGCCATGCCGCGATGCTTATGCCACTCGACAAAAACGGGGCGTGAGCGGCTGCTGACGCCCTTTTCGTGCATGACCACGGCATCAGGCACGAATACCACCCGCCAGCCCGCCAACCGAAACCGCATGCACCAGTCCAGATCCTCACAGTGCATGAAGTAGCCCTCATCAAATAGACCGACCTGTTCGATGGCGCTTCGGCGTACGAGCATGCAGGCGCCTGAGATGGCGTCGACCTCCGATGGCTCAGTGGGCAGCATTGTTCTGTCGAGATTGAAGTCAGCGGGCCCGCCGGAAAAGCGTGCGGCGAGACGAGACAGACCGAATGCTTTGATAAAGGCACGTCCGAGCGTAGGTGTGGTGCGCCGGGCGCCTGCTTGCTCACTGCCGTCCGGATTCAGGATCAAGGGGCCGACCATGCCCATGTCGGGATGCTGTTGCAGAACTTCGACCAGTCTCTCAACGCTGCCGGGTTGGGCAATGCAATCGGGGTTGATGAAGAGAACGTAGGGTGCTTGAGTGAGGCTGAAGCCGATATTGCAGGCTCGGCCGAAGCCGAGGTTTGCGTCATTTTTCTGAACCGTCAGTTCCGCAGTCCCGATTGAATCAACCGGAAGCTCCACCAGGCTGGTGTCAACCGAACCGTTGTCGGAGACGATCACCTTCGCGACTGGCCATTCGGCTGACAGGGCGTGCACACAGCGGCTTAGTAGCCCGCCCGCGTTGTAGTTGACGATGACCGCGTCGCAGATGGGCATCGCCCGCATCTTCCCGATCGCAGCGTTGTCGGCTGATGAAGAGGGAACGCTCATTTTCCTGACCCCGCTGCGGCTCCACTCAGGACGAATCGGCTCAGAAGAAAGGTCAATGGCAGAAGGACTGCAGTGACGACCAAGGGTGCAATCGCCTTGTTCATACCGAGCTGCTCAACCAGCAACCAGAGCAGCAGCGCCGATGCAACGTACTGAAAGACATACACCATGGGGAATTTCAGCATCCCCCTGAGAGACATTGGCGTTCGAAAGACGAAGACCGAATTGATCCAGTAGGACGAGAAAATGCCAGCAATGTAGGCGATCAGATAGGCGGCCTGGTAGTCGAGAAAGCGGACTAGCACCAGATACATGCCAAACGAAAGTGCGGTGTTGAGCCCCCCTCCGATCAGGTAGGCCAGTGGCGCTCGGGGCATTCGGATTCTCAGGCGCGTGTCCCGGCGGACGCGACCCGGTTGCGGAACTCCGAATAGTTCCGGATGTAGTCATCGGGGTCGTAGTGATGCGAGGCAAACACCAACAGCACCGCGTCTGCGGAGTATCTGTACTGAATGCCCCACACCATCGGCGGCAGATAAATGCCTTCGTTTTTCCTGCTCAGTACGAACTCCTCGCGCACGGTGCCGTCGTCAGCAACAACATGGACACTCCCCTTAACCGCAATCAGGAACTGGTGACACGAGATATGGGCATGCTCGCCACGGGTCTCAGCGGTGGGTACGTCAAAGACCAGAAAATATCGCTTCGGAACGAACGGGATATCCTGCTCGAACTCGCCCGCGGTGAGGCTGCCACGCATGTCAGGGACTTCACGCAGCGTGTGTCGGGTGACACCTGGCACGGTTGTCCTGGAGATGGAAACAGCGCGTGCCTGTGTTGCCTGCGGGTTGGCCAGTTCGCGGTTTCCTGCATTCACATAGCCGATGATCTTGGCCGGATTGCCGACGGCAATGGCATTGGGCGGAACATTGCGAGTGACAACCGCCCCCGCTCCGATCATTGCGTTTTCGCCGATCGTCACGCCGGGCAGAATGGTGGCATTGGCGCCGATGGAGGCACCGTTCATCACCACCGTTTTTGCAAAGGACTCCGGGTAGACCCGGCTGCGCGGGTGCTTGTCGTTGGTGAAGGTGACGTTAGGGCCCACGAACACATCGTCACCCAGGTGCACGCCATCCCAGACTTGGACGCCGGATTTCACGGTGACACGGTCACCGATGGTGACGTCGTTTTCAATCAGACAGTGTGCGCAGATATTGGCATCGCGGCCAATGCGTGCCTTCGGCAAGACCACTACGAATTGCCAGACCCGGGTGCCCGCGCCGATATGCACCGATTGAACGTCTGCCAGAGGGTGGATAAAGGCAGGGTTGCTCATGGGTGATCCTTCCGGTTGGTTCTTGCCATGGCAACAATGGCTGTTGGTCTGCGCTTGGTATTTTCGTAGGTTCGCCAGGCATAGGTTCCGACCAACCCCAGCGCGAGCAGATTGAGGGCGCCCAGGAACAGAACGACCAGCATGGTGGCGGCATAGCCGGGCACCTCAATCAGCCCGGAAAGCTTCGCCGTCGCGACAGACACGCCAAGCGCCGCGGCGCCAAGACTGCCCATCAGCCCGATGCGGGTCACCAGTCGGATCGGCAGGTCCGTAAATGCAAAGACACTGTCCATCATGTAATCGATGCGCTTGCTCAACGTCCAGGACGATCGGCCCTCCTGTCTTTCCTGGCGCTCATATCCGACCAGCTTGCGTCTGAATCCCATCCAGAAGATCAGCGCGATCAGCGATGAGCGGGATTCCTCCAGGCGGAGCAGCTGGTCACGAAACATCCGGTTGCACCCAAAGACATCCACGCCGCCGGTTGGCATCTCCCTGACGACAAACTTTCGATAAAGCCGCCAGAAGATGCCCGATGAAAGCCGCGTGAAGAAAGGATCGTTACGCCCGGTCCGGGTGCCGACGGCCACGTCGCATTCATCGGCTGCCAGAGCGGTCAGGAATGCGGTCATCAATTCAGGCGGCTCTTGAAGGTCAGCGGCCATGACGCCCAGAAACTGTCCGCGAGCAGCCTCAAGACCACTGCGAATCGCCGGATAGGAGCCGAAATTGCGGGAGTGCGCGAGCAATTGCGCCGGGAAATCCAGAGAATCGATCGCTTTGTTCAGCAATGCGTAGGAACCGTCCGGACTGCCATCAACAACGAACACCACTTCAGCGGGTTCATCCAGGTCTCTGCAAATGCCGGTCAGTGCATCAAGCAGGCGAGGAATCGACTCCTCATTGCGATAGACCGGGATGATGATCGAATACTTCATGCATCCCAGCCATTGACCGCCAAAATGACCTGTTCGACCTGGGCGTCGGTCATTTCCGGATAGCAGGGCAGGGTGAGCACCTCATTGGCCAGACGCTCGGTGTTGGGCAGGCATAAGGCTGCATGCTGACTTCCTATGGCCGGCTGTTGATGGTCCGGAATCGGGTAGTGAACGTCCGTCGCAATGTCATGCTGCTTCAAATGGCTGCGCAAGGCGTCGCGCCTGGCAGCGCGTATGACATAGAGGTGCGCCACATAATCCTGCGCCCCCGTGGTCGGATGGATCACGTCGCGATGTTGAATTTGAGTCGAGTAGGCCCGCGCAATCTCACGTCGGCGCGCATTCCAGGCGTCCAGGTGCGGCAGAAAGACCGACAGGATCGCTGCCTGCATTTCATCCAGACGACTGTTGCGTGCCCCGAGCATTTCAACGCAATACTTGGAGCGCCAGCCATACTGCCGCAGGCGCCTGACATTTCCTGAAATCTCTTCGTTCTGACTGATGACCGCACCACCATCCCCCAGGGCGCCAAGATTCTTGGTCGGATAAAAACTGAAGCACCCCGCATCACCAAATCCACCGACCCGGCGACCCTGATGCATAGCGCCGTGAGCCTGCGCGCAGTCCTCCACCACTAAGACACCCGCTGCACGGCAAATCGATGTGATGCGGTCCAGGTCGGGAATGGCTTGCCCGTACAAATGGGTCAGAACGACTGCCCGCACACCTGTCGCGATGGCCTGCGCTACCTGATCGACGCTGACCACCCGGGTGCTCAGGTCAACATCCATGAACACTGGCTCGGCGCCGATGGCCACCAGCGCCGTGGTCGTGTACATGCCCGCATTGGCGACAGTCGCCACCCGATCGCCAGCCCGCACATTCACCGCGCGCAATGCGATCTCGAGCGCGTCGGTTCCGTTGGCTACGCTGACGCAATTCGAGACGCAGCAGTATTGGGCAAAGGCATGTTCGAAGGCCTCCACCTCGGGCCCCAGCACAAACCATCCGCGGTCCAGGACACGCGCTGCAGCAGAATCGATTTCGCGTCGATACGCCTGAACGCGGGCATTCAAGTCGGTGATGAGCATAGGGTGATCCAGGAGTTCAACGCTGTCGGCAGACCATCTTGATGCCCTGACGACACAACGCGTCAGCTTGCGGGTCTGTGTAGGACGAAAACTTCAAAATGATAGTCGAGCCATCCAAAGCCACCGACCCGGTGGCAGGCCATGTGGGCATCGACATGGCTTTCTCTGCGACTCGAGCGCGTGTTGACGAATCGGCGGCCACGACCCGTAGGCCTTCCAGTCGCAGCAGGGCAGCCACCCGATAGGAATTGCCGCCTTCCCACTCAAAAAATGATGCGCCGAAGGTCTCCCGGCGGTGTATGAGTCGGGTTGCCGAGAAAGTGGGTGCGCCAATGATTTCGATCATTGCGGGCGGTCCGTTGGTGCCGCCAAGGCGTCGAATTTCAGTGCTGATTTCCGATGCCAAACGCTGGTCAAATCGATACGCCATCGCCGACGCGTTGAACAGGCTATTGGTGATGATGGCATTGCCGAGCACGGTCGGAATGGCGGCCAACAAGATGATCGTCTGCATCCGTGCGGTGCCAGACCGAACGGCGTAGGCGATGAAGATGGCCATGGCCATGGCAATGTAGAAGACTGATCTCAATGGAGCGCCGCTCGGTGTCATGGCTTCGGCAGCCAACAGCAGCACCAATACGGCCCCGATGAACACGATCATGGCCCATCGTTCCCACGCGTCACGCCGGCGCGCCTGTAGTGCCGATATACAGATTGACACCAGACAAAGCACCGCGAACCAGGGCGAATTGAGCCCGAATCGGGCACTGCTTAGTCCGATGATGCGTCTGAGCGCTTTCAGCGCTTCGGATATCTTCCTTAGCGGATCATCCAGAAGGCCCTTCAGATCGACGAAGCCACCGACGTAACTGATCGGCGAACCGAAGGCGCCCCGTGCGAGCTTGTCGATCGTCACGTATAAGAGAATCGCACCAGCCAGCATTGCGAAGTTCGACAACAACTGCCGTCGGGCAGCTGAACGATGCATCAGGCAGGCGTCTACCAGGCACACCAGGGCCAGAGCAATCAGAAAGGTTTGATAGATTGCAATCGCCATCGCCCCGACTGCCAGGCCGATGACCCGAGCGTCGAGCCTGTCAGCGACGAGCGCACGCGCAAAGAACAGCAGGCACACATTGCCCACCCCGAATCCGTAGGCCAGGGTTGAAAAGGTGATCGTGAATGCCAGCGTGGGAAACGTCACGGTGGTGGCGACAGCTACGGTTGCAGCCGCGTTGCCGAACCGCCATGTCTTGGCCAGCAGCAGCCACCAGGCCAGTGCGGTCAAGCTGATGCCGAGGATGGGCGATACGGCCGGCACAATGGCCGACGGCAGCAGCAGGCTGAGCAGGGCCATGCCCCATCTGCCCTGGTTGAGCCATTCGACGATCCAGCCGCGGTAGTCCGCGTGAATCTCCTCGTCGATCGTCAGATGAAAGCCGAAGAACTCATAGCCATAGGCCAGCAGAATTACGACCAGCAGGACATTGAAATGCGCGGAGTGGTGCTTGAGGAGACGGTCCAGCCAGCCATCGGCTTGCGTAGACATGGATGCTGACGGCTGTTGGCTCATGAGCGTCGGAGTGCCGCTTATTGACCGGCTTTCTGTTTCGCCGAGTCAAGGCCCGGCGAGTCCTTGTTCACGGATCGCAGGGAATAGTCGCCGTAGGCTTGCACCAGGGTGGTGTTGTTCTCAATCCAGGCAATCGTGCTCCACGAGGGCTTGAACAGATCGAGATCGGACGGCAGCAACAGCACATGGTCGCGTGAGCTGAATGAAGTTGCGTGGTGAATGGAAAGAATGCGTCGTTGCGCCTCGAATGAGACGGGAATTGCTGCGAGAGGTTGAATGGAATAAACCTTTGAATTGGCGTCAAGTAGGCTTACTAGTCGAGAGATATCGGCCTGATGCCCTCGGGCAGCGAAGGGTTGAGAAAACGTGCTAAGTGGTGTTCGGCCTGTGTACTCATACTCCAGGGTGATGCTTTCGCTGACCGCCAAGGCCCGAAGCGTCAGCAATATCTGAATGAAGCAGGCCGCAAGCACGATGGCATGAACAAAGCCAGGGGCTACCCGCAGGGCGCTTGAATTCAGGTGAGTCACCCCGGCCAGAATGACAGCGATCCAAAGAAGGGGAATGGCGGGCCATAGGTAACGGACGTGGGCTATTGGGGCCCTCAATAGCCAGGCGATCAACAGGAGAGTTCCCGCCAATACAAGCAGCGCGCCTAACCGATAAGCCTCTGAATTCCGATGCGCACGAAAACGGGTTGCGTACCAGGAGGTGATGGCAATGATTCCGAGTATTGGCAAGTATGCATTCGCGGACAGCAGAAAGTTGATTCGACGCTCCAGCTTCTGGTTTGGGTCTAATCCGGCACTCTGTTGCAGATACAAGAAGAACGCGTCGACGTTGCCGACACCAAACAACTGCGAATACAAGGCCGTCAGGCCTGCGAAGACCAGGACCGCCATGGCAATCGCAAGGCTTGAGTACAGATACCTCGTGCGCCAATCTTCTCGGAACAAGACCGACCAGATGAATATGGCGGGCAGAGCACCCAGACAGGTCATTCTTGTTGCGCAGGCGACTCCGAACAACATACCGGCAATCAGCGCAGAGCTGAACGATAGGCCTCCCTGCCTGGTCCAATAGACGAATGACAGCAGAAGAAGGGTCGAGGCAATAATCTCCGCGAGCGCAAGGGGGGCAACCAGATACCAGCCCGGCGCCGCAACAAAAAAGCAGAGTCCGAGCGCAATGACAGTCCGGTCCTTGGAGTACCGGGATATCAGTCGGTAGACCACTGCAATTAATGCCACCGCGAACCCGATCGAGACAATCCTGTGGGGCAGGACACCCTGATCAAACCGAAACAGCAGCCCCTGCAAGACGGCATACACGCCGCCACTTGTCACAACCGGATGATCGACTCCGTAAGGCAAGGCTCTGGGAGATCCCATGGCTCTTGCCGCGCTCACCACGCTCCATGCCTCATCCGGTTCGATCGTCAGAAGCAGGGTGCCGGCGCAGAACAACGCGATAGCAGTCAGAAGCAGGGCATAAGGCAGGAACGTTGCCAGCAGGGACCCGCGTGGAATCAAGAAGACCGGCTCCTCATCCACTGGGCTGTCCGGGCAATGCCATCGCTCAGACTGACGACCGGCTTCCAGCCCAGTTGCGCCTGCGCCAGCGTGTTGTCGAGCACGCTCACGGGCACATCGAAGGGCCTGGCAGGTTTGAACTGGGCGTTCACCGGTAATCCGGTGACCTCGCCGATAATCTGCAGCAGTTCGGTCAGTGGCGTCCCTTTGCCGGTGGACACATTGAAGACCACTTGAGACCCTTCGTAGGTCAGGGCTCTTGCAAAGGCCTGTGCAACATCCGAGACGTGGATGTAATCACGCGAGACACTGCCGTCCCCCCAGATCTCAATGGGCTGGCCTCGAATGATCCGGTCCAGGAAAACACCGACGGCACCCTGCGCGGTCTCGACGCGCTGACGCTCTCCGTATGGATTGGTCACGCGCAGGATGACCGGCTTCAAACCATGCAGGTGCTGGAACATCACCATGAATTTTTCGATGGCCAGCTTGGTGATGCCGTAGGACACCATGGGCTCGGTCGGATGGCGCTCATCGATTGGAAGGTACTGCGGCCGGCCATAGACCGTGCCGCCTGAGGAAATGAAGACGACTCGGCGAACCTGCTCTTCGACCATCACCTGGAGCAGCTGAAGCGATGCAATCAGGTTGCTCTGTACGTCGTAGATGGGGTCATCGTTGGAGCTCTTTGGAAGTGTGGTGGAGACGAGATGCATGACCGCATCGACGCCGCGGACAGCCTCACGGATGTCGTGCACGCTCATCAGGTCGCCATTGATCCACTCCACCTGTTCGCTGTCAGTGAAAGGACGATAAGGGTCGATGCGCGGACGCTCGAAGACCCTGATGGAGTGCCCTTCGCCCAGAAGGCGATCAATGATGGCTGACCCGATGAAGCCGCCTCCTCCGAGTACTGTGACTTTCATGTTGGTTGTCCTGATCGTGCGCCCTGTGATGGCATCAACGAATCCAGATAGGCGCCGGCCTTGGCAGCGATTTCGGGCGGCACCTCGAATCGCGACGAAACCATACCCTGCATGTTGCGTATCTCGCCGATCAGCAGATCCATCCGCTCCCCCAGTGTCACGCCGCTGTTGTGGCGGCGATGTCGGTTGAGCGGGCTGGGGTTGAAGCTGACGCCTCCTTTTGCCAGCACCTCGACATACAGTCGCCAGTCACCGGCTACCCGGAACCGACAGATGTCCTCAATGGATTCCCGGATGACTGACTGCAGGACATCGCGCCTGAATACGACTGCGCTCACATTGGGAATGGTGTTCATGATGCTCATGTACTGCCGGACTTCCTCCTTGCCGTCATTGGCAAAGTGGTTGCGCCAATGGCGAGAGTCGACCGTTCCAACGTAGTCGCTGTAATCGGGGGCGAGTCGGGTGCCAGCAGCATCGATCATCTGGCTTTCGCAATAGCTCATGACGATGCCGGGCGTTGAAAACCCGCGCAAGGCGGTTTCAAGGAACGCGGGTTCGCTTTCATCGTCCGCTTCAGCAATCCAAACATGATCGCCGGTGGCCAGGTCAATACCCTTTTGCCACTGCCGAAACACCGAGCCGGAATTGAGATCATTGCGAATGATCTTGAAGTCGATGTCAGCCTTGGACAGGATGTCAGTTGCCAAAGCAATGCTGTCGTCGCTCGAACAGTCGTCCAAAAAAATGAGCTCATGGATCGGAACTGTCTGCTCCAGGATGCTGCCCAGTCGGGTATCCAGATAGCGCTGGTAGTTGAAGTTCGGAACGATGACCGACACGCGGGGCAGGGTCACCCCAAGCATTGTCAGCAGCTCGCGGACGTAACTCCGGAAGGAATACTTGCTCCCGACTAAGGCTCGTCCGGAGTCACCCATGGCATTGCACTGGGTGGGGTTGTCAAGCAGCCTGTCAACCGCCTCAGAAAAGGCGGTTGAATCGGCGTGGGCCACCAGCGTCATCACCCCGTGCTGCTCAAGTGCGGTGAAGCCGCCGGCATCCTGGAATCCCACCACGGGCAGCCCTGCGTCCATGGCTTCCAGTACGACCGACGGGAACGGATCCTCCCGCGAGGTGAGCGCAAAGAGATCGGCGCCCAGGTAAAACGGATCGGTATCCTGCTGAAGACCAGGAAAATGGACATGTCCTCGCAGTGCTTCGGACTGGGCCAACAAGCGCTCGACGGTTTGTTGCATGACCGCCTCCCAATGCCCGATCCAGACCCAATGCTGACGACCATCCCGGGAGGCCGAACGCAGGGCGGCCTCAACGAATAAGTCCACTCCTTTTCTGGCATCGGCATAGCCTGCGCCCAACACCACCTGGGCTTTTGATGGCAGGCCTAGCAACTGACGCAGGCTCTCACGATGAGCCTGCCGGGTCTGCGAACGGTCGGCGCGCTTATAGAGACCCTGAGGCCGGATGACGAGCTTCGAGCCGCCCCCTTGTGCGAAGGCTTCAAAGGAACGGGCAACGCTGTCAGCCGGGCAGACGATCTGGTCGGCATGCGACGCGATGACCCGGGCATGTTCCTGGAGCTTGTATTGCTCGAGTACACCTCTCAACTCGTGGATCAGGGCAATGCAACGCACACCATGTGTCGTGAGCGTCTGCAGAAACAGCCCGGAAACCGTCGTGTTGACGATGGCCACGCGAGCACCCATCGCATGGAGTTCGCGTGCCAACGCTTGGGCCTGCAGGCCGCACGGATCATGACCGTCAAGGTCGTGCAGTTGTGCTGCCTGCGCGAAGTCCTGCTTGAGCGGTCCAGGGCCAAGACACACGAGGTGAACCTCGCATTTCAGACTCCGGGTGAGGGTTCTGGCGAGGTTCAGCGCTAGGAACTGAGCGCCATGGGGGTGGGCGTCATGCGATACCAGCACGACGCGCTGCCGGCCATCCGGCACATAGGTTTCACCCGTGAGGGCATTTCGGGTGGCCTGCAAATAGGCATATCCCTGGCGTAAGTCCGGCTCCAGATGTGCGCCTTCGGCCCATTCGTTCCAGGCGTTTACAAAGACCAGCCGCTCGTCGGGATTGGGCAGACGCCTGCAGGTGTCTGCAGCCGCGTTGCTAAGCCATTCCTGGTAGCCCTGCGCAGAGTTGCCCAGGAAGACCGCGCCCCGGCTCGACTTGCGGGCCGTGTTATCCCATGACGGGCAAACCCCGCGAAACAAGGTGTACGAGACGGGGCGATAGTCGGCCGACCGTCTGACCAGTTCGCCCAGGTCATAGACAACCGGAGTCTCATGACTGACGATGGGTTCGACCTGATCAGTGATGACAGGAGGGCCTGAATTATTGGGTGGAAATTCGGTCGCCGCATCGAAACCGAACACCCTCGGGTCAACTGAATCGAATGATTGAGGGTAGACGAGATAGATGTCGCCCACGCCATGCTCCTTACACCAACTTCGCCACCGCATGGCCGTGTCGCGAGCAGATGGCAGCAGCGATGGTCGATACACCATTACGACCGGCTTGCCGTCGATTCGAAGGTACCTTGGATCGCGCAGGAAACGCGAGATGTGTGCAATGAACGCCAGGTCGTCCTGCTCGGAGTGGTTCTGTCCAATCAGGATTTCCTGATCAAGACCGTCCCAGCGACGACTCCAATTTTCGTTGGCCCAGCACAGGCAGAACGGAAAATCCAGGCTGGTGTCCTGCAGAAAGCGCTCGACCGGCGCGTCGAGCAATCGCTTGCCTGCAAACCAGTAGTAGTAAAAGCAAAAACCGCCCACCCCATAGAGCTTTGCTAACTCGATTTGACGACGAGGTGTCTCGGAATCTGTGAGACGGTAGTAACCGAGTTCACCCGGTACGTGGGGCTGCTCATGACCGACAAACAAGGGCAGACTCGGTCTGACCTTGGTCCATTCAGTGAATCCTTCGCCCCACCAGGCATCGTTCTCGGGGATTCGATGAAACTGGGGTAGATAGAAGGCGATCAGCCTTACCGGGACATCGGCGGGGGCTGGGGCGTCGAGTCGAGGTACATAAGTGCCAGCACTGAGCGATGAGCTAAGAGGGGTTGACCGGAAGTGCCCGGAGCCCGTGGCAGCCGGGATCTGAAATCCGTTCGCGGCAGCCCAATCGCGGTAGGCCTGCAAGTGACGGAACGCCCAGGGCATTCGCGTGAACAAGGCTTGCTTGAAGCGCAGTTTGCGTTCCATCGGAACAGGCAGACTTCGCCATTGATCGCGCAGGATCCTGGACAACCTTTCCCGCATGATCAGTCAATGTGCCGCAAGCGGTTGGTGGGTGCTGCAAAACAGCCGAACATAGTCAGCGGCGACCACATCGATGCGGTATCGATTGGCGGCAGTGCTGACCAGGGCAAGCGCGCGTTGGTAAGAAGCCTGATCCATCGCAAACCCGGCTATGAGCTGTGCCGCCAGATCGATCGGGACCTCCCAGTCTTCCAAAGGAAATACCGCCCCGACAACTTCATTGTTCACGGTGAGCATGTTCCGGATGTCCCCGACATCCGTGGCGATATAGGGTTTGCCGGCAAACAGGCAATCGACCACCGTGAGCGGAAAGCTTTCCGACTTGAACTTCGTCAGCATGATGCCCATGTCTGCAGCCGCATAATGCCCAACGGAGTTTTCGCTGAAGCCTGCCAGGTAAACGAATGGAGGAACACCCGTCTGGCAATAGGTGTCGTAAACCGTACCATTCCCGACCAGGATCAGTCGAATATCGAGGCCCGACATTGCGCGTGCTTTTTCAACGGCCAAGATAGCCTCTGCCCAGCCTTTGTCGGGGATTGCACGGCTCACACAGCACAGCACGAAGGCGTCCTCGGGGATGCCCATATTGACTCGCGGTACAGGCACCACATCAGGAGGCGTCATGCCATTGGCGAACTTGACGAAACGGCCTGAGCTCCGATCAAGCAATCCTACGTCGGCGAACGGATCGAGATTTTTCTCCGCGGTATAGACCCATGTGCTGACGCTTCTGTCGGCACTGCGCAATTGCTCCTCGGTGACGCCGAAAGCATCTCCGTGCTCGATCATTCCGTGCAGAGATGCGACATGGCCTTTGAGATCGGAGAAGACATTGGCTAAGTGCACCGGATACTTCTGAATGTGCCACTGATGGGTGTTGAGCACATCAATGCCAAAATCGCGAATCAGTTGCTTTACCGGTGGCACATCGGATGTTTCAACGATTGGCACGTCGTTACGTACCATGTTGCGGATTCCTTCTTCGCGAACATGGAGACCCGCGCTCAGCAGGACAACTGATAACCCTTGTCGTTTGAATTCGTTAGCCAATCTGATAGGCAGAATCTCGGCTCCGCCAGGATAAAATCCCATCGTCGCAACCATGACGTTGGGTAAACGCTCTGATTGCGCTTGGAGCACGGCCTGATAGTCGTACCATGAGTCAAATTGGTCATCGCTTCCGCCGACGTGGTACGCGTACAGCGCCCGGCAACTTTCCCGGCACTGCTCAAGAACGGTCGATGGGACGTTATAGTTCAAGGCAATCGCTTTGCTGACAGATGCGATCTCACGGTAAAAAACCTGTTTTCTATAGGTGACCTCGGCAGCACTGCCTTCATAACGCCGAAAGTAATTCGTTGCTTCGGTCGAGAACGCGATCTTTCCCCCGCGAATGAGGTGTATGTAGAACAACCAGTCACCCGCAACAACCATTGATAGCCATGACTCATCATCGAGTAGTGGCATTTCAACCGGACGTTTGAAAAGTACTCCGCTGGCATTGGGGATTGTGTTTTTGATTCCAAGCGCATTGCGAACTTCATTGTGTGCGGTATCGCAATACGATCGATCCCATTTTTCCGGGTGATCCAGTTCCGCAACATGGGTCTTGAAGGTGTACTTGACGGGCACTGTATTTCGATCTACGAAAATACAGTTTGCGTAAGCGAGCATGACCGCCTCATCGTCGAAGCATCTGACCAGTGTTTCAAGAAAACGGTCATTACAGAAGTCGTCGCTTTCGGCGATCCAGATCAATTCCCCGGTTGCCGCCTTGATTCCCTTAGCCCACTGCCTGAACGGTCCTCCCGAGTTCTTGTCGTTGAACATAACCTGAGTGATATCCGCGAACTCGCGGGCATACCGATTCAATATCTCCCTGCTCCGATCGGAGGAGCAGTCATCAAGCAGAATCACTTCCAGGTTTTTGTAAGTTTGCCCAAAGATACTGTCCAGACGCCTGGACAGGTACGCCTCGTGGTTATAGTTGGGCACGATGACGGAGACCTTTGGCATCGCCTGGGTTTCCTTCAAACCCAGCAAAGCGCGTGAGGTCTCATTGAGACGGCCATATCCGCCTCGGCGGTCGGGTTCAAGGAACAGCCCCTCGTTCCAATTGTTCCAACTGTTCAGAAAAACGAACCGTCGATCGTCCGGCATGCTAATTCGCGTGGCTTCAATGGCTGCGTCCAGCCACAAGCGGTAGTCGTGCAGTCGAAACCGCGTGTATATCAGGGGGTGAGCAGGTGAACGGCTCGTGTTGTCTCTGCTGAGGGTGACCGACTGAATGACTGGGTGAGTGGAGTTCTTGGCGAGCGAAGCGCGAATGACTCCTTGTCGCGCAATGACGCTATAGGGAACCGTGTCGGTACCTGAGCGATCAATCGGAAGAATGTCTCCAATCTCAAGTGGCAGCGGAATATCTGCAATGTCCAGCGAGGCATCAAACTGGTCGCTCAGCCCTGACGCAATGAGTGCATCTGCTCCGGTTGGCGAGCGGCCAAGCAGGAATGGAGAAACATTGATTGAGGCGGTCAGTTTGTCAACAAATGCCTTGATTGAGATGCGGCTCGACTGCGCCGCATGTTCTGGGATCTTAAGCACGATCAGCGGCCTGCCCTCTACCTTGATATATCGAGGGTCAAGGACAGCCTGGACCAACAACGCATAGGTGTCCGAATCGAATTCGGAATGAGGCAGTTCGGTCTGCACACACACACCAAAGTCCAGGTCTGTATGTGCAATGAATGTCTTGAGTGGTGACTCAATGAGGTTCGATTCGAATCCCCATGCGATCTCCATGCAAAATCCGCGCAGGCCATGCTGCTTGGCCAGCCGCACCTGATTCTCAAGAACGTCTTTGTCGTTCTGGTTATAAAAGGTCAGGTCTTCATGCGGCAGGGACAGTGGGGGCAATCCTCGTGTGACCGGACGGGCTCCACGCAACGTATTCCAGTTCGGGCATGCGTAGAGCGCGATGAGTTGAATGTCCGAGGCGATTGCGCCGAAATGGATGTCCTTTTCGAATCGAATTGAATAGTCGGGCAAGCTGAGGCGGTGCTCTGAACGTCCCGCGTACACGTAGTGCCAGAACGGATTCAGATTCGCCGCGGCGATATCGCCGTATGTTTCGAGATAGAAGCGGGTATCGAAGTCCTCTGATGGGTTCTTGCCCTGTTTCCAACCCAGTTCGCAGTAGTGACTGATGGGATCCTGCGTGGCGTACCTTTGATCTGGGTACATCGCCCTGTAGTACGTCTCATCAAACAAGCCTGAGGCTCTGATCCCTTCAACTTCGGCTTGTATGGGCTCTGCATGCACAGCAGGTGTCGACGTGGCCGGTGCAGGAGTTGCCATTTCTGGCGCTTTGGTTGGATTGGCAATGGCCGGATTCGCTGCCGTCGTTCCGGGCGCTGACAGCGCCAGACGGCCTTCCTTCCGCCCGTTTCGAAGGTAGTGCAGCAACGGGTTGATGCCAGCGCGCGCAACATCAGGGTTGGTCGACAGATACCAACCTGTGCTGAACGCGCTTGAGGGGTCCCGATTCTCAAGCCAGCCGTGCAAGAAATAGTGCCGGGCCGGATCTGCACCGGTGACCTTCACATCAGGGTTGTTGGCGAGGTAATACTCGGTATCAAACAGCTCGCTGTCACGGATTTCGCGCAAGGCCGATCCGAGCATGACCTCCCGCCTCATGCGGATTCGACCCGAGAAACCAGGCCGAATCGAACGAGCGGCAGAAGACTGGTCGCCCCTGATCCCATTCACCGCGCGGCGCAGAGGTGAGAGTAGCCGCCAGGACCTCGACTGAAGCACGTCGTCTAGTTGTTTTCTGACGCTCGCCAATGCGGACTCATTTTCCTTGGCTAACTGATGGGCCTCAGTTTCGAGACGCTCAATCCGGGACTCTCGTTCGACCAATTGATCATGCAACCCATCGATTTTCCGGGTCAATGAGGCTGTTTGCTGATCGAATGCGACGCTCGCCTGTGTTGCCGCGGCCTTGGCTTCCAGGCATCGCTGTTCCCATTCGCTCGCGCTGGCTTGCCATTCTCTTTCGCTGCGTCTGACTGTCTCAACCTCATTGGCCATCCAGCGTGCAGCATCAGATGCCATGACCTCCACTTCGAGCAGGCTGCTGAGCGCGCAAGGCAATGTACTGTCACTGGCTACGGCAAGAAGGTAGACAGCGTGCTGCAGGTCCGGGACGAGCTTTGCCTGATCCTCGGTGCTCGCCGCACTCAGGAACTGACTGCTTACACCTTCGGAGATGATCGCCGAACCATAGAACAGGCGCTGTCCCATCAGGAAGTGGTTCTTGAAATATTGGTTCAGCAGTCCGGTGAATTCATCCCGGTACAACTCCTGCACATGGAACGGGTTGTTGTAGCCGGTTCGATCCGAGTATTCGAGCTTGTCGGGAGATGAGATGATCAGGATTCCGCCCGGCGCGAGAACCCGCTTGATCTCGCGCATCATCTCGTGGTGCTGAGTATGGTGCTCGATCGTCTCGAAACTCACCACCACATCCACCGAGTGATCATCGAGCGGGATCTGCGCGCAGGAACCGACTTTGAATTCCAGGTTTGGCCGCCTGTACTTAGATCGGGCGAATGTCACTGCCTCCTGTGAAATGTCCACGCCTGTGACATGGCCAGCTACCTCAGCGAGTGTGTTGGATCCGTAGCCCTCGCCGCTGGCAATGTCCAGGACGCGCTTGCCGGCGGCCAGCTGGCACGCCACCGCATACCGGTGGCGATGCTCGAGTTCGATTCCGCCGCCGATTCGGGGCAGGTAACGCTCGCCGGTCCATTCCAGGTCGCCAGAGGGCAGGTTTTCAGTCATATCGGTTTGCCTAGTGATGACTCATCAATCCGGTGTGGCGATGCGCCGGATGGAAATCTCGGACATCGGTATTCCCATGAGTCCGGTAGACGCGCTGGTCGATTCCGATTTAAGAATCAGCGCGTCGTGAATCCATTGATGCTGCACATGAGCGTCCTGCGTGCCCGTCGCGATGGCCACCTGGATGCTGTAGTTGCCACTGGGCAGGATGGGCATCAGAAATGCAAAGCTGGCCTGGAACATCTCCCCGGGATCGATCGAGATGGCCTGATCTTTGTACGTCAGGTAGGTGTTGTCCCCAAACAATGTCTGGCCAAGGGAGTCCTTGAGGAAAAATCCGACGATCGGGTTGTGCAAGGGCTCGTGGGCAGCAATAGCGATGCGAAGGCTGACAGGTTCGCCGCCAATGATCCAGGACATGGGCAGGCCGTTTTCGTTCAGCAGTTGCACTTCCCTGATCCGAGCATGTCCTGTTCCGAATGAAGCTGCATCCGGATTGAATTCGAACACCCGCAGGTCGTTTCGCAAGGTTGAGCGGTTGATCAGGTCTGATCGTTGATCCTTGCTCGTTGCTCCGCCCGTTATCGCGACCTTCTCGATTCGGCGCGTCGAGGACGACTTCCCTTGCTGAGCTTCGTAGAACGCCTCGAGATATTGCTCGCAGACGTCCTTGGGGGTGCCAGAGGCGACCACTCTTCCTTGATCGAGCCAGATGGCATGGTCGCAAAGATTCTTAATGCTAGCCGTGTCGTGGCTCACGAAGAGGACCGTACCGTTCTGCATGAACATCCGCAAAAATCGCATGCATTTCTGCGTGAAGAACGCATCGCCCACCGCCAGTGCCTCGTCAATCACGAGCACGTCTGCATCGACGTGGGCAATCACCGCAAAGGCCAGGCGCACCAGCATGCCGCTCGAGTAAGTCTTGACGGGTTGCTCGATGTGATCGCCGATGTCTGCGAAGGCCACGATATCGTCGAATCGCGATTCGATCTGATCGCTTCGCAAGCCAAGCAGAGCGGCGTTCATGTGAACGTTTTCTCGGCCGGTGAATTCCGGGTTGAATCCGGAGCCCAGTTCCAGCAGGGCAGCCACCTTGCCCTGAACCCTGATTGATCCGGATGTCGGATTCAAGGTGCCGCAGATCATTTGCAGCAGCGTTGATTTACCACTGCCATTGCGGCCGATGATGCCCACCGTTTCGCCCCGGCCGACCTCGAAGCTGACGTCGTTGAGCGCCCAGAACTCACGAAAATGCTGACGGATGGGCAAACCGAGGGCTCGCGAGGCCCGCGGCAAAATGAACTGCTTGAGTCGATCGCCGGGCCGATCGTAGATTTCGTAGCGTTTGCCCAGCGCCTGGACGCTGATGACCGTGTTGTCAGAGGACATCGGCAAATCCCTTGCGCGTCTTCTGGAACCAGGCAAATCCTCCCCAGCCGACTAACCCTGCCGCAATCGTGTACAGCAGTAATCCAGTCCAGTCTGGAAGCACGCCGTCAATCACGACGCGACGAGCCTGCTCAATCACGAAGGTGAGCGGGTTTGCAGCAATGATCCAACGATATCTTTCGGGAACGGCAGAAAGCGGATAGAAGATCGGCGACAGAAACATCAGCACGCTGCACACCAGACCAATCGCCTGATTCACGTCTCGCAGATACACGCCCAGAGAAGCCAAACCCCAGGACAGGCCAAGGGTCAGCAGAATCAGCGGCACAAGGACTAAGGGCAGAAGAACCACGGTCCAGTGCAGGAAGCCGTTGAAGAGCAGGAAGGCCAGCAACAGTACTGCGACGCTGACGAGCGTATGGAACGCTGCTGCGCCCAGCGTGACGATCGGCAGAATCTCCAGAGGAAAAACCACCTTTTTCACGAAATTCGGGTTGGACAGTATCAGTGTGGGTGAGCGGGTCAGCACTTCAGTCAGCAGGCTCAGGACGATCATTCCCACGAACATCACGATCGCGAAGTGCGCGATGCTTTCTGGTTCCCCCGCGGTATTCCAGCGCGCTTTGAAGACACCGGAAAAAACGAAGGTGTACACGGCAAGCATGAGCACCGGATTAAAGAACGACCATGCCAGGCCAAGCGCTGAGCCCTTGTAACGGCCGACGACCTCGCGCCTGACCATCTGGCTGATGAGCTGACGATGGCGCGTGATGCTGCCAAGCAGGGCCCGCAAGCTAGCAGACTGGGCGGCGTTAGGATCGAGTGCGGTCGCGGAGGAGGACATGTCGCGCAATACGGAGTGGTGATCAGCCCTTTGCATCAACTTGCCACCGCGGCTGGGTGGGCAAGGCGTCGGCTGATTCAAGAAAACCCGACATTCTAATCGGGTGGCGATGCAGTCGCACGAACCTCCTGGCCATGCCCGATGAGGAACACGTGTGAACGTTCAGTTCCAACCGGACTGACGAAATCGTCTGGGCAGGCCCCGCTGCAAGCTGGCTCTGACGTTCCGAGCAGTGACTGTTCTGGCCGCTTGTGTTTGCCGGCGCTTCGAAAGGCTGCTGGGTAATCCCTTCAGGGCATCCCATTTGGCACGTAGCAGGATGCGACCGCGGTCTTTGGTCGCAAAGACGAGCAAGGTGAACAGAGTCATCAGCACATGCTGGGGCAAATACAGGAGCAATAGGGGCCAGGGCATGTTGCGGACATACGCCCAGACCAGATTCCGGTGCCCGTGATAAAGCTGAAAATCGCTGTGCTTGCCCACCAGACCTGAACCGGCATGCTCAACAACAGCGTTTGCCACATACAGCGCTCGCATCCCGGCAAGCCGGGCCCGAAACCCTAGATCCACATCCTCTACGTAGCAGAAAAAATCCTCGTCGAAACCTTCGGTGGCGTCAAAAACCTCTCGTCGATATAAAGCGGCCGCAGCGCACGGCGCAAAGATCTCGTGGTTTTCAAGGTATCGCCCTTGTGCCAGCTGGCCGTGACCGACTCGCCAGGGCAAGCCGCAGACGTGATAAGCATCGCCCACGCCGTCCAGGATCGTGTGCTGGGCATTGGCATACATGCGGCTGCCAAACAGTGCGAAGTCAGGATGCTCATTTGCGGCGTTGACCAGGCATTGCAGCCAGTCTGGCTGAGCGATGGCGTCGGGATTCAACAGCGCGATGAAGGGCGTGTCATCCGCTTCCCTGATGGCCAGGTTGTTGCCAGCCGCAAATCCCAGGTTGTTCGCACTGCGAATGACCGCAACCCCCGGAAATGCGGTTTCCAGATCGTCTGCCGAGCCGTCGGTGCTGGCGTTGTCGACGACGACGGTTCGAAAATCCCTGAAGGCCTGCCGGGACAGTGAATCAAGACACTGGCCGAGTAGGGCGCCACCGTTGAAATTCACGACCACTACCAGCACCGAAACCGGTTTGTGCAGGGCGGGGTCCGAACGGCTCATGGGGCAATTGTAGCGGTGGGTGCGTGGGCGTTTCCGCTAACATCGGCAAAAGGATCCGCTGCAGATCCCACTCCATCCATCTGTGTCAGGGCATTCCCATGTCGAGCATGTCGTCCCTCTCCCCCTCCATTTTCAAAGCCTACGACATCCGCGGCATCGTCGACGGTGACCCCTCCAAGGTCACCCTCACTGACGCCGCCGCGCAAGGTGTGGGCGCCGCGCTCGGCCTGATCGCCAAGTCCCAGAACATCCCCGCCATCGTGGTCGGTCGCGACGGTCGCTTGTCCGGTCCGCGCCTGATCGACGCGCTCACCAAGGGCATCAACTCTGCGGGTATTGAGGCGATCGACATTGGCATGGTGCCCACGCCGGTCGTGTACTACGCCACGGTGCTCACCGGCACGGGCTCGGGCGTGGCGGTCACGGGTAGCCATAACCCGCCCGAGTACAACGGCCTGAAGATGATGATGGGCGGCAAGACGCTCTATGGCGACGACATCACTGGGCTGTACAAGGCCATCGTTGATCCGGCCTTTGCAGGCCGGCTTGATGCCAACGCGCCGCGGCGTGTCACGAAGCGCGATGTCACGGCCGAATACCTCGCCAAGATTCTGGGCGATGTGAAGCTCTCGCGGCCCATGAAGATCGCGATCGATTGCGGCAACGGCGTGGCCGGCGCACTGGCCCCGCAGCTCTTCAAGTCACTGGGCTGCGAGGTGACTGAACTTTTCACCGAGGTGGATGGCAACTTTCCCAACCATCACCCCGATCCGGCGCATCCCGAAAACCTTCAGGACCTCATCCGCTGTCTGAACGAGACTGATTGCGAGATCGGCCTCGCGTTTGACGGCGACGGCGATCGGCTGGGGGTGGTGACCAAGTCGGGTCAGATCATCTGGCCCGACCGCCAGCTGATGCTCTATGCGCAAGACGTGCTGGCGCATCGCCCGGGCGGCCAGATCATTTATGACGTGAAGTGCACCCGCAATCTGGCCAGCTGGGTGCGCAAGCACGGCGGCACGCCGCTCATGTGGAAGACCGGCCACTCGCTCATCAAGGCCAAGCTCAAGGAAACCGGCGCACCGTTGGCCGGAGAGATGAGCGGCCACGTGTTCTTTAACGATCGCTGGTACGGCTTTGACGATGGCCTGTACACCGGCGCGCGTCTGCTAGAGATTCTGTCGCGCTCGGCTAATCCCAGTGCTGTGCTCGAAGCCCTGCCCGACGCCAGCGCCACGCCCGAGTTGCACATCCACACCGCCGAAGGCGAGAACTTCAAGCTGATCGAGGCGCTTCAGCGCAACGCCAAGTTCGCGGGCTCGGACGAAGTCATCACCATCGACGGCGTGCGCGTGGAATATCCCGACGGTTTTGGTTTGGCTCGCGCATCGAACACCACGCCGGTGGTGGTCACGCGTTTCGAGGCTGACAACCCGCAGGCGCTGGCCCGGATTCAGGCGGCGTTCAAGGCGGCGATCAGTGCGGTGGCGCCGGGGGCTAAGGTGCCGTTTTGAAAGGATGAGGAGCGAAATGAGCGCAGCGACAGTCGTTTCGATCGAAGAGGGCACAACGAATGTCTTCGCCGATCTAGGCTACGCCGAAGCCGCTGAAATGCAGCGGAAATCGCT
>CANHUQ010000023.1 GCA_947463885.1 Burkholderiales bacterium
CCACCGGTACAGGCCTGAGTCGGTGCCTGCGAGCAGTTCGCCCGGGCGGTCCGGGTGGCTGGAGAGGGCCCAGACGCGGGCTTCAAGATACAGGCCCGATTCGGAATAGGGCCGCTCCCAGGTGTCGCCCAGATCGCGACTGAACCAGACCGAGGTGCCGGCCGTGCCGACGCAAAGTGTGGGTGGGTTCATGGGTTGGGTCGCCACAGGCGGGCGATCTGATGGCGCAGGCCGACGCGTCGATGGTAGGCGTGGCCATCGACCCGGTCAACGCATCAGCCCGCGCCTTGGAGCAGGCTCTACCTCCGAGTTTGGCTGCGATGCGTCCTCAACCAGGCTGCTGTGCGCAACAGGTTCGCTGCCCGGTGCGGCAGGCGACCCGCGTTAGACTGCCTGACCATCACACCGGAACCGGGCGGGGAGACAAGATGCGCATGCAGGACAAGGTGGTCGTGCTGATTGGCGCCGGGCAAAGCCCCGGAGAAGGCGTGGGCAACGGGCGCGCTGCTGCGTTGCTGTATGCACGCGAAGGTGCGCGCGTGCTGTCGGTCGACCGCGATCTGTCGGCGGCGCAAGCCACGGCCGACGCCGTGACGGCGCAGGGCGGCGTCTGTGAGGCCTTCGAGGCCGATGCGCGCAGCGAGGCAGCGATGGCTGCTGCGATCGCCCAGGCTCAGGCCCGTTTCGGTCGGATCGATGTGCTGCATTACAACGTCGGGGTGAGCCTGTCGGGCGGCGATCGCAACATGTTCGAGATCTCCGAGGAGGCCTTCGACAACGTCATGGCGATCAACCTGCGCGGCTACGTCATGGCGGTCAAGCATGTGCTGCCGATCATGCGTGCCCAGCGTTCGGGCGCCATCGTGGCGATCTCATCGGTGGCGGCCTGGTCGAGCACTTATCCGAATGTGGCCTACAAGACCAGCAAGGCAGGCATGGTGGCGTTCACCGAGCAGGTGGCCCGACAGAATGCCGAATTCGGTGTGCGGGCCAACGTGGTCCTGCCCGGTCTGATGGACACCCCGATGGCGGTGGATACACGGGCGCGCGAGTGGAATCGGCCTCGTACCGAGATCGCGGCGGCACGTGATGCCAAGGTGCCCTTGCGTCGCAAGATGGGCACCGGCTGGGACACGGCGCATGCGTGCCTCTTCCTGGCGAGCGACGAGGCGCAATTTGTGACAGGCGTTGCGCTGCCGGTTGACGGCGGCGCAAGCCTGCGTGGGGGCGACTGACTGAGGCCCCGACCCGTATACTCAGCACGGCTCGCCGAGATGGCGATAGGCGCTTGACCTGTCCGCGCTCAGCCTGTCGAGTTCGGCCTCAACCAGCGCGCTGAGTGGCGCATTCACCTCACTGGGTTTTCCCCTCATGTTTGATCTGCTGATCTCCCATGCACGTATCCACGACGGACGGGGCGGCGAGCCCTTCGAGGGTCAGGTAGCGGTACGCGACGGGCGTATCGCCGCGGTCCGGCACGCCGATGCGCCCATTGCAGCGACCGAGGCGCGCGAGCACCTCGATGCGCACGGTCTGACGCTGATGCCAGGCATCATCGACAACCACACCCACTACGACGCGCAAATCACCTGGGCCCCTTACCTGGACCAGTCGGTGGGCATGGGCGTCACCACGGCGATCATCGGAAACTGCGGCTTCACGATTGCGCCCTGCCATCCCGATGCAGCGTCTCGCGACCTGGTGACGAAAAATCTCACCCAGGTCGAAGGCATGTCGCTTGCCAGCCTGCAGGCCGGGATTCGCTGGAACTTCGAGAGCTTTCCCCAGTATCTGGACCAGATCGAGGCCGGTGGTTGTGCCATGAATCTGGCGGCCTTCGTGGGGCACTCGACGTTGCGCACGTATGTCATGGGGACACAAGGCTCGGATCGTGCGGCCACGCCCGAAGAAGTCGCCCGGATGCAGACACTGGTTGATGAGGCGCTTGCAGCAGGCGCCATCGGGCTGGCCTCGACCACGACCACTTCTCACAATGCCTTCGACGGGCGCCCGATGCCGTCGCGGCTGGCCGACTGGTCAGAATTTCTGGCGCTGGCTCAGCCTCTGCGTGCGCGCAATCAGGGCGTCTTCATGATGACCAAGGGGCCGTCCACGCCGGTGCCCATGCTCGAGACCTTCGCTGCGGAATCGGGGCGTCCGGTCCTGGTGGCAGCGTTGCTGCACTCGGCGCTCACGCCCCAGGGCGTCTTTGATGATCTGTCTGCCATTCACGAAGCCAACGCCCGTGGTCGGCACATGCGAGGCGCCGTGGCGGCCACCCCGCTGGTGTTCGATTTCAGTTTTGAGTCGCCGTATCCGCTCGAGCCGCTGGCCGCCTGGAAGCCGGTGTTCGGCCTCAAGGGCGAGGCACTCATGGCCCAGATGCGTGATCCTGCGCTGCGTCAGGCCATTCGTGACGAACTGAAGACCCCGGCGCGCCGACTCTTTGCGGGCAACTGGGATCTGATTCACGTACTGCAACCCGTGGACCGATCCCGCGCCGGTCTGATCGATCGCACCATCGCCAGCATTGCTCGTGAGCAGGGCGTCGACCCCCTGGATTGCCTGTTCGATCTGGCCCTCTCGGAGCAGCTCGGCACCCTGTTTTCGCTGACAGCCTTCAACCACGACGAGCAGGCCGTCGCCAAGCTGCTCAATCACTCCGACAGTCTGATTTCGTTGTCCGATGCGGGCGCACATCTGTCTTTCCTGGATGACTCAGGCTTCGGGCTGCATCTTCTGGGGCACTGGGTGCGCGATCAGTCCGCCATGCCGATGGCCGAGGCGGTGCGCAGGCTGACCAGCGCCCAGGCGGAGTTTTTCGGTATTCGGGATCGGGGCAGCATTCGCGAAGGCATGGCTGCAGACCTGCTGCTCTTCGACCCGAATTCGGTCGGTCGCGGTGCGCGTACACGTGCCAATGATCTTCCTGCGGGGGCCACCCGGGTGGTGACGCAGTCCCGCGGAGTGCATGGCGTGTGGGTCAATGGCGTGCGGGTGGCCGATGCACAAGGCGTGCTGCACCGCGAACTGCCCGGCAAGTTGCTGCGATCATGGCACTGAATCTTTCGATCAAGGCCGACGTCCAGGATATCGCCCGGGCATCGCAGTGGCTGGCGCACGCGGGTGCGCAGCTCGGCATGCCCGAGGCGCAGGTGCGGCGCCTGGATCAATGTCTGGATGAGCTGCTTGCCAACGTGGTTCACCACGGCGGCGCCCTGGCGGCTGCCTCGGATGTGCACCTCACTTTGGCGGTCTCGGACGCTGCTGACCTGACGCGTGAGGCAACCCTGACGGTGGACGATGGCGGCCCCCCATTCGATCCGACGACTCACCAGACGAAAGCGCTTCCTGAAGATCTGATGGATGCCGAGCCGGGTGGGTTGGGCATCATGATGGTGCGTGAGTTTTCCGATCGGTTGGCCTACCACTACGAGAACGGGCGTAATCGGCTGGATGTCACCGTGAGCTGGGCGCCCTGAATGCCGTGAGATGCGCCCAGGCTCCTGCGATACACTGCACAGGTTGCAGACAGTAGTTTCAAGTGCGTCACCCGTCCGTATCCACCTAAACCTTCATGTTGAGTTGAAACGCCATGTCGAATCCTGCTCATTACGCTCCGATCGGACGCTTGGACGGCTCGAACGCTGCCGCTGCCGAAAAAGACCTGCTCGCGCTGTTCTCGGAGTCCGGGGCCAGTGTTGAGGTGGACCTGTCCAAGCTTGATTACGTCAGCAGTGCCGGGCTTCGCGTGTTCCTGTCGGCGGCGAAGGCAGCCAAGGGCAAAGGCGGCACGCTGGTGTTGCGTAGCCCCAAGCCCGCTGTCCTCGAGGTGCTGCAGATCAGCGGGTTTGATCGCATTCTCAACATTCAGTCCTGAGGCCCGCCATGACGACTCCCGCAGCAACGCCGGCGCGCCTGACACTCGCCGAAGAGCTTCTGTTGGTCGCGCTCGATGATGAGACCGGCACCGTCATGCATTTGCCGCCGCTGGCGCTGGAACTTGGTCTGGCAGCGGCACTGGTGGGTGAACTGACGCTCGAGGGCCGGGTGGATACCGATCCGAGCCGCTTGTTCGTGACCTCCAAGGCGCCGCTTGGTGATTCGATCCTGGACGAAACGCTGGCCGATATCGTGAGCGAGCCCAAGCAATTGTCGTCCGAGGCCTGGTTGCGGCGCATTGCTGAAGAAGGTCCGGTGCTGCGTGATCGCATCACACAACGTCTGGTCAATCGCGGGGTGCTGCAGTCGGTTGAGAAGCGCCTGATGTGGGTCTTTCGCACGCGGGTGTACCCGCCCACCAGCGGGATCGAGGAGCGCGAGGTCAAGAGCCGCATCATGACCTTGCTCAACAATGAAGATATCCCCAGCCCGCGTGACACGCTGCTGGTCGGCTTGTTGCGCGCCACCGGCATGTTCGATTTGCTGTTGGGCGAACCAGAGCAGGCGCGTCTGCGTGGTCGGATCGACCAAGTGGCCAATCTGGAGGAAATTGGGCGCTCTTTGAACCAGACCGTGGCCGCACTTCAAGTGGCCTTGGCCTCGGCCTATATGGGTCCGGTCTAAGGTCGCTTCGTCCAACGCCTGACGGCGTGCAGCCCCTTGGGAAGCATGCCGTCGGACGCTAGCGGGTCAGACAATGCGTCCGGACCGCATCATGGACAGGGCCGCAGCGACCAGCGCGAGGCAGGTCGCTGCCACCGAGAACAGCGCTCCGATTTCGATTTCTTTTTTCTCGGTCACGAATCGACTGTTCAGTGAACGGTAGACGCGTTCCAGTTCGCCCGCGCTGGCGGCCTGGAAATACTCGCCTCGGGTCAGGTCTGCGACGGTCTTGAGCGCAGCTTCATCCAGACCCACGCGCATCGACCAGCCGTCCGAACGCATCACCTCACCCTTTGCCGTGCCGATCCCCACCGTGTACACCCGCACGCCGCGGCTCGCAGCAAGCCGCGCTGCAGCCACTGGATCGGGGCCGGCAGTCGATTGACCATCCGTCATCAGCACGATCACTGCGGAATCGAACGTGCCGGGTTCAACCTGAGGGGCCTCACCCCCTGGCGCTGCGGCGCCACCCCCTCCTGTATCACGCGAGGCATCGCGACGGTCTTCACGCGAGCCTGGCCGTGGCCCGGCGCCTTGATGGCGCGAGACGCTGTTCAGGTCAATCCCAGCGCCCGGGAAGATCGCAGCGAGCGACACCACGATTGCGCTGCCGATCGCCGTGCCACGCTGGGGCTGTAGACGTTCGATCGATTGCAGGATGTCATCGCGCCGGTCAGTTGGCGGCTGCACTAGCGAGGCGGTGCCGGCGAAGCCGACGATGCCGATGCGGGTGCTGCGGGGTTGTTGAGCGATGAAGGCGCGGGCTGCCGCTTGCGCCGCCGCCAGCCGATTGGGCGCCATGTCGGTGGCACGCATGCTGCCCGAGGCATCGATGGCGAGGATCACGGTCTCGTGGGGTGAGGGCAGCGTGATCACCGAAGCCGGGCGCGCTGCGGCCAGGCACCAGAGGACACCAGCGGTCAGGGCCAGAGCGATGGGCAGACTGCGCAGCCATCCACGTGCAGTGATGGGCGCACCGGCGGGCGTTTTCAAACCTGGCCATGCGGTCCTGCCGCCCTTGCGGGCCCAGCGCATCGCCAGCCAGAAGAGCGGTACAAGCGCTGCCAGCAGCCACAGCATCTGAGGCCAGATAAAAGTCATTGCGCACCCGCCGCGCCAGGCGCCAGATGCGCCGGTAGGGATCCGGCACTTGCCAATCGGCTGCGCTGGCGGCGCAGGTCGGCAAATCGCAGCACGGCGTCGGCCAGGTCATCGGTGGTGCCGACCTCCAGTGTGTCCACACCGGCGCGCATCAGTCCTTGGCGAACCGCCTGTTCGCGGCGCTGTGCCGCGGCTTCGAAGCGGCGTCGGAAGGCGCGGTCCTCGGTATCGACCTGGATTTGCTCACCTGACTCGATGTCTTCAAGTGTGACCAGACCCAGATCGGGCAGGCTCGACTCCAAGGGGTCGTGCACGCGCAGCGCGATCACCTCATGGCGCTGGGCCAGACGCGCCAACACGGCTGGCCAGCCCGGTGCGCTGATGAAATCGGATACGACAAACACCAGTGAGCGGCGCTTGATGCAGCCTGCAGCCGCATGCAGGATCGCCCCCAGGTCGGTCGTGCGGCCCGCGGTCGCCGGTGCGGTCGGGCTTTGCAGGGCGTGCACGACCTGAAGCAGATGGCGTCGGCCGGTGCGCGCGGGTAAAACGCTGGCCTGCTGGGCATCGTGACCATACAGACCCACGGCGTTGCCGTGGCGCGAGAGCAGTTTGGCCACCACACTCACAAAGTTCACCGCCAGATCGCGTTTGCTGAGGGCACCGGAGCCGAACCCGAGCGAGCCGCTGCGGTCCACGATAAACCAGGCCGCCACCTCGCGGTCCTCCAGATACTCGCGCACGTAAGGCGTGTTCAGACGTGCGGTCACGTTCCAGTCGATATGCCGCACATCGTCCTGGAACTGATACTCCCGCAGATCAGCCAGATCGAGCCCGGTGCCGCGAAACAAGGTGCGATAGTCGCCGTGCAACAGCCCGTCCAGACGGCGGATCACCGTCCAGTCGAGGCGGCGCAGCAGGGCTTCAGGATCCCTGGGCAAGGTCGACATGGGTCTGCAGCGGCCGCGGTGGCTTGGGGAGGGCCTTCATGATGGTGCGGATGATCTGGTCCGCGCTCTGTCCTTCGGCGAGTGCTTCATAGGACAGCACCAGACGATGGCGCAGCACATCGGGTGCGATGTCGGTCAGATCTTCCGGCAGCGCGTAACGGCGCCCGCGCAGAAACGCCAGGGCACGCGCGCCTTCTACCAGTGCGATCGTGGCGCGCGGGCTGGCACCAAAGCTCAGCAGCCGCGAGATGTCTGTAATGCCATGCCGCTCGGGCTCACGTGTGGCCGACACCAGACGCACGGCGTATTGCATGAGAGACGGGTCGACATAACCCCGGCGGCATTCGCGCTGCAGGGCGCTGAGTTGGGCCGTCGTCGCGACCGATCCCACCGTGACCGGCGGGCCCGTGACCCGCTCGACAATCACGAACTCTTCTTCATCGCTGGGGTAGCCGACCAGCACCTTCATCATGAACCGATCCACCTGCGCTTCGGGCAGCGGGTAGGTGCCTTCGGTTTCGATCGGGTTTTGCGTGGCCATCACCAAGAAGGGGTCCGGTACCCGATGTGTTTCGCCGGCGATGGTGACCTGACGCTCCTGCATCACCTCGAGCAGCGCACTTTGTACCTTGGCCGGTGCGCGGTTGATCTCGTCGGCCAGCAGCAAGTTGGTGAAGACCGGCCCAAGCGAGGTGCTGAACTCGCCGGTCTTCTGGCTGTAGACCCGGGTGCCCACGAGGTCGGCCGGTACCAGATCGGGCGTGAACTGGATGCGTCGGAAATGGCCTTCGATCGTGGTGGCCAGTGTCTTGACCGTGAGCGTCTTGGCCAGGCCGGGCACGCCCTCCACCAGAAGATGTCCTTGCGCCAGGATGGCGACCAGGACCCGTTCGAGGAAGGCATCCTGGCCCACGACCACCTTCTTCACTTCGAAGAGGATCCGCTCCATCAGTGCGGCGATGTCGGTGTCTGTCTGGCCTGGTTCGCTGTGTCCGTTCATGCCGTGTGCATCCGAAGAAAAATGAGTGTGCGTTCAGAAAGGCGACATGCCGGCGCCGGCGGCTGCGCTCTCGATGGGGACGGCAAAGCCGATGCCCACGAAGACCCGCTGCTCGGTCGGATTGAGCACTGCCGTGACGATACCGATCACTTCGCCTTCGGGGGTCATCAGTGGACCACCCGAGCTGCCGGGGTTGACCGCGGCATCGAACTGGATCAGGTTGGTCAGGATTTGCTTTCCTTCGGGCGAGCGGAATTCACGTTTGAGGCCAGAGACCACGCCCGAAGTGACCGATGGCCCAATGCCGAACGGAAAGCCTGCGGCCACAACGGTATCGCCGGGGCGCACGTCGGAGGTGGATTTCAGCGTGGCGGCGGGCAAGTCATCGGGCAATGTGCGGGCCTGGAGTACCGCCAGATCCTGATCCGGCTGGACCTTGACCACATCGGCATCCGATTCCAGCCCATCGGCGAAGACCACCTTGATCGAATCCGCGCCTGCGACGACATGCAGATTGGTGAGGATCAGCCCCGACTCCAGCACGACGACACCGCTGCCCACGCCGATATCTTCGCCGGGCTCACCGTTCTTGCCAGGCCCCAGGCGCCGTACCTTCACCAGGGAGGGGCGGATCACTTCCCAGGCTTTGGCTGCAGGCGAGGGCAGGGGTTCATTTTCGAGGGTCCGCAGCACTGCCGCGTCGATATCGCGCTGGCTGAGTGCGCGTGCGGGTGGCTGCAGTTGACGTTGCGCCAGAGCCCCCAGCATCAGACCCGCCAGCCCCACTGCCAGCAGACGGGTCCACGGCCTGTTGATGGCCTGCCTGAGACCGTGCCAGCGGCGCACTGGGGGCAACGCGATGGGCGCGGGGTCGGCTGTTCGGACCGATTCTTGCGCCACGCTGCGCGCCTGGCCTGCAGGCGGTGATCCCTCGTTGGCGGGCGAGGGCGATCGGCTGTAAAGGGCGCGTCGCGACATAGCGACGGGAACGGTAGCACGGCGGTCGGACGGGCGGAAAGCGCCCGCGACCGATCACCCTGTTTATTTCAGCAGCACCTTCACCGAATCGTCGACGCTGGAGGGCTTGATGTACCCGATGGCGTTGCGTTGAGCCGCCACCGCTTTTTTCACGTCTGCATCGCCGTCGATCATCTTGGGTGGCAGGCCCTTGCCGCTGAACACCTGTTGTGCCCACATGGCCTTGACGTTCGAAGCGCTCTTGCCCACGACCGAAGTGTAAAAGGCCCCGCGCAGCGGATTGTCCTCGCCCTGATCGATCAGCATGACTTGCCCGCCCTCGGGCCAGGTCTTGGCTTCCCCGCTGAAGGCCCGCGCGATGAACGCCTTGTCGACCGTGTTCGGGTTGTCCTTGTTGCCGATCACGACGACATCCGCGGCCAGTGCAGTGAACGCACAGCCAAGGGTCATGAGGCCTGCGGCCAGCTTGATTCCGATTCGTTGGTTCATGTCAGTGCTTCCTCAGAAGATGAAGACCAGGCTGGCACCAAACATCTGCCAGTCCTTCACACCGGTACCGGCTGCGGTCTCGCCGGACAGTGCGGGCTGCGCATAGCCGCGGTTGAAATGGTTCTCCAGGCGCAGGCCGACGTTCGAATTGATCCGATACGTCACGCCCAGCGCGAGGGTGTTTTGATAAGTCGCTGGATTGTTCGACGCATAGCCGGGCGCTCGAAGCATCTCGTAGCGCGCAAAGGGTCGCCAGTTGTCAGTCAGCTCATAACCGGCCTGCACATACCAGACGTGGGTCGAGTCGGTTTGGCTGCCCATGGAACGTTCGATCCAGCCGTACTCCGACTTCAGATCCAGGCGGTCCCGATTCCAGCCGGCCGACAGGATCGCTGAAGTCTTGCGCGTGTCTTGCGGGTCGCCTGCATTGAGTTGAGTCTTGGTGGAGGCCGAGACCATCAGACGCAGCCCGTCGATCGGTGTGTGCCAATCCATGCGTGCGCCGACCAGTCCTTTTTGTTTCTGCTGACTGGCGACCGATGCGTGTTCCACGATCTGTCCGCCATACAGATCGAAGTCGATGCGACCGGTACTCACGGGCTGTGTCCAGGTGAGGCCGGCGCCGCCGTAGGCCTCGTCCACCAGATCGGTGTTCGGTTGATAGAGCGAGGGCAGGACGGTGGACTGCTGCAGGAACCGCGCGTCGATGTATTCGTTGTAAAAGCCAAGCGGCGCCAGAACCTTGCCGGCTCGGACCGTGAGCCGATCGCTCAGCACGCGGTCGACATAGAACCAGTGCACATCCAGCGACGAGCCACTGATCGATGCAATCTGCGACCACACCTTGCTGCGTTCATCGAGCTTGGCGGTCACCACCAGCGCGAAGGTGTTGTCGCTGAAGGAGCCGCTGCGATCGGCCCCCAGGAATTCGTTGTGGGTGGATCGCAGAAATGATTGATGACCGTAGCCGTTGACTGTGATGTTGCCGAATTCGGCCGCCTGCGCAACAGGCGCGGCAAGCCCCAAGGCGAGTGTTGCGCCGGCCAGGCGCTTGAGGGTAAAGGGTGTCATGGTGGTCCTTGCTGGAGTGAGTGAGAAACCGGCCGTTGACTGGCGGCTCAGGCGTGGGCGGTGGTCTTGAAGAGCGCGATGGCCTGGGTCATCTGCGTGGCCTGGGACTCGAGCGAGAGCGTGGCGGCCGAGGCCTGCTCGACCAATGCCGCGTTTTGCTGGGTGACTCGCTCGAGTTCGGCAATGGCATGGTTCAGTTGCTCGATGTCCTGCTCCTGTTGCACCGAGGACTCCGAGATGCGCGCCACGTAATCGCTCACGCTGCGGATGCTGCCGACGATTTCCTTCATGACTGCGCCGGCGTCCTGCACCTGGCGGGTGCCTGCGTCGATGCGGGTCACTGAATCGCCGATCAGGTCGGCGATCTGTTTGGCAGCGGCTGCGCTGCGTTGCGCCAGGCTGCGGACCTCAGAGGCCACCACGGCAAAGCCGCGGCCTTGCTCGCCGGCACGTGCGGCTTCTACCGCAGCATTGAGGGCCAGGATGTTGGTCTGGAAGGCGATCCCGTCGATCAGGCCGACGATCTCTGCGACGTTGCGGGACCCATCGTTGATGGAGTTCATCGTGGTGACGATGTCGTGCACCGCAGTGCCGCCACGCTCGGCACTGCGCGAGGCGTCCTGGGCCAGCTCTGCGGCCTGTCGCGCACTCAGCGCGCTTTCGCGGGTCCGGCTGGACATTTCGCTGACACTGCCCACGGTGCGGGCCAGATTGGCCGCCTGTGATTCCGTCCGTTGTGACAAATCGGTGTTGCCGGCGGCCAAGTCGCGGGCAGCATTGGTCACAGAGTCGGCGGTTTGGCTAATCTCGCTGACCGTCTTTGACAAGGTGGCCTGCAGCGCGCGGGTTGCATGCAGCAGGCTGGTCGTGTCTGACGCGGCGGTGCTGATCGGTTCGGTCAGGTCGCCTTGGGACACGCGAATCAATGCGGCACGCGCCTGAGCCGGGTCGCCGCCCAAATCACGGCGTACGCTGCGAATCAGTAGCCATGAGGCCATCCCAAGCGCCAGGCCGATCGCCACGGCCGTCACCAGACTGACCAGCAGACTGCTCTGCAGCGATTCCTGAGCTGTTCGCAGCCCGGCTTCATTGCCGTGGCTGGCGGCTTCGCGCATGGCTTGAAGCGCGTCACTCAATTCAGTCTGAGCGCGCTGCATTCTGTCCACCACGGCCGATAATTCGCCCTGGTTGTCGCCCATCATCAGGCTGGCGGCTTCTCGGCTGGGGGTGTACCAGGCATCAAACCGTGTCCGGATGCCTTGGGCGGCGCTTTGTTTGCCAGGCAGTTGACTGGCTTCTTCGAGGACCTTGCGTAGGCCTTGAGCGTGGGTATCAGCGCGAACCAGGCCGTCCTTGTCAGCGGCCGCAACCGCACCCTTGAAGGTCTCCTGGATCGCGGCATAGTCGGTGGCGACCGCCTGCAGCTTGATGAAGAACTGGTATTCGACCCGCCCAACCTGATCGATGATCGCAGCGGTGCGCTGGGTGTTGAACCAGTTCACGATCAGACTGGCCCCGAAGACACTGATCGCCAGGATGGGTAATGACCAGATGCGTTGGGTAAAAGTCATGCTCGAAGCGCTCCACAGTCCATTCGGCCCTTTGCCGATCAGCAAAGGTTACAGAACTGTGTCTTGCTTCGTTCGCCTGATGTGCAGGTGAAAAACGGTGCATTTGCACCGTATGGGGCTGTTCAGAGCGCGCTGTGAGGGGCGACAAGGCTTGCTTGGGCGCCGCCGGCAGTCGGATATCGACCGATTGGCGTCTGGTGTCCGGTCACGCTCGGGGTCGGCACCACAAACGAAAACGGGCCGAGGGCGGTTAAGCCATCGACCCGTGTATAAAAGTGGCGCGCCCGGCAGGATTCGAACCCACGACCCCTTGGTTCGTAGCCAAGTACTCTATCCAACTGAGCTACGGGCGCTGAGCAGACAAGCATAGCACGAAATGACTGCAGGCTTGGGTCAGATCGGTGCTCGAGTGGATGAGCAGGGTAGTGGTTATCACTATGCGGAATATTGTTTCTTCATGCGAAAGTTAAGCTAGACTACGCCCGCTTTGAATCACCCATCAGCCCTGCGCTTGCGCGGGGCTGGGCCTACACCGCGACAGGAGACCCGGATGTCTGCCTTGCCCGATATGCCCTCGGCCAGTGATGCCGATTCGCTCGAAACCCAGGAGTGGCTTGATGCACTTGAAGCGGTGATCGACCGGGAGGGGCCGCAGCGCGCGCATTTTTTGCTTGAGGCGCTGACTGAAAAAGCCCGTCGAAGCGGAGCCTTTATCCCCTTCTCGGCCCGTACCGCCTACATCAACACCATCCCGGTCCAGCTCGAGGCGCGCAGTCCCGGCAATGCCGAGTTCGAAGAGCGCATCCGGTCATATATCCGCTGGAATGCGATGGCGATGGTCGTCCGGGCCAATCGACTGAGCCCACCCGATGGCGGCGATCTGGGCGGGCACATTGCCTCGTTTGCCTCGCTCGCCACCATGATCGGTGCGGGCATGAACCATTTTTGGCATGCCCCGCATGAGGGGCACGGTGGCGATCTGGTCTATTTCCAGGGGCATACCGCGCCCGGCATTTATGCACGAGCGCTTCTCGAGGGGCGCCTGAGCGAAGACCAGCTCAGCCATTTCCGACAGGAAGTCCAGGGCAAGGGATTGCCGTCGTACCCGCATCCCAAGCTGATGCCCGATTTTTGGCAGTTCCCCACCGTGTCGATGGGCCTGGGGCCCATCATGGGGATCTATCAGGCCCGCTTCCTGAAGTACCTGCATGCGCGCGGGTTGGCCGACACCTCCAATCGCAAGGTGTGGGTGTTTTGCGGCGACGGCGAAATGGATGAGCCCGAGTCGCTTGGCGCGATCAGCCTCGCAGCTCGCGAAAAGCTCGACAACCTGGTCTTCGTCGTGAACTGCAATTTGCAGCGCCTGGACGGCCCGGTGCGCGGCAACGGCAAGATTATTCAAGAGCTGGAAGGCGAATTCCGCGGCTCGGGCTGGAATGTCATCAAGCTCTTGTGGGGCTCGTACTGGGACCCGCTGCTCGCGCGCGACAAGGACGGCATTCTGCAGCGTGTGATGGAAGAAACCGTCGACGGCGAATACCAGGCCTATAAGGCCAACGATGGCGCCTTTGTGCGCAAGCATTTCTTTGGCAAGCACCCTAAGCTGCTGGAGATGGTGTCGCGCATGACCGATGACGACATCTGGCGACTGAACCGCGGCGGCCATGATCCGCACAAGGTCTATGCCGCGTTTCATGCGGCCATCCACCATCAGGGGCAGCCCACGGTCGTGCTGGCCAAGACGGTCAAGGGTTATGGCATGGGACGCGTGGGCGAGGCGAAAAACCCGACCCACCAGCTCAAAAAGCTCGACACCCAGGCGATTCGTGAATTTCGCGATCGCTTCAACATTCCGGTTGCAGACGACAAACTCGACGCGCTGCCCTTCTTCAAGCCGGCCGAAGACGCCCCGGAAATGGTTTACATGCATGAGCGACGCAAAGCGCTGGGGGGCTATCTGCCGCAGCGCCGCCGTCGTGCGGACGAGGTGCTGAAGGTTCCCACCCTCGATGCCTTCCAGGCTGTGCTCGAGCCCACCGCAGAAGGTCGCGAAATTTCGACCACCCAGGCGTTCGTGCGGGTACTGACTGCACTCACGCGCGATGCCGAGATCGGTTCACGCATTGTCCCGATCGTGCCCGATGAAGCCCGCACCTTCGGCATGGAAGGCATGTTCCGTCAGTTGGGCATTTACGCGCCGGAAGGCCAGAAGTACACCCCGGTTGATAAGGACCAGGTGATGTACTACCGAGAGGACAAGGCAGGGCAGATCCTGGAGGAAGGCATCAACGAAGCGGGCGCCTTTTGTTCGTGGATTGCGGCGGCCACCTCGTATTCGACCAACAACCGGGTCATGGTGCCGTTCTTCATCTACTACTCGATGTTCGGGTTTCAGCGGGTGGGAGATCTGGCCTGGGCCGCAGGGGACATGCAAGCACGCGGTTTTCTGTTGGGTGGCACTTCAGGGCGGACCACACTTAATGGCGAGGGTCTGCAGCATGCAGACGGTCACAGCCACATCCTGTCGTCGACCATACCGAACTGCGTCTCCTACGACCCAAGCTTCGCGCATGAAGTGGCGGTCATCATTCAAGACGGACTGCGCCGCATGGTGGGCGAACAGGAAAACGTCTTTTACTACATCACGTTGCTCAACGAGAACTATCCTCAGCCCGGGCTCAAGCCCGGTAGCGAAGACGGAATCGTGCGGGGTCTGTACTTGCTGCGTGAGGGGGAGGCCGGCAATGCCACGCGTGTGCAGTTGCTGGGCTCGGGTTCGATCCTGCGCGAGTCGCTGGCGGCGGCCAAGCTGCTTGAAGAGGACTGGGGCGTGGCAGCGGATGTCTGGTCGGTCACGAGCTTCACCGAATTGCGCCGCGATGGCCTGGACTGCGAGCGCTGGAACCTGTTGCATCCCGGTGCGCCGCAAAAGGTACCGTTCGTGACCACGCAACTGTCCGGTCATGAGGGACCGATTGTGGCGTCGACTGATTACATGAAACTCTTCGCCGATCAGATCCGACCCTTTATTCCAGCCGGTCGCAGCTTTTCCGTGTTGGGCACTGACGGATTCGGCCGATCAGACTTCCGCTCGCAACTGCGTTCGCACTTCGAGATTGACCGTCACTTCATCGTTCTGGCGGCCCTGCGTGCCCTCTCACAGCAAAAGAAGGTCAAACCCAAAGTGCTCGCCGATGCCATTCGCAAGTACGGGATCGACCCCGACAAGTCCAACCCGCATGACGCCTGAGACCGGAGCACTGTGATGGCGACGATCGAACTCAAGGTGCCCGATATCGGCGACTTCAAAGAAGTGGAGGTCATCGAGCTGCTGGTCAAGCCTGGCGACCTGGTGCGCGCCGAGCAAAGCCTCGTAACTGTCGAGTCGGATAAGGCGTCCATGGAGATCCCGGCTGCACAGGCGGGTCGCGTGGTGGCCATGAAAGTGAAGCTGGGCGACAAGGTGGCCGAGGGCAGTGTGGTGGCCGAGATCGAACCGCTTGAGTCAGATGCCGCGTTGCCTGGGGCACATGCTGCACCTGCGGTCACAGTGCCGCAGCCGGCTGGCTCCCGGGCGGTCGCAGCAGCGCCCGCAGTGTCAATCCCAGCGGCTGCCGGGCCGGTGTCAGCGGGCCCGCCGGCTGCGAGCATACCGGCCACCCCGATGCCCGATCGTGCTGCAGCCTTGCCAGGCTCGGACACCGGTGATCTGACACATGTGGTCAAGCCCCATGCATCGCCTTCGGTGCGCAAATTCGCCCGCGAGCTGGGTGTGGATTTGTCCGTGGTGCGTGGCACGGGTCCTAAGTTGCGTGTGACTGCAGACGATGTCCGGGCGTATGTGAAGGGCGCCATTGCATCAGTCGCGACACCCGCATCGGTTGAGCAGCCTGGCTCGCAAGCCGGTGCAGGCCTGGGACTGCTGCCCTGGCCGAAGGTTGATTTCGCACGATTCGGTCCGATCGAGACCCGTGCGCTGCCGCGTATTCGCAAGCTGTCTGCCGCCAATCTGCACCGCAACTGGGTGATGATCCCGCATGTCACCAACCAGGACGAAGCCGACGTCACTGCGTTGGAGGCTTTTCGCGTCGCGCTCAATGCCGAGAACGAGAAGACCGGCCCGAAGCTCACCATGCTGGCGTTTCTGATCAAGGCCTGCGTGCATGCATTGAAGCAGTTCCCTGAGTTCAATGCATCGCTCGAAGGCGATGCGCTGGTGCTCAAGCAGTACTGGCATATCGGGTTTGCGGCGGACACGCCCAACGGTCTCATGGTGCCTGTGGTGCGCGATGCCGATCGCAAGGGCCTGGCCGAGCTCGCCACCGAAACTGCTGAACTCGCGCGTCTGGCGCGTGAAGGCAAGCTCTCGCCCGCGCAGATGCAGGGCGGCACGTTTTCCATCTCCAGTCTGGGTGGCATTGGTGGAACGGGTTTCACACCGATCATCAATGCGCCCGAGGTCGCCATTCTGGGGGTGAGCCGCACCGCGATGCGACCGCACTGGAATGGCACCGCGTTTGAGCCGCGACTGATGCTGCCGCTCTCCCTCTCCTACGACCACCGCGTGATTGACGGCGCGGCGGCGGCACGGTTCAACGCACACCTCGTGCGCCTCCTGGCGGATTTCCGCCGTGTCATGCTCTGAGATCGGATTGCGACGGTGACCACGATTGTTGTTGTGAAAAAGAACGGCCGCATTGCCATCGGTGCGGATTCGCTGGTGACCTTCGGCGAAACCCGATTGCCGCGCGACTACGAGGCCAACGACAAGATCATTCATGTCGGTGACTCGTTTATCGGGCTGGCCGGCAGCACCGCGCATTTCGAAGTGCTGCGTCGGGTCCTGGGCCATATTCAGTCGCCCCGCCTGCATTCGCGTGCCCAGGTGTTCGATACATTTTTGAACGCACATCAGGTGCTCAAAGAGCAGTTCTTCCTCAACCCCAAGGAAGAAGACGACGATCCCTACGAAAGCTCTCAGATTACGGCGCTCATCGCTAATCCGAGCGGTATTTACGGGGTGTACTCCTATCGCGAAGTCTTCAGCTTTGATCGCTTCTGGGCTATCGGGTCTGGTCGCAACTTTGCGCTCGGTGCCATGTACGCCAGCTACAAGGGCGCGCGTACGGCCGCCCAGATCGCCACGCTCGGCGTGGCCGCGGGGGCCGAGTTCGACAAAAGCTCGCACGGACCGCACCGTGTGCACGAGATCATGCTTCAGGACGCGGGCCCCGCCCCCGACCAGGCGCAGGCGGCCTGAATCCGCAGCGCCCTGAATGGTCTTGAGTTGCACTGAATTTCCCTAAGTTCCCCTGAGTTTCCGTCTATCGCCTTGAAGGCCCCTCGCCGCGGAGTTGCATCATGTCGACGATCGAACTGAACGTGCCCGATATCGGCGACTTCAAGGAAGTGGAAGTCATCGAAGTGCTGGTCAAGCCTGGTGATCTGGTGCGCGCCGAGCAAAGCCTGCTGACCGTGGAGTCGGAGAAGGCCTCCATGGAAATCCCGTCGCCCCAGGCTGGCCGAGTGGTCGCGCTGAAGGTGAAGCTGGGCGACAAAGTGAGCCAGGGTAGCCTGATGCTCGAGCTTGAACCGCTCGCCGATTCGAGTGCGACACTTACGGTGCCGACGACTGCGCCATCGCAGAACGCTGCATCGGCCTTGCCTGCGGTGGCTCCCGGTCCATCCGTGTCCGCGACTCAGTTGGCACACATGACCACAGCAGGCTTCTCAGGGACGCCCGACGTCGTCTGCCGACTGTTGGTACTGGGCGGAGGACCAGGGGGGTATTCCGCGGCGTTTCGTGCTGCCGACCTCGGTCTGCAGACCGTGCTCGTCGAACGCTACGCCACGTTGGGTGGCGTGTGCCTGAATGTGGGTTGTATCCCTTCCAAAGCGTTGCTGCACACCGCGGCGGCGATTGATGAAGCCCGCGCGCTGGCTGCGCATGGCGTGACCTTCGGCGCGCCGCAGATCGACCTGAACGCCTTGCGAGGTTGGAAGGACAGTGTGGTGGGCAAGCTCACCGCTGGCTTGGCCGGCATGGCGCGCGCGCGCAAAGTCCAGATCGTGCGCGGCGAAGGCCGGTTTCTGGATGCGCACCACCTTGAAGTCGCCATCACGTCCGGCCCGGGGCGCGAGCCCACGGGCGTGCGTCAGGTCATCCGTTTCGAGCAGGTCATCGTTGCAGCCGGCAGCGAACCAGTGCGTCTGCCCTTCTTGCCCGACGATCCGCGCATCGTCGATTCAACCGGCGCGCTCAAGCTGGCGCAGGTGCCGCAGCGCATGCTGGTGATCGGTGGCGGCATCATTGGTCTAGAGATGGCGAGCGTCTATTCCACGCTGGGTGCCCGCATTGATGTGGTCGAGATGCTTGACGGGCTGATGCCTGGTGCGGATCGCGACCTGGTCAAGGTCTGGCTCAAACACAACGCGGCGCGCTTTGACCGGATCATGCTCCAAACCCGCACCGTTTCTGCACAGGCCACCGATTCCGGTATTGCGGTGCGCTTCGAAGGTGCGCAAGCCCCGGAATCAGGTGAGCAGACCTATGACCTGGTGCTGTGCGCGGTCGGTCGACGGCCGAACGGTGCTGCGCTGGGGCTCGAGCAGGCGGGGGTGCAAGTGACCGAGCGTGGCTTCGTGACGGTCGATGCGCAGATGCGCACGTCGGTGCCGCATATCTTTGCGATTGGCGACCTGGTCGGCCAACCCATGCTGGCACACAAGGCCGTTCACGAAGGGCATGTGGCGGCTGAAGCTGCAGCGGGGGAAAAATCCTTTTTCGATGCGCGTGTCATCCCGGCCGTGGCCTATACGGACCCTGAGATCGCCTGGGTCGGACTGACCGAAGACAGCGCGCGTGCCCAGGGCATATCGGTTGGCAAGGCGGTGTTTCCCTGGGCGGCCTCCGGGCGTGCCATTGCCAACGGGCGAGATGAGGGGTTCACCAAGCTCCTGTTTGACGAGACGACCCACCGGCTCGTGGGCGGAGCGATCGTGGGCACCCACGCGGGGGACATGATCGGCGAACTCGCGCTGGCCATCGAGATGGGCGCCGATGCCACCGATATCGGGCGCACCATCCATCCTCACCCGACCTTAGGCGAGAGCATGGGGATGGCGGCCGAGCTCTATGAAGGTGTCTGTACTGATTTGCCACCGATGCGGCGCTCCAAGCCACATCCGGTCTGATCCGGCAGCGAAGAACCAACGGCCCACTGGGGCATTGCGGTACGCTGGCTTGGCCGGCGCATATAATTCTCGTTTCAGTATTGAGGCCACGCTGCGTCCCCTGTGCAGCCATGCGGCCCCTCCAAGGAACTCCCTATGAAAGGGCTGCTCTCTTTTGCGCACGCCATTGACTGGCTCAACGAGCGAGTAGGTCGTATCGCCGTCTGGGCGGTGCTGATTGCCTGTTTGGTGTCGGCTGGCAACGCTACCTTGCGGTACCTCATCAGTAACAGCTCCAACGCCTGGCTCGAGCTGCAGTGGTATCTGTTCGGCGCGATGGTGCTGCTGGGTGCGCCCTTTGTGCTCAAGATGAATGAACACGTGCGGGTCGACGTCATCTACTCCCGGCTAGGCCCGAAGGGTCAGGCCTGCATCGACCTCTTTGGCCTGGTGCTGTTCCTGATGCCGGCCGCATGCCTGCTGGCCTGGATGTCCTGGCCGTGGTTCGTCGATTCCTTCGTGCACAGCGAAATGTCCAGTAACGCAGGGGGCCTCATTCGCTGGCCGGTGAAGCTCATGCTGCCCGTGGGGTTTACGCTCCTGGTGCTGCAAGGGCTGGCTGAAATCGTCAAGCGCGTCGCGTTTCTTCGCGGTGAATACGCTATGGATCTGCATTACGAAAGGCCGCTGCAATGATTGCCATGCAAACCATGGCCCCGATTATGTTTGTGGGGCTGGTGTTCGTCATGCTGATCGGGTTTCCGGTCGCGTTCTCGCTGGCCGCCCTGGGGCTGCTGGCGGGCTTTGTCTCGATCGAACTCGGTTTTTTCCCGGCTCAGTTCATGGCCAACCTGCCGCTGCGGGTGTTCGGCATCCTGTCCAACGAGCTGCTGCTGTCCATCCCATTTTTCACATTCATGGGGGCCATCCTCGAGAAGTGCGGGCTGGCGGAGGATCTGCTTGAAGGCACCGGGCAGTTGTTCGGTGGCATGCCGGGGGGGCTCGCTTACGCGGTGATTTTGGTGGGCGCGGTGTTGGGCGCCATCACGGGCACCGTGGCAGCCTCAGTCATTGCCATGGGCGTGATTTCGTTGCCCATCATGATGCGGTACGGCTACAACCATCGGCTGGCTACAGGGGTGATCGCGGCCTCCGGCACGATTACCCAGGTGATCCCGCCGTCGTTGGTCCTGGTGGTGCTCGCAGATCAGTTGGGCAAGTCAGTGGGCGATATGTATGCCGGTGCAATCGGCCCGTCCATTGCGCAAATCCTGATTTTCATCGCCTTCATCTTCGTTGTGTCCTTGCTCAAGCCTCACCTGATGCCGCCGCTGCCGCTGGAGGCCCGTACGCTCAAGGGCTGGGCGCTCTGGAAGCGCGTGTTGTGGGGCATGGTGCCTTCCATCGTGCTGATCTTCCTGGTGCTGGGCACGATCTTCATGGGGCTGGCCACGCCCACAGAGGCCGGGGCCATGGGCGCTGTGGGCGCCATCCTGCTCGCTGCCCTGCATAAGCGGCTGACCTGGAAACTGGTGCGCGAAGGCATGGAATCCACCATGCGGCTGACCGCCATGGTGATCTTCATTCTCATCGGATCCACGGTCTTCACGCTGGTGTTTCAGGGTGTGGACGGGGGCGTGTGGATCGAGCACATGTTGGTCTCCATGACCGGCGGCGACCCGGTCACCTTTCTCATCATCGTCAATATTTTTGTGTTCTTTTTGGCGTTCTTTCTCGACTTCTTTGAGATCGCCTTCATCATCGTTCCGCTGCTCGCGCCGGTGGCGGCCAAGCTCGGCATCGACCTCATCTGGTTCGGTGTGCTGCTGTGTGTGAACATGCAAACGTCCTTCATGCACCCGCCGTTTGGGTTCGCGCTGTTTTACCTGCGGGGTATTGCACCCAAGGAGGTGAAGAGTTCGGACATCTATCTGGGCGCTATACCGTGGGTGGTGCTGCAACTGCTTCTGGTGGCCATCCTGATCTTCTGGCCGGGGATGGTGACCAGCTGGCTCGACAAGCCAGTCAATGTCGATACCGACAAGGTGCAGATCGAAGTCCAGAGCTTTGATGAAGACCCCGCCACCAAGCCAGCGGGCGGGGCCAGCTCCGAGGCCGCAAAGCAGAATGGTTCGGGGGATACGGCCCCAGCCGGCGGCACGCCGTCGGCGCTGCCTTCAGTGCCTGCTGCGCAGGGCGTAACGGGCGCATCAGGCGGGACAGTGCCTGAAACGCCCGCTGCAAAGCCGACTGAAGAGGAAGACCTCGGCAAACGTCTGATGGAACAGATCCGTCAGGAGCAGGAGAAGCAGGACAAAGCCACGAAGTAAAGGTCAGGTCAAAAAAATAAGGCCCGCTCGAAAGCGGGCCTTATTCAGCGTGTCGCAGATCAAATTTCTGCTCGGCAGCACCGCAGGCGGCGCTGCCGTAGGCGCTCAGCGGCGTGCAGTGGCCATGTAATCGTCGAAGGTATTCTCGGTCACACGGAACCAGGTGATCTGGTCACGCTGGAAGGCGAAGTAGTGATCCGAAAGCTTCTTGAATTCCGCATTTTTTGCGTTGGTTTCTGCATAGACTTCCTGCGCAGCTTTGAAGCAGGCATCCATCACCGGCCTGGGGAAGGCCTTCAGCTGCGTGCCGCTACCCACCAGACGCTTGAGTGCCTGCGGATTACCGGCGTCGTATTTAGCCATCATGTAGGTGTTGGCCTGCTCGGCTGCCGCATCCAGTACCGCACGATATTCAGGGGTCAGTGAAGCCATGGCTTTCTGGTTGACGATTGCATGCAGCGCCGGGCCGCCTTCCCACCAACCGGGGTAGTAGTAGAACTTGGCGACCTTGTTGAAGCCCAGCTTCTCATCGTCGTA
>CANHUQ010000024.1 GCA_947463885.1 Burkholderiales bacterium
AAAGGCACGCCAGGCCGCGGCCAGTCCATCGCCACCAGCTTTCCGCTGACCGACAAGGTGATGAACGCGGTCTTCAGATCGGGCCCGCCGAAGCAGATGTTGGTGGTGTACAGATCGGGCATCGACACCAGGTGCGACGGCCCGCCATCGGGCGGAATGACCGTGATGCCGGCTTCAAAGAGCGAGGCTACGCATACATTGCCGCCTGAATCCACCGCCAGCGAATCAAACAGCCGAAATGTCGACATGCCTGCGAGCAGCGTGCCACCGTTGGGCGCCGGGAACGGCAGTTTTTTCACGACACCGGGGGCTTCGATGTCGAAGGCCCAGACCCGTCCGGTTTGTGTCTCGGCCACATACAAGCGTTGACCGTCGGGCGACAAGCCGATCCCGTTGGGCGTCATCATCGGGTAGATGACTTCCTGGATGGCTGAGCCGTCGGCGCGCGCATAGAACACGCCCCCGCGGTCCAGATCCCGGTGGCGGCCTTTGCCCAGATCCGTGAACCAGAAGCCCCCGTGACCATCGAACACCAGGTCGTTGGGGCCGCGCAGCGGGCCGTTCGGGCCGTGGGTGTAGAGCACTTCCACCTGACCGGTGGCGAGGTCCACGCGTTCGATGCGACCGCCTGAATAGTCGGCCGGCTGATGGCCAGGGCGCTTGCCGCCGCCCTTGATCGGCAGCCATTCGAAGCCGCCGTTGTTGCACAGGTAGACCTTGCCATCCGGGCCCATGGCGGCGCCGTTCGGCCCGCCCCCGGGCGTGGCCACCACCTCGGTGCGGCCATCGGGTTTGACGCGGGTCAGTGTGCCGGCCTCGATTTCCACCAGCAGCACGTCGCCATTGGGCAAAGCGATGGGGCCTTCGGGGAAACGCAGCCCCGAGGCGATTTCACGTATGGCAGTCATGTGGTGGTCTCCGGTTGAGTTGAAATGGGGCTTACGCAATGCGTCGGGCGTGATCTTTCCAGTAGGGCTCGCGCAGCACGCGTTTGAGGATCTTGCCGCTGGGATTGCGGGGGATGCTGTCCACGAAATCCACCGACTTAGGGCACTTGAAGCGTGCGATCCGCTCGCGCATGAACGCCATGATTGCCTGCGCATCGGCTGTGGACCCTGGCTTGAGCACCACGATGGCCTTAACCGCTTCGCCCCACTTGTCGTCGGGCACGCCGATGATCGCGCCGTCTGCCACCGCCGGATGCAGCATCAATGCATTTTCGACTTCAGCCGGATAGATGTTCTCGCCGCCGGAAACGATCATGTCCTTGATGCGGTCATGCAGGAACAGATAGCCGTCCTGCATGTAACCGGCGTCGCCGGTGCGTAACCACGGGTCTTCGCCCGGCGCGCCTGGAATCAGCGTGTCTTGCGTGGCCTCGGGCTTGCGCCAGTAGCGGGTCATGTTCTTGGGGGTGCGCACGAGCAGCTCGCCCACCTCACCTTCGTCGGCGGTCTCATCGGTGCCCGGGCGAATGACTCTCAGCTCAACGTCCTTCATGGCCAGACCCGCCGAGCGAAGCAATGCGGCTCTGGGGCCCTCGGCGACATGGTCCCGCGCGGGCAATACGGTCACGGCGCCGGAGGTTTCAGTCAGACCATAGACCTGCACGAAATCGCAACCCAGTACGCGCATCGCATCGATCAGCACACGGTCCGAGATCGGCGAGGCCCCATACGAGATCATCTTCAGCGCAGAAAAATCCTGTTTTTCCACCCCAGGCGCCTGCAGCAGAAACTGGATCATGGCCGGCACCAGGAAGGCGTGGCTCACACGGCGCTTCACCAGCGCATCCAACACCGCCACCGGCTCGAAATCGGGCAGGGTGACGCTCAATCCGCCCATCGCATGGGTGAGCAGTGCGATGCCGTGTCCGGCGATGTGAAAGGCCGGCAAGGCATTGAGATTGACATGCTCCTGCGGGCGGTAGTCCCACACCTCAGCCACGCCGTCGACCAAAGAGTGGGTGAGGGCACGGTGCGACAGTTCAACGCCCTTGGGCAGGCCGGTCGTGCCCGAGGAGTACAGCTGCAGCGCGGCGTCTTCGGGTTGGGGGCGAAAGCCCGGATCGATGTTCGGGTGCGGCGCCGCCCATTGCTCCAGGGTGGGCCATTGAGAACCTGCTGTCTCAACTGGCGTGCTGGAACCCGCGCCGCCCAGGGGCTGCGCCTGCGAGAGCACCGTGGCGCGCAGCGTGGGCACTGAAAGACCGGCCAGCAGCGGTGCAAACTCGGCGTCGGTCATCAGAAATTTGGCCTGACCGTCATCGAGGATGTACTGCACTTCCGGGCCGGCCAGGCGCCAGTTCACTGGCATGCACACTGCCCCGATCTTTTGCGCGGCCAGCGTCACCATGGCGCTTTCCGGCTGGTGGCGTGTCAGTGTGGCGACCCGATCGTCGCGGCCCACTCCCGCTGCCACCATGGCCTGCGCCAATCGATTGGTCAGGGCCTCCACTTCTGCGAAGGACCAGTCGCGACCCGGCGCAGACCAGGCGATCGCAGTGGGTCGTTCGACCGCCTGACGGCGTGACATGTCAAGGCTCGAGAGGTGCATGGTGTCTCCGTGATCGTCTGGATGTGCGCTTCAAGGCGCATCGATTCCCGATGGGGGATCACCGAGCATAGCGCGCGGCAGCGCCTGCTGCGATCTCAGGAGGGCTGGAACGTTTCGAGGAATCGCAGCAGGACGGCCGTGGCCACGTCAGCGTCCTGCACGGTCATGGTCTCGTCGGGATGATGGCTGATCCCGCCATGACCGCAGCGCACGAACAGCATGGCCGTCGGACAGACCGCCGGAAACTCCATGGCGTCATGCCCGGCACCCGAGGGCAGATGCTCCACCGGCAGACCTTCAGCCGCGATAGCGTGCGCAAGGTGCTCCTGCAGTCGCGGGTCGCACGGTGCCGCGCGCAGTTCGAAAAACGGCTCGAAGCTCAGGGTGACCCCGCGACGCTTTGCAATGGCGTCGCATTGGGCTTGCAGCGCAGTCACGGCTTCCAGCCGGGTTGCATCGACACCCGATCGCACATCGATCGTGAACTCCACGTCCTGTGCAATGACATTGACCGCGCCCGGCAGGACCGTGAGTCGGCCCACGGTGCCGACCAGCCCGGGATGGGTGCTGCAGTGCGATTCCACAGCCAGCACCATCTCGCTGGCTGCAGCCAGCGCATCGCGACGCTTGCCCATGGGGACGGTACCCGCGTGGCCGGCCAGCCCGGTGACCATGCAGCGCACGCGCGTCGCCCCGGCAATGGCCGTGACCACACCCAGCGCCAGATCCTTGCCCAGCAGGACCGGCCCCTGCTCGATATGCGATTCAATGAACGCAACGACCCGCGAGCCGCGTCGGTCCAGCCCAGCCAGTCCGTTCGGGTCGCCACCAAAGGCACGCAGCGCATCGCGCAGGCTCACCCCCTGGGGATCGGTGCGATCGAACCAGCTAGCATCGAATGCGCCGGCCATGGCCTTGCTGCCGATGAGCGTGACGCCAAAGCGCACCCCTTCCTCGTCGCCAAAGGCCACGACTTCCAGCGCCACCGGCAACCGCACGCCGCGCGCATGCAGATCGGCGATGCATGCGATGGGCGACAGAATGCCGAAGAGCCCGTCATAGCGCCCGGCGTTGCGCACGGTGTCCATGTGCGAGCCGGTCATGACTACCGGTGCGTTGGGCGTAAGGCCCTCGTACCGACCCACCACATTGCCCAGCGCGTCCCAGTGCACCTGCATGCCGGCCTCGCGCATCCAGCCAGCGATGGTCTCGCCTGCCTGACGATGCTCGGGCGTGAGATACGCCCGGGTGACCCGCGGCGCATCTTCACTGATGGCTGCGAGCACATCGGCGCGAGCCATGATCGTTGGACCGAAACGCAGAGATGCGTCTGCTGCGTTCCCGTCAGATGGGGCGTGCACCGATGCGGACTGAAGGCTCATCGGGTGGGCGCCGGATGATGCGCCATCCAGTGACGCGCAATGTCGGCGCGCCGGCAGACCCACACCCGGTCATGACGCTCGACATGGTCCAGGAAACGCTGCAGCGCACGGAACCGTCCCGGCCTGCCCAGCAATCGGCAGTGCATGCCGATCGACATCATCTTGGGCGCCTCGGCGCCTTCGGCGTACAGCACATCGAAGGTGTCGACCAGATACTGCAGAAAGTGATCGCCGGTGTTGAAGCCTTGAGGCGACGCGAATCGCATGTCATTGGCATCCAGCGTGTACGGCACCACAAGATGGTCCACCTCGGTGCCGTCGGTGCGCGCCACCCGGGTCCAGAACGGCAGCTCATCGCCGTAGTAATCGGCGTCGTACAGAAATCCGCCGTGATCGGCCACCAGCCGGCGCGTGTTGGGGCTGTCGCGCCCGGTGTACCAGCCCAGTGGGCGCTCACCGGTCAGTCGTTCGATGATCTGCATGCCGATGCGCATGTGCTCGCGTTCGGTGGCTTCATCGATGCCCTGATAGTGGATCCAACGCCAGCCGTGGCAGGCGATCTCGTGGCCCAGCTCCACAAATGCGCGGGTCACCTCAGGATGGCGTTCCAGCGCCATCGCAATGCCAAAGACCGTCAGCGGCAGACCACGCCGTTCGAACTCGCGCAGGATGCGCCACACGCCTGCGCGTGAACCGTACTCATAGATGGATTCCATCGACAGGTGCCGGTCGGGGTACGCTGCAGCACCGACGATTTCCGAGAGAAACTGCTCAGACCCTGCGTCGCCATGGAGCACGCAGTTCTCTCCGCCTTCCTCGTAGTTCAGGACGAACTGCACGGCAATGCGCGCGTTGCCTGGCCATTTTGGATGTGGAGGGGTGCGACCGTACCCCACGAGGTCGCGCGGGTAGGGGGCCTGGATCAACGCTTTGTTCATGAGGCGCTCGAATCAAAGACGCGTTCAGGCCAACTCGAAGAGGACATCCTGGGCGCCCTCCCACAACGTTTTCACGCCCATCGCGCGCAGGTGCTCACGCCCCTCGACGATCGTCAGAAAATGGTTGCCGGCGAGTTGGCCCATCTTTGAAGCAAAGCAGCATGATCCATAGGCGATCAGGAGTTCGGTCTCGCTGAAACCGCCCGGATAAAACAGAATGTCGCCAACCGAGGGGTGGCTGGTGTGGTTCTCAAAACCCACGCCCAGATCGAACTCACCCAAAGGTACCCACACACCCTCGCCGCTCCAGCGCACATGAATCACTTTCTGCCGATAGGGCAGCAGCTTCATGAAGGCTTCAACGGTCTTGGGCGCGTCCGGGTTGGTTTCGGCGATGAAGGTGTGACCGGCAGAGGTGATGCGGAGTCTGGGCATGGCGGGCGCGAGGCTGAAGTGGCACTGCGATGCATTGTGCCGGAATCAATCCTGCGCGCCGACTAAACCCGAGCGCTTCAACTCGAAAAGACCCGCTCCATTTCGCGCCGGAACGCCACCGTAGGGTTGCGGGCGTCGTATGCCACATCGCTCCAGCGCACACTCATGCCGGCTTTCACTGCGCGCTTGAGTTTCACACCATGGGCCAGACCCAAGGGCAGCCCGCCAGCCGCCAGTGAGTCCACCGCGGGCATGAGCTTTCCATAGACCGTGAATCCGCCCTCGCCATCGAGCATTTCGCCCGCCTTCAGATCCCGCTTGGCCGTGGCCACCACATCGCCACGCCAACCGTCGGGCGCACCGGTGGGCTCACCCCGCAGTCCGACAGAGGCCACCGAAATGCCCAACTCCAGACCGATCAGGTGATACGGCTTGTACATGGCCGAAAAATTGCCGCTCGCATCGGTGTGCAGGCCGTATTCCTTGAAGCATCGGCGCACATAGTCCGAGTCGGCGGCAAACGTGACGTACACGCCCCACCGCAAGTCCCTGAAGACCGAGCGGCGGTCGCGCTCCAGACTCGAGATCACTTCCACCTGACCGCGGTGATGCAACACGCCGCCATCGGCGGCAGGCCTGAGCAGGTGCGGCAGATCGTCCACCCCGCAGGCCGGAAAAGCCAGACCGTCGGGTGCGGGGGTCAACCCGGTTGCATTGGCCACGGCCGCCATTTCAATCGCCGACTTGGTACCGTCCAGGAACGAATTGAACATCTGCGGGTTCATGCCCCCGGCCTTGGCGTCTTCGGGCGTGATGCCGTAGTGCGGCCACACGGTCTGCGGTGTCGAGGCGTGGTACTCGGGCAGATACTTGGTCCCCTTGCCCGCGGCCATGACCTCAAAGCCTGCCGCCCGCGCCCAATCGACCATCTCGCAGATCAGCGCGGGCTGATCGCCATAGGCGAGCGAATACACGATTCCCGCTTCGCGCGCGCGGCGCGCCAGCAAGGGGCCGGCAAGTGCATCCGCTTCCACGTTCACCATCACGATGTGCTTGCCATGCTGGCAGCAGGCCAGCACATGGGCGATCCCCGCCGAGGGGCTGCCGGTGGCATCGATCACGATATCGATCTCGGGTGCGGCAATCATTGCCGGCGTGTCGTCGGTCAAGCGTGTGCTGCCATCTCGTGCTGCCGCAGCAAAGCTGCGTGCGGTCAGTGCCTGTGCGGGCCAGCCGGTGTGCAGCAAGGCCGCTTTGGCCCGCGCGGGCGACAGGTCGGAGACGGCCACCAGATGCACACCAGGCGTGCGGCGCACCTGCGACAGATACATGGACCCGAATTTTCCGGCGCCGATCAGGCCGATACGCAGGGGTTTGCCCTCGGCAGCACGCTGTTGCAGCAGACGATGCAGGTTCATCCGATGCGCCTCAGGCCGCTTGTGCCAGGGGCAGCGCGTCGATGCGCACCGAGCGATCGGTCAGACAGTTGTCCGGCAGGGCCACAATCGGCGTGAAGTCCCGGTGGGCGATCCAGTCGGCACGCTTGAACTGACGAATGTGATTAGACACAGCACACAGGCTCAGATACACGATATTGCGATGCCAGGGCGACATGTTCGACGGTGATCCATGCACCAGGCATGAGTGAAAGAGCATCATCGACCCTGCAGGCCCCTTGGGCGCCACAATGCCGCCGCGTGCCACCAGTTTCGTGATGGTGTCGTTGTCGATCGTCCAGAGCGGGTAGCTGGTCGTGGACAGGTCATGACTCGCATCGATGGCGCCGAGCTTGTGCGAGCCCGGAATGAACAGCAGCGGCCCGTTGAATTCATTGACCTCGTCCAAAAAGACCGACACGTTCATGGCCCGCGCCTCGGGCATGTGATCGTCTGCCTTCCAGGTGCCGTAATCCTGGTGCCATTGCCAGACATCGCCATCAAAGGCCTGCTTGCCGTTGATCTTGTACTGGTGCATGTACACCGATTCGCCAAAGATTTGCGTGACCGGCTCGATCATCCGCGGGTGTCTTCCGAGCTTGGCGAAGGCTTCATTCATAAGGTGTGCAGCGAACACAGTGCGCACCGCATCGGAGCCGCGTTCACGAATGATTTCCGGCCGATGCTGACTGTAGAGCGAGGGCAATTCGCCCTTGAGCACTGCCATTTCCTCGGCGCTGAACAGCGATGGAAAAAAGAGGTAGCCATCGCGGTCAAACTGGGCAATCTGTTCGGGGGTCAGTTTCATATGGGCTCCTGGGTGATCTCGTTCAGGGGGTCGGCCGGGGTGTTAGTCGGGGTAGGGGGCATTGAAGTGGCGGGCAGGGCGTCCAGCAACATGTCCGCAGAGTGTTCGCAATGTTCGCGCGCCAGTCGTTCGGCCGCTTGCGCGTCGCCGATGACAATGGCATCCAGGATCGACTCATGTTCGGTCCAGATGGCTTGCAGGGTGTCGACAGCCCGCAAATAGGTGGCCATGGTGCGGCGGGTGTGCAGCCAATGCACTTCAGCAGTCTCGGTCAGCAAAGCGTTGTCGGCCGCCGCATAAATGAAGCGGTGAAACGCGATGTCTGCGTCTACCAGTGGCCCCATTTCGCCGCGCTGGGCGGCTGCACGACCGGCTGCAATCAACTGACGCCCTTCGGTGAGCAGCGCCGCATGCGGCCGCTGGGCTGCGCTGCGCGCCGCCAAGGCGTCGAGCGCACCGCGGACTGCATACAGCTGCCCGACAAAGTGCCGCGTCAGCGGATTGACCTCGATGCCATAGCGACCGGGCTCATCTTTGATCAGACCCTGACGACGCAGCAGCAAGAGCGCTTGCAGGATCGGTTGGCGGGACACGCCCAGGCGCTGCGCGAGCCCTTCCTGCGTGTGGCGCTCGCCCGGGCGCAGTTCACCGCTCACGATCGCATCAAGCAGTGCGCGGTAAGTCTGGTCGACCAGAGCCGGTATGGCAGGCAGTGCGCCCAGGCTCGAAGCGCCAGTGTCTTGCGCACGGAGGTCGATGAAAGGACTTGAACTCATGGGCAGGTATCGAGAAGTCGCTAAATTGTATACAGAATCCAAATCACTGCCGATTGATCAGGCTGCAGGCCGGATCAAAAGTGTGTCAACCGGGTCAGCCAGATGTGGTGATGGGGCGTTACACAGCCTTCCCGCCAAAGGAGTGTGACGATGTCTGCATCCGGCTTGAGTGCAACGCCCCTGACCCCTGCTGTGGTCCCCGGTTCGCCTGCGTATGCTCTGGAGGCGATGCGTCCCGACGAGGCACGAGGACTGATCGAGCCGCCGGCGCTGTCCGAAGCGAGCCCGCTCGATCTGCTGTGCGCACGCTTTGCATTGCAGTCGGTGCTCACGCTGGGCTCCAAATTCAACCTGCGCCGTGACATCAACAACCTGGTGACCCTGGCAGGCCGATGGTTCGTGTGGCCCCGACCGGTGCTTGCGCGCCTGCAGGTGCATGTGGCCCGTCGTTGCGCTGAATCTCCGGCGTGGGCGGGCGCGGGCGAGCTGACGCCTGAAGACTTCATGGCGCGTCATGGCGTCTGGAGCGGCCTGTACGACGACACGGCGTTTCATTACTACATCGACGAATTCGTGAAGGTGCACAGCAAGGATCTGCTGGGCGTCTTTCAGATCAGCATCGATCGATTCGAGCGACGACTGGCCGGTCAGCCGATCCGTCTGGTCGACAACATTGCCATGCTGGGACGCGTACTCGATTTATCGGTCTGCGAGCGCGCGATCCTGCTGCATGCCGCGTTGTGCCGCTACCAACGCGAACTGCGACCCGTACTGGTCGATTGCAAAGCGGCAAGCGCGCAAGAAGCCTATGCCATGCTGGCGCGCATCCTCGGGCAGGATGTTCAGGAAACCGCAGCGGCATTGCGATCGGGTGGGCGCCTTGAGACGTTGGGCCTGATCGAAACGCCGATTGCTGAGCATGCGATCACCGATCTGGGCGATCTGATGCGCGTCTCCGACAAGCTCCTGTCGGTGCTGACCGCCCATTACGAGACCGAAAGCGCCATGATGGCGGCCTTCACGCGCCCGGCTCGCCCCACGGCGTTGGGCATGGGTGACTTCTCGCATGTGGGGGACGACACCCGCTACCTGGGCGCATTGCTGTCGGCCGCTGTGACGGGCCAGGAGCAGGGTGTCAACGTGTTGCTCTACGGGCCTACGGGCACCGGAAAGACAGAGTTCGCCAAGGTCATCGCAGCCCTGGCCGGCTGTGAGCTCTATGAAGTTGACTGCCTGGACCGCGATGGCAACAGCCTGTCCGGTAAAGAACGGTATCGATCCTTGCAGGTCTCTCAGGCGTTCTTGAAAGGGCGTCACAACGCGGTGTTGCTTTTTGACGAGGTTGAGGATGTGTTTCCTCCGATCAGCGAACCGGTGCTCAACCTCTTTGGCGCTGATGATGGGCGCAGCACGACGGTCAATGGCAAGGCCTGGGTGAACCAGACCCTGGAACAGAATCCGGTGCCAACGATCTGGGTGAGCAACTCCATCCATCAGATCGACCCTGCGTATCTGCGTCGCTTCCAGTTCCATCTTGAGCTGGCGAATCCGCCGCACGGGGTGCGAGAAAACATTGCGCGGCGCCATCTGTCCGAGTTGGGCGTCTCGGATGCGTTCATCGCCAAAGTCGCGGGCCGCAAGGCAGTGTCACCGGCGCAGATTCAGTCGGCCGCCCGCTTTGCGCGCCTCACCCGCGGTTCGGTGGACGATCCGGTGGAAGCGCTGGTCGAGCGTCAGCTTGAGCGGGCCGACAAGGCTCTGGGCCAGTCGGGACAAGATGATGGCTTTCGTCCGATTCCAACGCATTACGACATGAGCTTGCTCAATGTCGAGAGCAGGCATCCGGTTGCGAAGATCATCGATGCGCTCAAGGCCCGGCCGCGTGCCAGTCTGTGTTTTTATGGCTTGCCGGGTACGGGAAAGACAGCGCTTGGTGAACATATTGCCCGCAGCATCGACCGACCGCTCATGATCCGTCGGGCCTCCGACCTGATGAGCAAATACGTGGGTGAGACCGAACAGCAAATGGCCAAAATGTTCGCCGATGCCGCGCGCGAAAAGGCTGTCCTGCTTCTGGACGAGGCCGACTCGTTCTTGCAGAACCGTCAGATGGCCGTGCGCAATTACGAAGTGAGTGAGGTCAATGAAATGCTCCAGGGCATGGAGCGATTCGACGGCATTTTCATCTGCACGACCAATCTGTTTGATCGGATCGATGAAGCCGCGCTGCGGCGTTTCGCCTTCAAACTGCGCTTCTTGCCACTGAATGCGGCGCAGCGCTTGCGCATGTTTGCGACCGAAGCGCTGGGCTGGTCAGCGGATGAGACCGTGACCGATCCGCAGGCTCGCGATGCCGCAGCTGCCGCACAGGTCCCGCGTGAACTGGCCGAACGTTTGAGCCGGCTCGAGTTGCTGGCGCCCGGTGACTTCGCCGTGGTCAAGCGTCAGTCAGACCTGCTCGGCGATCTGCCGACGCCCGAAGAGTTTGTCGAGCAACTCGAGCGTGAACACCGTGCCAAGCCTGACGTGAAGTTCTCCAAACCGATCGGCTTCGTCAGCTGAGCAGCGCCTCACCTCTGCCTGGGCGACCATCCGTGACCGATGGTCCGCTCGGGCAGATAGGCTTGCGCAAGCTTCTCAAAGAGTTGCGCGGCGTCGCCCTGCAGATAAGCGCCTGCAAGCGCAGCCACCTGAAAGGCCCCGCGTGACAGAGCCTGTGCCTGAACACTCGGATCGGCCATCCGGTCGCCCAGCAGTGCGTATTCGAACGCCAGCCAGCCCGTGGCCACCACCACGATGTTCGTGGCGAGAGCATCGGCGCTCAGCGGGCTGACGCGCAATTGCCCCCCAAGGATCAGGTGCTCGCACAAGCTGCGGGCGGCCAGGGTCTTGCGCTCAAGGATCGCTCGCATGCGCAGGCGCACCCGCCGGTTGCGTGCCATCAGATCGTTCAGGTCGCGATAGATGAATCGATGTCGCCAGATGGTTTCAAAGAGCAAATGCAGGAACAGCCACAGGTCTTCGGCATTGCGTTGCGCAGTGCCATCGACCTGCAGCAACGGGGCAATGTCCTGCTCGAATGCATCGAACAGCGCATGGACGATGTCGTCCTTGTTTCGGAAGTGGTAGTACAGATTCCCCGGTGAAATGTTCAGCGCCTCGGCCAGTGCAGCCGTGGTCACGTTCGGCTCTCCATGGGTATTGAAGAGCGTCAGCGCGGTCTCAAGAATGCGCTCTCGTGTGCGCCGCGGCGCCTTGCGCTGCATGTATCGCCCCCATGAGATGGTTTCCAGGCGGCACGTTCGGCCGCATCCGTACTCAGGATAACGCGGACACGCCAGTCCTTTGACTCAGGGGCGCCTGTTCAATGCGCGCTGCAAATCATCCAGGGTGTGATCAAGGCGTCGCATGGTGCGCGCCAGCGCGCCTCGCGGGGCAGGACGACGCGGACCGGAGTGCAGCAGTCTTCGACTGGGGTCCGTGAGGGCAGCATGGTCCAGCGCCAAGCCATGGCGTGCGAGCAATGGCGCAAGCGTTTGGGTCCGGGCGAGCAGATCCTGGCGCGTTTGCTGATAAGCGTGCTCGCATAGTTCGCGTCGGCTCGAGACACTGAAGATCCGCGTGAGGAACGTCAGGGCATCGTCGCGTCTTGGTTCAAACAGCACGACATCGGCACCCGGATGGCTGCTGCGGTACTTCTCCAGGCCGACTGTCATGCGTGAGCGGATCGCCGTGCGCACCGACTGAGACAGCACAGCGCCCATGCCGCGCTGTGCAATCGGTTCAGGCAGGGTGTCGCCAGTTGCGTTGTACGGCACCAGTGGATTGACGCACAGGACCAGATCAGCGCCTTCATTCAAGGCGATGGAGGCGTGCAGCGTCTTGTTCAGCGCGCCGTCCACATACCACTGCCCTTGGATGCGCACCGGTGCGAACAGGCCCGGCACTGCACTGGAGGCACGCACCGCGCGCGAAATCGGCACGTCCTGCAGACCGTGCCCACCGAAGGCGACCGCCTCACCCCGATCCAGGTCGGTGGCCACGATGCGCAGGCATGCGCGTAACTGGTCAAAATGGTTGCTGAAGCCCGGGCGCGAAAACAATTGCGCGAGCTTGATCTCCGCGGGTTCCGCATCGACCAGACCGGTCGGCAAAATGCTCGCAGCACGCGACAGCATTCTCCAGGCCGCCTGCCCGGTTCCTCCGGAACGCAGTCCTCTGCGGGCTTCTTCGATCAGGCCAGTGAGGATGCTGGGTACCTGTCCGATGCGCTCGCCCAGTTCAGTCCAGGCCGGGCGCAGCAGGGTTGCCGGGTCGAAGGGGATATCGGCATCTTCGCTCTCGATGAAGAGCCTCACCATCGCATGGGGGCTCAGACCATTGGCTAACCCCGCTGCGAGAAAAGCGCCTGCACTCACGCCGACGTAGATGTCGAGTGCAGCGAGTTCAAGTCCGACGATGGACTCATCGAGCGCAGCCAAAGCACCCAGCTCGTAGGCCGCGCCCAGAAACCCGCCGCCTGCCAGCGCGAGCGCCAGGCGTGATCGGTGTGAAGGCACCCGCCGACGCGCAGCCCCCGAGCTCACGTGCGGCTCACTTGCGACCCGTGCTCACTTTGCGCGCGACCTTGCTCGCTACCGCAGTTGCGCGCGGGCTTGCCTTGCGAGCGGCTGATTTCGCCGGGGCTTTCCCCGGCGCCTTGGCTGCGGTCGCTTTCGTTGACTTCGTGGCTGACTTCGTCGCTGATGTTCGGGTTGAAGCGCGAGCCGCCGGCTTGGCGCCCAACGCGCGCACGGCTTCATTCAGCGCCTCGACTCGTGCGCTCAGCGCCTTGACTTCGGCATTGGTGGGTACACCGAGCTTGGACATCGCCCGTGCAACCCGCTCCTCAAACACCTGTTCGAGTCGATCCCAGGATTGGGTGGCTTGTTTCGTGAGACCCGTGGCGACCTGACCGACCTTGCCCGTCACTTCTTCCAGACGTCCATCCGACATGTGCCGCGTGCGCTTGTGCAGCGTCTTGCCTTCGCTGACCAGTGCATCGAAGACCTTGACGCCTTCTTCCTGCGCTTTGGCAAATGCACCCAGACCAGCGAGCCAGATTTGTTGGGCCGACGCTTTGACGGCGGAAGCGAGCTGCGAATCGCTGCTGACAGTGTCTGGTGCAGCTGGCTTGATTTTCTTGATCATGAGGATCTCCTTGAGGATGAACCAGGGCACTGTAGCCGTCACATCTAGAGTGCGCACACTAATGTGACACCCCGCTACAATCGGTCCGAACCACGGCAGGTGCACAGGTCGTGTCGGACGCAAACACAGGCAGGAGACTTCCTCATGAACTACTTCGTCACGGGCGCAAGCGGATTCATCGGCAAACGATTGGTGCGAGCGCTGCTGCAGCGCCGAGGCGCAGTGGTCTATTTCCTGATGCGCGATCCGTCTGCCGAACGCGTGCAGCCGTTGCTCGAGTATTGGGGCGTCGATGCCACGCGCGCTGTCGCAGTCCAGGGTGATTTGACCTTGCCGGGTTTGGGGATCAAGCCCGCCGATCGCCGCAAGTACGAAGGCAAAATTCGGCATTTCTTCCATCTGGCCGCGATCTACGACCTGAAGGCCGACGCTCAAAGTCAGCTGCAGGTCAACGTGGAGGGCACGCGCCAGGTGGTCGCATTTGCCAATGCAATCAAGGCTGGCACCTTGCATCATGTCTCGTCCATTGCAGCGGCCGGTTTGTATGAGGGCATCTTTCGCGAAGACATGTTCGATGAGGCCGAGGGCCTGGATCATCCGTATTTCGAGACCAAGCACGCGTCCGAGAAAGTCGTGCGCAAGGACAGCAAGGTACCTTTCCTTGTCTATCGCCCCGGTCTGGTGATTGGTGACTCGCGCACCGGCGAGATGGACAAGATCGACGGCCCTTATTACTTTTTCAAGCTGATCCAGCGGGTACGACAGATGTTGCCCCCTTGGGTGCCCACCATCGGACTGGAGGGTGGACGGATCAACATCGTGCCGGTCGATTTCGTCGTCAATGCGCTGGACCATATCGCCCATTTGCGCACGCACGAATCAGACTGTTATCACCTGGTCGATCCTGAGCCGATGCGGGTCGGCGATGTTCTCAATACCTTTGCAGAGGCCGCGCATTCACCGCGCATGAGCCTGCGCATCAACGCCGCCTTGTTGGGCTTCATTCCCAAGGGCGTCAAGAAAAGCATGATGGCGCTCACGCCGGTGCGGCGCATTCGCGGCGCAGTGATGAAAGACCTGGGCCTGCCGGACGGCATCCTGGATTTCGTGAATTACCCCACCCGTTTCGATTGTCGGCACACCACTGCGGCGCTCAAGGGCAGCGGGATTGCCTGCCCTCGTCTGCGTGACTACGCCTGGACAATCTGGGATTACTGGGAGCGGCATCTTGACCCCGATCTGCAAATCGATCGCACCTTGCGCGGGCAAGTCAAGGGCAAGGTGGTGCTGATTACCGGAGGCTCGTCCGGAATTGGTCTGGCCGCTGCAAGAAAGATCGCCGAAGCGGGCGCGGTCACGATTGTCTGTGGTCGGGACGCCGACAAACTCGACGAAGCCCGCGCACTGGTCGAGGCAGATGGCCATGTGCTGCATACATTTTCGGTGGACCTGTCTGACATGGCAGACGTCGATCGCATGGTGGCCTGGCTCATCGCCACGCATGGCGGCGTCGATATCCTGGTGAACAACGCCGGTCGGTCCATTCGACGCGCCATCGAGGCGAGTCAGGAGCGCTTCCATGATTTTGAGCGCTGCATGCAGCTCAATTATTTCGGTGCGATCCGCACGACCATGGGATTGTTGCCGCGTATGGTTGAGAAGCGCGGCGGCCAGGTGATCAACATTTCATCCATTGGCGTGCTGACGAATGCACCACGCTTCTCGGCGTATGTGGCGTCGAAGTCGGCGCTCGACGCCTGGACCATGTGCGCATCGTCCGAGTACAGCGATGTGGGCGTGCGCTTCACCACCATCAACATGCCTTTGGTCCGTACGCCGATGATCGCGCCCACCAAGCTCTACAACAACGTGCCCACGCTCTCGCCGGAAGAAGCGGCCGACATGATCGTCCAGGCCATTGTTTACAAGCCTGCGCGCATCGCGACGCGCTTGGGGATTCTCGGTGCCGTGATGCACGCCACGGTCCCACGGCTGGCGCAAATCGTGATGAACACGTCCTTCAGGATGTTCCCGGATTCAGCCGCCTCGCAAGGTGACAAAGCGTCGGGCAAAGCGCCCACCTTGAATGCAGATCAGGTGGCCTTCCAGCAACTCATGCGAGGCATTCACTTCTGAGGCCGGAAGGCTGACTCAGGCAGTTGCAGCGCTTGCAAAACCGTATTGCAAACGGCCTGGTCGTACACCAGTCCGACATGGCCCAGTCCGCGAAAAGAGCGGATCGTGGCCTGTGGCAGCGTCTGTGGCGATTGTGGTGCGACGATGTTGTCCTGCCAGGTACGGATCACCAGATACTCCGGGGTGTGATGCGGCCCCAGAGCTAGAGCGGACTCATCCATCGCGAGCTGCTTGAGCCAGCGACTGTCCCGGCGCATCTGGCGCACATTGCGCCCGTGGCCTAGTGCAGCCAGCACCGTGCCCTGATGAGGTGTGCCCAGGGTGATGACCTTGCAGACCGGCGCTCGGGTGCCGGTACGCAGCCAGGCGCGCACGGCCAGTCCACCCATGCTGTGGCAGACCAGCGCTACGCGCGCAGCCCCGGTGCGGGCCTTGAGCGCTGCGACCGCGGCCTCAATCTGCGCGGTGTAGGCATCGATCGACCCGAAGGCAGGCTCCAGATCAATGGCTTCCACCGCATGGCCTCGTGCGGCGAGCGCGCGTGCCATGGGTCGCCACAGGGCGCGGTTGCAGAAAAAGCCATGGACCAGCAAGACCGGGACTGCGGTGGCGTCATGCGCCGTCCCGGGTCTGAGCACGGGCAAATGGCCGAGCAATGGCTGGGCGAAGTTGAAGGTTCGCCATGCAGCCATCGACTCCTTCCACCAGGCGCGTACCCAGTCGCCCGTCGAGGCGGTCTGCGGGCCAGGCTCGTCGCGTACCCACCATGCGATCAGGCACTCGGCACCGATCAAGGCCGACTGCACCATGAACGGGATGATCAGCGCGAGTAGAACGGCCGGTACCAGCGTCAGCAGCGTGCTGTGCACGAACCAGGCGGCGAGCAACGCACTGATCAGCAACTGCGCGCCGAGCAAGGCTTGCTGGATGCGGGCAATCATGGCGCAGCCCGCCTCACGCGAGGCGCACGCCGGTGCGACCGGTGAGTTGCGCAATCAGTCCAGAGCTCATGCGCGCCACGATGCCGTAGATCGACAACTGTGGGTTGGCACCGATTGATGTGGGAAACACCGATCCGTCATGCACGGACAGGTTGTCCAGATGATGATGCAGGCCGTCCGGGCGCACCAGCCCAAGCCGGTCATCACCCGACATGGCGCAGCCCCCCATCACATGGGCAGATGCCAGTCGCGTCTCGAGCGGTTGCAGTGGCAGCAAAGTATTCAGATGTGCGTCCAGTGCAGTCATTGACGTTTGGGGCAACGCCCGCTCGTGCCCCAGCGTGACACTGCGCGCGCCGGCGGCAAACTGAATCTCGGCCATGCTGCGCAAAGCACGCTGCGCGGCTTCGAGCACGATGGGGTCGACCGGGTAGTCCAGTACTGGCGTCGTGTCGGCGCGCAAATGGACCTGCCCGCCTTGCGAGGCCGGATGAAAACCGTCGCGCATCAGTGCCAGCAACGCATGCGTATGCGTGAACCGCTGCATGGCTGCCGCATGACTCAGACCGAAGCCCGCAAGATTGGTTGCGAACAACACCGGGTGCAGGGGTGGGGCCTCGAGCTTGTATCCCAGCGGACCGTCGATCGCCTGCGTGCCCAGGAAATGATCGGAATAGACCGTTTGAGGCGCGCCCTCATGCGCATTCACTGCCTGCTCGAAGTCTGCAATCGTGATGACGACCGGATGCAGAAACGTACGCGCGCCGGCAATGCGCAGCGGGTCAGGCGCTTGTGATCGCATCAGTAGTGCCGGTGAATTGATCGCGCCGCCTGAGACCACGAAGTGTCGTGCGCGCACCACGACGCTTTGCCCGGTCGGTCGCAAACCGTCGGCATCAAGCAACTGCAGGTGAAGCGACTCGACCCGTCGTCCACGTCGGGTCAAGTGTTGCGCGCGTGCGCGGGTGATCAGCCGTGCCCCGGCATCCAGCGCAGCCGGTAGCGTCGTGACCAGCATGGACTGTTTGGCATTGGTGGGGCATCCCATGCCGCAATAGCCCAGGTTTGCGCATCCCCGCACGTTGCGGGCGATGTCGGCCACTGGAATGCCAAGGGCCTGAGCCCCGCGTTGCAACAGCGCATTGTTCTCGTTGGGCGGCACCGGCCAGGGCGCAATCCCCAGGCGCGCTTCCGCCTGTTCGAACCACGGTGCCAGCAGCTGTGGCGAATAGTCGTCGAGTCGGTAGCGGTCAGCCCAAAATCGCAGGGTGGCTTCGGGGGTGCGAAAGCTGGATGTCCAGTTGACGGTGGTTGAGCCACCGACGCAGCGGCCCTGCAAAATGTTGATCGCTTTATCGGCGGTCTTGCGGGCCGCTGACTCCTGATACAGGGTCGGATACGCCGTGGCCTCGCGCATATCGAAGTCACGCGAACTGCGCAGCGGCCCTTCCTCGATCATGAGCACCGACAGGCCGGCGCGCGCCAGCATTTCGGCACTGATTCCGCCGCCTGCACCGGTGCCGATGATGACCACATCTGCCTCCAGCTGCGCTGGGATCGGATCTCGCGCGGCATCCATGACTTTCCAGCCGCGCTGCAGACCGGCCTGGATCGGATCCGGAAACAGTCGGGTGTGCGAGGCGGCGCTCACGTTATGGTGTTCACGCTGTGGTGCTCCGCTGCTGTACTCATAAGGGCCTGGGGCCTGCATAGCCGATGAATGACCAGTGGGCGGGCTCTGCATACCAGCTGCCGAGCACCAGATCATGCAGGGCGCCATAGCCGCTGCGCATCAGACCAAGCCGATGGGTCCGCCAGGATTGAAGAAAGGCTGTCACGTGCGGCACTGAGGCGTGCTCCCAGGGTGCCGATACGCCTGCCAGCAGGCGTCTGCCAGGCGCGCTTGCCAGGAGTGCAAAGAGTTGACCGAGCTCCTGCTGCGCTTCAGGCGCGAGGCGGCGGATGGCTTCCTGCACGGTCGCCACTGTCTGCCCAATCGCTGCCGATCGCGCATCGCCACCCTCGGGGAGGGCGCCTTCGAGCAAGGCGGGAATGAGGGCGTGCAGCACCGTGGCCTGCTGCGCAGCAGGATCCTGGCGCCACCAGGTCGCGGCGCCGCCGGCTGCAGCCAGAAGCGCCGCGCCTGCTAAGCCGGTTTTGATCAGGGTCCGTCGTTGCATGACTGCATTCTAGGCGGCGCTCTCTAGAGCAGCCGCTCTAAAATCAACGTGATGGATATCAAGCCGATCGATCCTGCAAGCCGGTTAAGCGCGGCCGCGGCCGACGTCGCCGGGCTGCGCGCCCTGACAGAACACCCTGAACGGCGCGCCGAATTGCGGGCCTGGCAGGCGGCCAGGCTTGAGCGCACGCACAGCGATCTGCTCGCATCGCCGCGATATCGCGCCGCGACACGCTTTTTCCTGGACGAGCTCTACGGTTCAAAGGACTTTTCCCAGCGCGATGCCGAACTGGCCCGGGTCATTCCGGCACTGGTGAAGTTTCTGCCCAACAGCGCGCTGGTCACGATCGCCGACGCGGTCGAGCTCGATGCATTGTCCGAGCGGCTGGACCTGTGCATGGTGCGTGTGCTTCAGGCTGACGCACAGTTGGGCAATCGGCCCATCGATACGCCCGCCTATGCGCGAGCCTATTGCCAGGCGGGCGCCCCGGCTGACCGTCAGCGGCAGATCGAGCTGGTCGAACATGTCGGGCGCACGCTGGACGGCTTGGTCAGACACCCCATGATTGGCGCCTTGCTCAAGACGATGGCTCGCCCGGCTCAGCTCGCTGGTCTGGGGGCCATGCAGGACTTCCTGAGCAGGGGTTTTGTCGTTTTTCGCGACATGCGAGGTGCCGATGCATTCCTGCGTGTGCTGGTTGAGCGCGAGACGCAGCTCATGCGCAGCCTCTACGCTGGCGAACCGGAGCCGTTCACGACCTCTTTGTGATGTCCCGGTACATGACTGGACAGGGCCGATTTCAACACGCTAAAATCCCAGGTTCCTCGCCGCACGGACACGCACCCCGATCGAGCCGGCGGCCGGCTTCATGGTTTGAAGTCGTCACCGAGGACCACACCATTCCAATCCTAAGAAGGGGAATTGATGCGTCACTACGAGATTGTTTTCATTGTCCACCCGGACCAGAGCGAGCAGGTGCCTGGAATGATCGAGCGCTACAAGACGCTGGTCGAGTCCAACCAAGGCATCATGCATCGGATCGAGGATTGGGGCCGCCTGCAGTTGGCCTATCCCATCCAGAAAGTGGCCAAGGCCCACTATGCCCTCATGAATATTGAGTGCAATCAAAAGACCCTCGAGGAGCTCGAGCACGCCTTTCGTTTCAACGATGCCGTGCTGCGCCACTTGGTCGTGAAAATGCCCAAAGCCGAAACTGGCCCTTCGCCGATGTTGCGTCGGATCCAGAAGGAAGAGGCACGCAAGACCACCGTTGGAGCGGAAGGGCAGGTCGGTACCCCCGCTTGAACCGGGTTGGGCTGACTGCCTCGCTGCTGGAACGCGAAGCGATCCGCTACACACCGGCCGGCATTCCGATCGTGGGGCTGAAGTTGTCGCACCACTCGGTGCAACGCGAAGCCGGCATCGAGCGGACCGTCGAGATGGACATCGCAGCCGTAGCAGCAGATCGCGTGGCACTGGCCATCGACAAGCTGGCGCTCGGTTGCATGCTCAAGGCAAGCGGATTTCTCGCACCGCGGCGCAGAGCCTCCCGAACCCTGGTCCTGCACCTCACCGAATTCGAACTGATCGAACATATTTCAAAGGATTGATGACATGGCATTCATGCGTCGTGGCAGCAAAGACAAGAAGCCCAAGCGTCCGGCTCAGAGCGCGCTGTTCAAGCGCAAGCGTTTCTGCCGATTCACGGCAGAAAAAGTCGAGTGGATCGACTACAAGAACATCGATGTGCTAAAGGACTTCATCACCGAGAACGGCAAGATCATGCCGGCCCGCCTGACTGGCACCAAGGCCAAGTACCAGCGCCAATTGTCTGACGCGATCAACCGCGCCCGATTCCTGGCCCTGCTGCCGTACACCGACAACCACTGATCCGGAGCGCGACATGCAGATCATTCTTCTTGAAAAAGTGGTCAACCTGGGCGCATTGGGCGATGTCGTCCGCGTCAAAGACGGTTACGCCCGCAACTTTCTGATTCCCCAAGGCAAAGCACGCCGCGCCACCGACGTGGCGATCAAGGAATTCGAAGCGCGTCGGGCTGAACTTGAAAAGATTCAGGCAGACAAGCTTGCTGCTGCCCAAGGGGTGGGTGCCAAGCTCGACGGCATGAGCCTTCCGATCAGCCAGAAAGCGGGTGTGGACGGGCGCTTGTTTGGCTCGGTCACCAACTTCGATATTGCGGTCGCGCTGAACAAGCAGGGCTTCCCATCGGTTGAAAAAGCCATGGTGCGCATGCCCAATGGCCCGCTGAAGGCGATCGGTGAACATGAGGTTTCGGTCGCCCTGCACGCCGATGTCGTGGTGCCGGTCAAAGTGGTGGTCAGCCCCGAAGTCTGATTGCGGCGCCGGCTCTGGCGCCCCACTGTTTCATCGCTCAAGACAAGCCCGATCGGACTCCCGGTCGGGCTTTTTCTTTTCTCGATGTCGCGGATGGTTGATCCGCCGAACAGCGCCAAGCCTGGTGTGCAACTCGGCGCAGCCGATTCGCGGCGGGCGTGCAGCCCCGCGGGTTAACATCACGTCATGGCCGCACAACCCGAATCTATTGCTCCCCTTGCCCTCGATCGCGAAGTTGCTGCGCTCAGGGTGCCCCCGCATTCGGTCGAGGCTGAGCAGTCGGTGCTTGGTGCCGTCATGCTCGATAACACCGCCTGGGAGCGGATCGGTGATGTCGTACGTGAAGACGACTTCTATCGGCATGACCATCGGATCATTTGGCAGCACATGGCCAAGCTGCTCGAGCGCAATCAGCCGGCCGATGTGCTGACGGTCCACGATGCGCTGAAGGCGACCTCACGTCTGGATGAGGCCGGTGGCCTGTCTTATCTGAACGCCTTGGCCAGTGGCACGCCCTCGGCTGCGAATGTGCGCCGCTATGCGGAGATTGTTCGGGATCGATCCATCCTGCGCCGACTGATCTCTGTGTCCGATGAGATTTCCACCTCGGCACTGAACACGCAGGGGCGGGATACGCGTCAGCTGCTGGATGAGGCCG
>CANHUQ010000025.1 GCA_947463885.1 Burkholderiales bacterium
GAAGTTCAGATTCACCGCCAGCAGCATCAGCTCAATGGCCATCAGTACGATCAGCACATTGCGCCGATTCAGGAAGATGCCGATCACGCTGATCGCAAACAGGATTGCGCCAAGCACGAGATAGTGGGCGAGCGTGATGGTCATGGCTGCTGCTCGGGTTCAGTGGCCGCAGGACGGCTGGAGGAAGGCATGCGCACGATGCGCAGACGGTCTTTGGCACGCACCCTGACCTGCTCGGAAGGGTTCTGCCCCTTGACGCCCGTGCGTCGACGCAAAGTGAGCGCAATGGCTGCAACGATGGCCACCAGCAACAGCACTGCAGCGATCTCGAACGGGTAGACGTATTCGGTGTAGATCAGCTTGCCGAGCGCCTTGGTATTGTTGTAGTCCGCTGGCAACCGTGGGGCATCGGCCGCACCCACGCGACCGAATTGCGACCACAGGACCGCCGCGAGTTCCAGTACGACCAAGGCTCCGACCAGCGCCGCCACGGGCAGGTTGCTCCAAAACCCTTCGCGCATGCGGTCGATGTTGATGTCTACCATCATCACGACGAACAAGAACAACACCATCACTGCACCGATGTAGACCAGCACCAGCGTGATGGCCAGGAACTCGGCGCGCAACAGCAGCCAGATGCCCGCTGCCGAGAAGAACGCCAGGACCAGGAACAGGGCCGAGTGCACCGGGTTGCGTGCAGTGACCACCCGCAGCGCGGCGAATACCGTCACGGCCGCGAACAGATAGAAGAGGAAAGCTTTCGGGTCCACGTCAATGTCCGTTCAGGGTCAGGCTGCGTCAGCGATAGCGGGCATCGGATTCACGCGCCGCAGCAATCTGCGGTTCGTACCGGTCGCCTACCGCCAGGAGCATTTCCTTGGTGAAGTAAAGATCGCCGCGCTTTTCCCCGTGGTACTCGAGGACATGGGTCTCAACGATTGAGTCGACCGGGCAAGACTCTTCGCAAAAGCCACAGAAGATGCACTTGGTCAGATCGATGTCATAGCGCTTGGTACGGCGGCTGCCGTCTTCAGGACGAACCTCGGACTCGATGGTGATGGCCATGGCCGGGCAAACCGCTTCGCACAGCTTGCAGGCGATGCAGCGCTCTTCACCATTCGGGTACCGACGCAATGCGTGTAAACCCCGGAATCGCGGCGAATACGGGGTCTTCTCCTCTGGGAACTGGATGGTGATCTTGCGCGCAAAGACCTGCGACCCGGTCAGCCGCAGACCTTTCAGCAGTTCAGTGAGCATGAAGCTCTTGACGAAGTCCTTGATCGCTTCCATGTCGAGGTCTTTGCTTGCGCTCAGTTCCAGATGTTGAACGGGGTCTGCATCCAGATGCCAACCACTACCAGCCACACCAGCGTGACCGGGATGAAGATCTTCCAGCCCAGACGCATGATCTGGTCATAGCGGTAGCGCGGGAAGGAGGCTCGGATCCAGATGAAGACCGACACCAGCAGGAAGGTCTTGAGGAACAGCCAGAACCAGTCCCAGAACCACTGCGGTCCGATATCGATACCCAAGGTGAAAAACGGGGCCCAGCCGCCGAGAAACATGATCGCAGCGAGTGCCGAGATGAGGATCATGTTGGCGTACTCGGCCAGAAAGAAGATGGCGAAGCCCATGCCGGAGTATTCGATCATGTGGCCAGCGACGATTTCGGACTCACCCTCGACCACGTCAAAGGGGTGCCGGTTGGTTTCGGCAACACCCGAGATGAAGTACACGACAAAGATCGGCAACAATGGGAGCCAATTCCAGGACAGGACATTGAGGCCCATGGATGCAAAGCGCCCGACGTTCTGCCGCTCGACGATGTCGGTCATGTTCAGACTGCCCGACACCATCAGCACCACGACGAGGGCAAAGCCGATGGCGAGTTCATAAGAGACCATCTGCGCAGACGCACGCATGGCACCCAGAAACGCGTACTTCGAATTGGACGCCCAGCCTGCGAGAATGACGCCGTAGACCTCCAACGAGGTGATCGCCAGCAACAGCAGCAAGCCCGCATTCACGTTGGCCAGCGCCCGATCCGGGCCGAAGGGAATGACCGCCCAGGCCGCCAGTGCGGGCATGATGGTCATGACCGGGCCCAGGATGTACAGACCGGGATTGGCGCGAGCCGGGAGAATGACTTCCTTGAACAGCAGCTTGATCGCGTCCGCGATTGGCTGCAGCAAGCCCTTCGGTCCGACCCGATTCGGCCCAATGCGCAGCTGGATGAAACCGATCAGCTTGCGCTCCCAGAACGTCAGGTAAGCCACGCAGGCCAGGAGCGGCAGCACGACCGCCAGGATCTTGACGAGGGTCCAGACCACCGGCCACAGCCCGCCCAATAAGGATTGACCCTGAGCATCGAGTGCGTCGATCCAGTTCATTGGATACGCTCCAGGCTAATCGGTCCGATCATGGCGCCCAAGGCCGCTGTGCTGACATGAGCAGCAGCCAGGCGAACGACGTTGTCGGCGACACCCTCATCAAGCATGACCGACAGTGTGCTCATGCCCGACGCACCGGCACCCTCTTGCACCACACGTACCGAGTCGCCTGCGGTCAAGCCGAGTCGCGTCAGCGTGACCGCATTCAGGCGAACGGCTGGAGCCGCTGCGTCTGTCGTCTGCTGCAGGCTGGACGCGCGACGCACAATCGGGTCGCTGAAATAGACCGGAACATCGGCAATACGCTCGAGCGTCGAGACAGATCCCGGGGCAGGCACATTTGCAGGCGCACCACGCAAACCCGGGCTCAACTGACCGGACAGATCGGCGGGAAGGGCCTGCGCGCGGACCTGCTCAGCCGTCTCCTGATCAAACCCCGGCAACTCGAGCAGATTGCCCAGCACACGCAGCACCTTCCAGGCCGGGCGCGCCTCTCCAGCCGGGCGCACCACTGCATTGAACGACTGCGAGGTGCCTGCACAATTCACGAAGCTGCCTGCGGTTTCGGTAAACGGAGTCACCGGCAACAGGCAGTCAGCCACTTCAAGCAGGTCCGGGGAAGCAAAGGCCGTGAGTGCGACAACGGTATCGGCTGCAGCGAGTGCCTTCATGGCAGCGGCAGGATGACCGTGGTCCAGTTGCGGCTCCAACCCCAGCAGCAGGTACGCGTTGCGAGGCGCACTCACCATGGCGCAGGCATCCAGACCTGCAGCGCCCGGCACGGCACCAACAAGGTAGCCACCGGTACCGTTTGCACCTTCCACGAGCCAGCCAAGCGTTGCACCGGCTGTATCGGCGAGCGCTTGCGCCTGCGCAGCGACTTCCGATGCTTGCGGATGATGGCCCACCGCATTGCCCAGCAGGACAGCTTTGTGGGCGCCCTCTGTGAGCAGCGCGCCCAAGGCGGCAGCCGACGCGTCAGGTTCGATCCCGATGAGTTCAGCTGGCAGCGCCTCGCCTTTGGCTCGCAGCAACGCCACACGCACCGCAGCCAGCGTACGCGCCCAGCCTGATGCCGCGACATTCGCGCGCGCGGCAACCGGCATCAGGAGGTCTTCAGTGACCGCATGCAGCACACCGATCTTGGCGCCCCGCTTGGCGGCAGCCCGGAGGCGAGCAGCCAGCAGAGGATGGTCTTTACGCAGGAACGATCCGACCACCAGCGCACGATCAAGCGTGTTGATCGATTCAATCGGCCGGCCCAGCCATGGGGCGCCTTGCAATCGCGCAGCCAGGGCGGGGTCAGCAATACGCGAGCGAAAGTCGATGTTTTCGCTGCCCAGGCCACGCATCAGGCGCGCCATGAGATGCAACTCCTCGCTCGTGCCCTGCGGCGTGGCGAGCGCACCCAGCGCTGCCGCGCCATGGCGGCTCTTCACCGAAGCCAGCGCGTGGGCGGCATATTGCAAGGCCACCTGCCAGTCGACTTCCTGCCAGACGCCATCCTGGCGCAGCATAGGGCGCATCAGGCGTTGCGGGGAGCCCAGGCCTTCATAGGCGAAACGGTCGCGATCGGACAGCCAGCATTCGTTGATGGCTTCATTTTCAAGCGGCAGCACGCGCATGACGTCGTTCTGCTTGACTTGCACGACCAGATTGGAACCCAGCGAGTCGTGCGCAGAGACCGATTTGCGGCGCGACAGTTCCCAGGTCCGGGCGCTGTAACGGAACGGCTTGCTGGTGAGCGCGCCGACAGGGCAGACATCGATCATGTTGCCGGAGAGCTCAGACTGCACCCCACGCCCCACGAAGGACATGATCTCGGAGTGCTCACCGCGCCCAGCCATGCCCAGTTCCATGACCCCAGCCACTTCCTGGCCAAAGCGCACGCAGCGCGTGCAATGAATGCAGCGCGACATCTCTTCAGCGGCCACCAGCGGGCCGACCGACTTGTGAAACACCACGCGTTTTTCTTCGGTGTAGCGCGAAGCCGAACCGCCATATCCCATCGCCAGATCCTGGAGCTGGCATTCGCCGCCCTGGTCGCAGATCGGACAATCCAGGGGATGGTTGATGAGCAGGAACTCCATCACCCCTTTTTGTGCAGCCACCGCCTTGGCAGATTTGGTGGAGACCTTCATGCCAGCCGTCACCGGGGTGGCACACGCCGGTAAAGGCTTGGGCGCTTTTTCGACTTCCACCAGGCACATGCGGCAATTGGCCGCGATGGACAGCTTCTTGTGATAACAGAAGTGCGGTACGTAGATGCCCAGGCGGTTGGCGGCCACCATAACGGTGCTGCCCTCGGCCACCTCGACCTTGTTGCCGTCGATTTCGATCTCAACCATTCGACTTGCTCACACGTAGGCCGGCACGATGCAGCGCTTGTGTTCGACGTGGTGCTCGAACTCCGCGCGATAGTGCTTCAGGAACGCTTTGACCGGCATGGCTGCCGCGTCGCCCAGCGCACAGATGGTGCGCCCTTGGATGTTGTCGGCCACCTCGCCCAGGCGATCGAGGTCGGCATACGTCCCCTCTCCCCGTTCGATGCGATCAACCATCCGCCACAACCACCCCGTGCCCTCACGACAAGGCGTGCACTGGCCGCACGACTCTTCGTAATAGAAATACGACAGCCGTTGCAGACATTTCACTGCGCAACGGGTTTCGTCCATGACGATCACCGCGCCTGAGCCCAGCATAGAGCCCGCCTTGGCGATGGAGTCATAGTCCATGTCGGTGGCCATCATGATGTCGGCAGGCAGCACGGGCATGGACGAGCCGCCGGGAATCACCATCTTGAGCTTGCGTCCACCACGCATGCCACCTGCGAGTTCAAGCAACTTTGAAAACGGTGTTCCCAGGGGAATCTCGTAGTTGCCAGGGCGCTCGACATCGCCTGACACCGAGAAGATCTTGGTGCCGCCGTTGTTGGGTTTGCCGACTTCCAGAAAGGCCGGCCCGCCGTTTCGAATGATCCACGGGACCGCCGCGAAGGTCTCGGTGTTGTTGATGGTCGTGGGCTTACCGTACAGGCCGAAGCTCGCCGGAAATGGCGGCTTGAAGCGGGGCTGGCCTTTCTTGCCCTCGAGCGACTCGAGCAATGCGGTCTCTTCTCCGCAAATGTAGGCCCCGTAGCCATGAAAGGCATGCAACTGAAAGTTGTGGGCCGAGCCCATGATGCCGTCGCCCAGATAGCCGGCTGCGCGAGCCTCTTCGAGCGCCTGCTCGAAGCGCTCATAAACTTCAAAGATCTCGCCATGAATGTAGTTGTAGCCGACGCTGATCCCCATGGCATACGCAGCAATCGTCATTCCCTCGATCACGACGTGCGGGTTGTAACGCAGGATGTCGCGGTCTTTAAAGGTCCCCGGCTCGCCTTCATCGGAGTTGCAAACCAGGTACTTTTGTCCCGGAAACTGCCTCGGCATGAAGCTCCATTTCAGTCCCGTAGGGAACCCGGCTCCACCTCGCCCCCGCAGACCCGAGGCCTTGACTTCGGCGATCACCTGCTCGGGCGTCAACCCCTCAGTCAAAATGCGGCGCAAGGCCTTGTAGCCATCACGCGCTTCATAGTCCTTGATGTGCCAACCATCGGCTGAATTCAGGCCCGCGTAGATTTGCGGACTGATATGGCGACCATGAAAGCAGGTCTCCTGGGCTTTGACAGCCTCGAGTGCCTGTCGAATGTCGGTTGCTCCCATGGCAATCCTCCCGGTCTCAGGCTTTCTTGAGTTCGTCGACGAGCGCGTCGAGCTTTTCGGCGCTCATGAAGCTGCACATACGCTTGTTGTTCACGAGCAGCACTGGCGCATCGCCGCAGGCCCCCAAACACTCGGACTCAACCAGCGTAAATCGACCATCGGCCGTGGTCTCGCCAAACCCGATGCCAAGTTTGTCCTTCAGGTAATGCGCGGCCTTCTCACCATCACGCAAGGCACAAGGCAAGCAAGTACAGATCGCGACCTTGAAGGCACCCGGCTGCTTGGTGGCGTACATGTTGTAGAAGGTGGCAACCTCCCAGACTGCGATAGGCGTCATGGAAAGATACGACGCCACGTCATCGATCACAGGCTGCGACACCCAACCCACTTCTTCTTGAGCGATGGTCAGCGCAGCCATGACTGCCGATTGCTTCTGGTCGGCCGGATACTTGGCCACCTCGCGATCGATACGCCGATAAGCCGCATCGGAGAGCAAAGGCTTCATCGGTCGATCTCCCCGAAGACGATATCCTGCGAACCGATCAGGGTCACGACGTCAGCAATCATGTGGCCGCGCGCCATTTCGTCCAGTGCCTGCAAATGCGCAAATCCCGGGGCGCGTATTTTCAGACGATACGGCTTATTGGCACCATCCGAGACGAGATAAATGCCGAACTCTCCCTTGGGATGCTCGACCGCCGCATAAGCCTCACCTTGCGGCACATGCATACCCTCGGTGAAGAGCTTGAAATGGTGAATCAGCTCTTCCATGTTCGATTTCATGTCGACGCGCGAAGGCGGCGCCACTTTGTGGTCGTCAATCATGACTGGCCCCGGATTGGCCCGCAGCCAGTCCACGCATTGGCGCACGATGCGATTGCTCTGGCGCATCTCTTCCACACGCACCAGATAACGGTCGTAGCTGTCGCCATTGGTACCAACGGGGATATCGAAGTCCAGCTGATCGTAGACTTCATACGGCTGCTTTCTGCGCAGATCCCACTCCACACCCGATCCACGCAGCATTGGGCCGGTGAAGCCCAGCGCTTTCGCGCGCTCGGGCGACACCACGCCGATTCCCACGAGGCGCTGCTTCCAGATCCGGTTATCGGTCAGCAGCGTTTCATAGTCGTCAACATAACCCGGGAAGCGCTCTGTGAAGGCCTGAATGAAATCGAGCAGCGAGCCTTGGCGATCGCGATTCAGTTCACGCACACCTGCTTCGTTGCGCACTTTGCTTGCCGCATACTGGGCCATACGATCCGGCAGATCACGGTAGACGCCACCAGGACGATAGTAAGCCGCATGCATTCGCGCGCCGGACACCGCCTCATAGCAGTCCATCAGGTCTTCGCGTTCGCGAAATGCGTACAGAAAAACCGTCATCGCACCGACGTCGAGTGCGTGAGCACCAATCCACATCAGGTGATTCAGAATGCGGGTGATTTCATCGAACATCACCCGGATGTACTGCGCACGCACCGGAACCTGAATGCCCGTGAGCTTCTCGATGGCCAGCACATACGCATGCTCGTTGCTCATCATCGAGACGTAGTCGAGCCGATCCATGTAAGGCACGTTTTGAAGAAACGTGCGCGTCTCGGCCAGCTTCTCTGTCGCACGATGCAACAACCCGATATGCGGGTCGGCACGTTGCACCACTTCACCGTCGAGCTCAAGCACCAGGCGCAGCACACCGTGCGCTGCAGGATGCTGAGGCCCGAAATTGAGCGTGTAGTTCTTGATTTCAGCCATGATGTAAAGCGTACGAGCCGCGCTCAGCGGCCCACGCCATATCCTTCTTCACGAATGACACGTGGCACGATTTCTCTCGGTTCGATCGTGACCGGCTGATACACCACCCGTTTTTGCTCGGGGTCGTAGCGCATCTCCACGTGACCCGAAACCGGAAAGTCCTTGCGAAACGGATGCCCGACAAATCCGTAGTCGGTCAGGATGCGACGCAGGTCTGGGTGACCCTCGAAGACCACACCGTACAGATCGAACGCTTCACGTTCAAACCATCCCACCGCGGGCCAGATATCGATCAAGGAAGGCAACACCGGGAAATCGTCGTCGGTGCAAAACACCCGCACCCGCAGCCGATGGTTATGGACCACGGATAGCAGGTGCACCACCGCTGCGAATCTTGGACCATCGTGGGCGCCATGGCCGTAATCAAGATAGTCGAGCCCGCAAAGGTCGATCAGAGTGTCGAACCGCAATGCAGCGTGATCGCGCAAAACTGAGGCGGTTTGAAGCCAGCGCGACGCGGGGATGACCAGCGTGTACTCGCCCAGCTGATGCGTCAGACTCGCAGCCTGCTCGCCCAGCGCATCGCTCAGCGCGGATTGAAGAGAGGGCATCTCAGACATTCCGGCCCCTCAGCGAGCAATCGTGTTGGTACGGCGAATTTTGTTCTGCAGTTGCAGAATGCCGTAGAGGAGTGCCTCAGCAGTGGGAGGGCAACCAGGCACGTAGACATCGACCGGCACGATACGATCGCAGCCTCGCACCACCGAATACGAGTAATGGTAGTACCCCCCGCCGTTGGCACACGAGCCCATCGAGATCACCCAACGCGGCTCCGCCATCTGGTCATAGACTTTGCGCAGTGCAGGGGCCATCTTGTTGCACAACGTACCCGCAACGATCATGACATCGGACTGTCTGGGGCTCGGACGGAACATGATGCCGAAACGATCGAGGTCGTAGCGGGCCGCACCGGCATGCATCATCTCCACCGCGCAACACGCGAGCCCAAATGTCATGGGCCACATGGACCCCGTGCGGGTCCAGTTGATCAGCTTGTCGAGGTTCGTCGTGACGAAGCCTTCGTTCAGGAGGCCTTCAACGCTCATTGCTTGCCCTTCCTAGCCACTGACAACTCCCTGCTCTAACCCGCGCACTTCGGCACGGTGTCCCAGCTACCGCAATTGATTCTTGTGTGACCCGCTCGCGATACCCACCCAGTATCGCCGGCCCTGACAGGCCTCCCAGACGCTCACTCCCAGTCGAGCGCGCCTTTCATCCACTCATAGATGAATCCAACCACCAGAATGGTCAGAAAAATCATCATGGACATGAACCCGAAGAATCCGATCGAATCAAGCGAGACCGCCCAAGGGAACAAGAAGGCTATTTCGAGATCGAACAGGATGAAAAGGATTGCGACCAGGTAGTACCTGACGTCGAATTTCATGCGGGCATCTTCGAAAGCCTCAAAGCCGCACTCGTACGGCGAGAGCTTTTCGGGGTCCGGACGGGACGGACCCAGCAGTTTGCCCAGCAGCATCGGCGCGAAGCCGATCGCCGTGCCCACCAGCATGAAAAGCAGGACGGGCAGGTATTGCTCTAGGTTCACAACATCATCCCTGATACGTGCTGCGTGTTGGAATTCTTGGTGCCGACGGCGAGACTCGAACTCGCACAGCTTTCGCCACTACCCCCTCAAGATAGCGTGTCTACCAATTTCACCACGTCGGCGCGGCGCGCGGATTCTACCGCGTCTTCACTTCGGTATTGCGTTGGACGCGCCATTTTTTTGCGACGCATCAGCCGGTCCGGGATTGCCGGAAGCCGGCGCTGGGCCAGCTGGCGCCCCTGTTTGGGCAGGTGTCTGAACAGAGGGCACATCAGCCGGCGCAGGGTTGGTCGCAGCAGGCAATGCAGGGACACCCGTAGCGGCCCCCGCTGGCGTCGCAGGTGCCGCGGCAGGGATCGATAGTTTGTCCATCACGCTGGACGGCTCACGCGATGCGACGCGGCTGTTTGCGAAAAACGCAAGCGCCAGCGTGGAAATGAAAAACACCGTGGCTAACGCAGCAGTCAGGCGACTCAGAAAGTTGGCTGAGCCCGTGGCACCAAACAGGCTCCCAGACGAACCGGAGCCAAAGGCGGCTCCCATATCTGCACCCTTGCCATGCTGCAGCAACACCAGAACGATGACGCCGATGGCACTCAAGACCTGAACCACCACGGCGATCGTCGAAATAATGGACATCCGGAACTCTCCAAAAACCTCAGGCAACGCCGGCCGCTGCGCGGCAGATTGCCAAGAAATCGTCTGCCACGAGCGAGGCGCCGCCGATCAGGCCGCCATCGACATCGGGCTGGGAAAAAAGCTCGGCGGCATTGCCAGGCTTTACTGAACCACCATACAGAATGCGCGCATCCGAAGCCGAAAATACGCCACCCGCCAGCAGGCGATTGCGCACGAAGCGATGTGCGGCTTGAGCTTGGGCCGGCGAGGCGGTGAGTCCTGTACCGATGGCCCAGACCGGCTCATAAGCCAGCACGTAATGCCCGGAAGCATCCTGAAGGTTCGCGCACACGGCATCGATTTGCCTGCCGAGCACATCCTCAGTCTGCCCCGACTCGCGCTCCTGAAGGGTCTCGCCCACGCAGATCACCGGTGTCACACCACTGGCCAGTGCCTGCTCGACCTTTGCAGCGACCTGTGCATCGGTCTCGCCAAATAATGCGCGTCGCTCGGAATGCCCGATCAGTGACCACGTGCAGGCCAGATCTGCCAGCATGCTGCCCGCGACTTCACCGGTGTAAGCGCCCCGCTCGTGGGCTGAGATGTTCTGCGCACCCCAACTCAACGCACTCCCAGCCAATCTGGCGGCAGCCAGACCGATGTATGGGGAGGGAGGACAAACACCTACATCCACGGCCTGTGTCAGCGCCCGCTGACGCCAGCCTTTGCGTAAGCCAGCGAGTAAGGATTCGATGAACGCCACGTCGCCGTGCATCTTCCAATTGCCGATCACCAACGGCTTGCGTCCGGGCGCGGCGATCTTACGAGGGGACGTCATGAGCGGGATAAAAAGAAAGACAACCCGCTATTTTACGGTGTGACACCGACTACGGTCAATTTGGCGCAACTTGGCGGCGCGCATTCAGACGACGCCAGAGCCACACTACATACCCTGACAGCGCATAGACCATGAACAAGGAAAACAGGACTGACGGCGGATCCGAAGACACGAGAACAAAACCGAGCACGAGCAACGGCAGAACCATGTACGGCACACTGCGCTTAAGGTTGATGTCCTTGAAACTGTAGAACGGTGCGCTTGAGACCATGGTGACCCCGGCGTACACCGTGATGGCCCAGGCTAGCCACCGCAAGTCCCCGCCGGTGGCATCAATCCAGCGGGTCTCCCGCAGGTCGGTAGCGATCCAGACGAGCCCGGTCACGAGCGCGGCAGCCGCCGGGCTTGGTAGCCCCTGAAAAAAGCGTTTGTCGACCACGCCGATGTTCGTATTGAAACGCGCCAGGCGCAGGGCGGCACCTGCCACGTAAACGAACGCGGCAAGCCAACCCAGTTTTCCCATGCCTCGCAGGGACCATTCATAGACCACCAGGGCGGGGGCCAGCCCAAATGAGACCATGTCGGACATGGAGTCGTACTGCTCTCCGAAGGCGCTTTGAGTGCGCGTGAGACGCGCCACCCGTCCATCCAGTCCGTCGAGCACCATTGCAATGAAGATCGCAATGGCAGCGATCTCGAACCGATTGTTCATCGCCTGGACGATCGCAAAAAACCCTGCGAACAGGTTACCGGTCGTAAAGGCGTTGGGTAGCAAATAGATGCCGCGCGAACGAGGCCGCCCGGGCAGGTTGTGGGCAAGGACAGCCGGCGCCGCAGAGACTGGATCGTCCCGAACGACGCGTGCACCACGAGAGATCTTTAACGGCTTACGTCGGCTGTGCCTGGGCTTATCCACCATCTTTCTCCCGTGACGAGCACCTGCACGCTGACCGGCGCGCTGCGACGCGGCACCTGAACAATCCAGTACCGCGTCGCGTCAGGCAGCAACGATCAGTTGCGCGAGCGATCGACCAGCTTGTTTGCCTTGATCCAAGGCATCATCGCACGCAATTTCTCGCCGACCTGCTCGATCGGATGCTCGGCGGTCAGCCTGCGACGCGACAGCAACGTGGGTGCGCCAGCACGATTTTCCAGGATGAAGCGCTTGGCATAGTCGCCGGACTGGATGTCGGCCAGGACCTGCTTCATGGCAGCCTTCGTTTCTGGCGTAATCATCTTTGGACCCGTCTCGTACTCGCCGAACTCGGCGTTGTTGGAGATCGAGTAGTTCATGTTGGCGATGCCGCCTTCATAGATCAGGTCCACAATCAGCTTAAGCTCATGCAGGCACTCGAAATAGGCCATTTCGGGCGCATAGCCAGCTTCGACAAGCGTCTCAAAACCCGCTTTGATCAGCTCAACAGTACCGCCGCACAGCACGGCCTGCTCGCCGAACAGATCGGTCTCGGTCTCTTCGCGGAAATTGGTTTCGATGATGCCGGCACGGCCCCCACCGATAGCGCAAGCGTAAGACAGCGCATGGTCACGGGCGCGGGCGCTGCGATCTTGGTGCAATGCGATGAGCATCGGCACACCGCCACCCTGCGCATAGGTGGAGCGCACCGTATGGCCTGGCGCTTTGGGCGCAATCATGACGACGTCGAGGTCGGCACGCGGCGCAACCTGACCGTAGTGCACGTTAAAGCCATGTGCAAACGCCAGCGTGGCGCCCTTCTTGATGTTGGGCTCCACTTCCTCGCGGTACGTGGCAGCAATATGCTCATCGGGCATGAGCATCATGACAAAGTCAGCGCCCTTGACCGCATTGGCGATCGTTTCGGCCTTCAGGCCAGCCAGCTTGACTTTGTCCCAGGACGGCCCACCCTTGCGAACGCCCACCACCACCTTCACACCTGAATCGTTCAGGTTGAGTGCGTGAGCATGACCCTGCGAACCGTAGCCGATGATGGCCACTTTCTTGCCTTTGATGAGCTTGAGGTCGCAATCCTTGTCGTAGAACACTTTCATGAGGTCTCTCTTTCGTGAGGAAGTGGGATGGATCAGGCCTTGAGCGTGCGCTCGCCGCGGGCAATGCCCGAAGCACCCGTGCGGACGGTTTCCATGATGGCTGCGCTGTCCAGCGCGTCGATGAAGGCGTCGAGTTTGACACCGTGACCGGTCAGCTCAATCGTGTAGCTCTTGTCGGTCACGTCGATCACTCGGCCACGGAAGATGTCGGCCATGCGCTTCATTTCTTCGCGCTCTTTACCGACCGCCCGCACTTTGATGAGCATCAGTTCGCGCTCGATGTAGGGCGTCTCGATCAGGTCAACCACCTTGACCACATCGATCAGCCGATTCAGATGCTTGGTGATCTGTTCGATCACGTCATCCGACCCACTGGTGACGATGGTCATCCGCGACAGCGAACGGTCCTCGGTCGGTGCGACTGTCAACGTCTCGATGTTGTAGCCTCGAGCAGAGAACAATCCCACGACCCTGGATAGTGCGCCAGGCTCGTTTTCGAGCAGAACAGAAATAATATGTCTCATCGCGGCTCCTACAGGTCTTCAGAACCGAGGAGCATCTCGGTCAGGCCCTTACCGCCCTGCACCATCGGCCAGACGTTCTCGGTCTGATCGGTAATGACGTCCAGGAAGACGAACCGGTCTTTGTACTTTACAAAAGCATCTCGCAGGGCTGGCTCAACATCAGCGGGGCGCTCCACGCGAATGCCCACGTGGCCATAAGCTTCAGCCAACCGAACGAAATCGGGCAACGCGTCCATGTACGAATGCGAATAGCGACTGCCGTACTCGATCTCCTGCCACTGACGCACCATACCCAGATAGCGGTTGTTCAGGCTCACCACCTTGACCGGCAGGTCGTATTGCTTGCAGGTAGACATTTCCTGGATGCACATCTGGATCGACCCCTCGCCGGTGACGCAGGCCACTTGCGCACCCGGGTGGGCCATGGCGACGCCCATGGCGTAGGGCAAGCCCACGCCCATCGTGCCCAGACCACCGCTGTTGATCCAGCGCCGGGGTTTATCGAAGCGGTAGAACTGGGCGGCCCACATCTGGTGCTGGCCGACATCGGAGGTGATGAACGCATCGCCTCCGGTGATTTCCCAGAGCTTTTCAATGACGAACTGCGGCTTGATCACCTCGGTGGCCGCACGATCGTATTTGAGGCAGTCTTTTTCCCGCCAGCCATCAATCTGCTTCCACCATGCAGGCAGAGCCTTGTTCAACTTGCCGCCCGCCGCCATCGCCTCACGCAGCTGGGCGGTGAGCTCCAACAGGCATTCGCGGACATCGCCCACGATCGGGACGTCCACTTTCACCCGCTTGGAGATGGACGACGGATCGATGTCGACATGGACGATCTTGCGTGGGTTCTGCGCAAAGTGTTTGGGGTTGCCGATCACGCGATCGTCAAATCGCGCACCCACCGCCAGCAGCACATCGCAATTCTGCATGGCGAGGTTCGCTTCATAGGTGCCATGCATGCCAGGCATGCCGACGAAGTGCTTGCTGCTTGCGCGGTATCCACCCAAGCCCATCAGCGTATTCGTGCACGGGAACCCGAGCAGATCGACCAGAGTGTTCAGCTCAGGCGCGGCATCGGCCAGGATGATGCCGCCGCCCGTGTAGATCATGGGTCGCTCGGCATGCATCAACAGCTGTACCGCCTTGCGGATCTGGCCTTGATGCCCCTTTACCACGGGGTTGTAAGAACGCATCGGCACCGACTTCGGGTATTCGAAGCGACATTTGTCCCGCGTGATGTCCTTGGGGATATCGACCAGCACAGGGCCGGGACGCCCGGTTGAGGCGATCACGAACGCCTTGCGCATGGTGGTGGCCAAGTCCTTGACGTCCTTGACCAGGAAGTTGTGCTTGACGCAAGGGCGGGTAATTCCGACCGTGTCGCACTCCTGGAAGGCGTCTTCTCCGATGGCGTGCGTGGGCACCTGCCCGCTGAGCACCACCATGGGGATGGAGTCCATGTAGGCGGTCGCGATACCGGTCACAGCGTTGGTCACCCCGGGGCCACTGGTGACTAGGCACACCCCGACCTTCTGCGAAGAACGGGAGTACGCATCGGCCGCGTGCACCGCCGCCTGCTCGTGTCGCACCAGAATATGCTGGACGTTTTCCTGCTGATACAGCGCGTCGTAGATGTACAGGACGGCCCCACCGGGGTACCCGAAGACGTGCTCAACGCCCTCTTCCTGCAGACAGCGCACGACAATCTCTGCGCCTGTAAGTTCCATGTGAGTCCCATTCAAGGTCCAGGTTGCCCGTCCGCCGGCGCCGATGCGGCTCGAGGACCGCAACGACGCAGACCTTGAAACGGGGCCTGCGAGATTGATAAGACGCCGTCACACCCTCTTATGGAGGTTGCTTCAGCATATGAGCCCGGAGGTGGCTGTCGGGTGTGTCAGCCGCATGAGGACACCCCTGCCGTAATACCGGTGGCACAACCCGCGGTTCCTGGAGATAAGCGAGCAGTGTTTCAGGGAACCGATAAGCTTAATGCAGCGCACCAAACGGGTCAAGGATGGTTCTGCTAGCATCGCGACGTTGATTCGCCCTCGAGCGGCTGGATGGCCTCACGGCAGGAACTTTCGGATTTTCTTCAGTCAGTCGAGCGCCGGGCCTTCAAGCAAGCCGCCTACGCGACGAGAGACGACGACACGTCCCTGGACATCGTTCAAGAGGCGATGTTCAAACTTGCCGAAAAATACGCTGACAAGCCTGCAGCAGAGCTTCCGATGCTGTTTCAGCGCATCCTGCAGAATGTGATCCATGACCACTTTCGACGCCAAAAAGTGCGTAACCTGTGGACGACGCTTCTATCGGCGCTGCAGCCCGAGGACAACGATGGCGGCGATCGCGACCCCCTTGAGTCCCTTGAAGTCGAAGGCGATACGCGGCAAGGCGAGAGCGCAGCCCAGATCGTCGAGCGAGATCAGATCCTGCGGATCATCGACGCCGAGGTACAGAAGTTGCCAGGCCGTCAACGAGAGGCCTTCGTCATGCGTTATTGGCAGGATCTGGATGTCGCTGAAACCGCGACCGCCATGGGCTGTTCCGAGGGCAGCGTCAAGACTCATTGCTCCAGGGCGGTGCACACCCTGGCAGCTGCACTGAAAGCCAAGGGCATTTCGCTATGAATGAACAACGGTTTGCCTATTTGATTCGCCAGGCGCTTGAAGAAAGCTCCGATCGACTGCCCTATCGGGTCACACAACGCCTGGAGCGTGCCCGGCATACGGCACTTGACCGAGCCCCTGAGACCGAAGTCGTCCAGCCACTGATGTCCGGTCGACTTGGAGCGGTTGCGCTACATGGGTCATCCGGTCGCCCGTCGCTACGAACGCGTGTCCTATCGATAGCACTGCCACTGCTGATTCTCGCGGCTGGGTTCTACGGCATTGCGATGTGGTCCGATCTCGAAGACGCCGCCGACACCGCGGACATTGACGCTGCGTTGGTGCTGGGTGACGACGACATTCCCGTTTCCGCGCTGGCCGACAAAGGCTTCGGCGTCTTCCTGAGGAACACCCGGCAGTGACGCTGTCAGCGAACGTTCGTTTGTCAGGGCTGTGCTGGACGCTCCTTTGCCTGGTGGCGTTGTCAGGTCAGTCTGCCTGGGCTGCTGCATCGGGTGACGGTCCGCCGTCCGCCGAGGCCAGTGCACCGGTGTCCAGCGAAGGCAGTGCTTCTGTTTCTGAACAGAGCGCAACGGACCCTGCGCCAACAGAAGCGTCAGCCGGGCAAAGCCAGAACGTTGCGTCGCCCATGGCGGTTAAACGCGATCCGATCCGACTGGAACCCGCACGACCCAGCTTGCCTACTCTCGCCTTCAAGCCGGGCTGGTCAGACCTGAGCAACTCGCAAAGACAGGTCTTGGCTTCTTTCGAGTCGCAATGGCAGCAGTTGCCTTTGAACGAAAAGCGAGCGTGGGCTGATCTGGCCAGTCGCTTTCCGCAGATGAGCGAGCAGGATCAGGCGCGCGTGCAGCGCCGCATCTCTGAATGGGCGAAGCTAAGCCCCGAGGAACGCAAGCTGGCCCGAGCAAACTTCAGAATGGCGCAGCAGACTGGAAGCGCCAATCTGCAGGCTGATTGGGAGCGTTATCAGGCGATGACACCCGAGCAGCGCGCCGTGCTGGGCACCGCTGGCAGCACGAGCAACACGGCTGCTCGCCATGCTGGCTCACCGACAGGCCTGGCAAAAGAAGCGGCCCAACCGTTGCCTCGGCGCACGCCCAAGACCGTGATCGCATCCGAACCGGACGGTCAAGCGGTACCCGCTCAGGGCGTCAGCCAAACCGTAGGCACTCCTGCCAACCGACGCTGAACACTGCTCGCGCGGTCAATTCGTGCATCCGAGCCATTTCAAGTCAGTAGACTCGTGAACACCTTCCCCGCAGAAGCACTGTTCCAACCGGCTGGTTTATGGCGCAGATTCATGAGCGCGGGCTACGAAAGCGTGGTGCTGTTCGCCATTGCGGTGTTTTTCGGCTACGCCTTCTCGGCAGTCGTGCAGTACCGCGGAGAAGCCGGGATCTTGCGGCATGTCTTCCAGGTCTATCTCGCCCTCGTCTTTGGTGCCTATTTCAGTTGGTTCTGGAGCGAAGGACGCCGCACACTTCCGATGAAAACGATTGATCTTCGGCTGGTGGACGCATCGGGCCAGCCGCTTTCGGCGGCGCGTGCCGCCCTTCGCTATCTTCTGGCACTGGTCTTTCTGACCGGCCCAATCCTGTTAGCTCAGTGGGCAGGACTCTGGGCACTCGCCCTGTTGCCGGTGTCCTGGATCTGGGCCGCATTCGACCGACAACGCTGCACCGCTTACGATCGAATGGCGGGCACTCGGTTGGTGTTCGCGCCACTGCCACGCGTTTGAATGTCACGGCGCAGCGCCGGGCGCGCGCCGAAGTCTCAGTTTCTGACGCAGTCAACGAAGTAACGCGTGACCCCGTTGTGCACTTCCGAAACCAAGCCGTGGACATCGGTTGAGAATCCCGGGAACCGGTCATTGAACGAGCGTACGAACTGCAGGTACTCAACGATCGTGCGATTGAACCGTTCGCCAGGAATCAGCAGAGGAATGCCAGGCGGGTAGGGTGTCACCAGCATGGTGGTGATGCGCCCTTCGAGTTCATCGATCTCCACCCGATCCACGCGGCGATGTGCCAGACACTCGTAAGCATCCGAGGGCTTCATCGCAGGCTCCATGTTGGAGAGGTACATCTCGGTCGTCACCCGCGCCACGTCATGCTTGCGGTACTCCTCGTGGATCTGCTGAGACAGGTCGCGCAGACCCACACGCTCGTACTGAGGAAACTTAGCCACGAACTCAGGCATGACACGCCACAGCGGTTGATTGCCGTCGTAGTCCATCTTGAATTGCTGCAGTTCGGTGACCAGGGTATTCCAGCGCCCCTTGGTGATGCCGATCGTGAACATCACGAAGAACGAATAGAGACCAGTCTTTTCGACCACCACCCCATGTTCAGCCAGATATTTGGTGACCAGCGATGCCGGGATGCCCCACGGCGAAAACTGCCCATCCATCCCCAGCCCCGGGGTGATCAGTGTCGCTTTGATCGGGTCCAACATGTTGAAGCCTGGCGCCACCCGCTCAAAGCCGTGCCAGCCTTCAGCGGGTTTGAGAATCCATTCGTCGCGCTGACCCGCACCGACATGGTCAAAGACCTTCGGACCCCAAACACGGAACCACCAGGACTCGCCGAACTCGTCGTCGACTTTCTTCATGGCGCGTCGGAAATCGAGGGCTTCAGAAATCGACTCCTCGACGAGTGCGCGTCCGCCCGGCTGCTCCATCATCGCAGCCGCCACATCGCACGAGGCGATGATCGCGTACTGCGGTGAAGTGGATGTATGCATCAGGTACGACTCGTTGAAACGGTACCGATCGAGCGGTCTGTCCGTCGCATCTTGAACCAGGATCTGCGAAGCCTGGGATAGCCCCGCCAACAGCTTGTGAGTCGACTGCGTCGAATACACCATCGTGGATTTGAGCCGAGGGCGGTTCTCTCCGATGGCATGCATCTCGTGATAAAACGGATGGAAAGTGGCGTGGGGCAACCACGCCTCATCGAAGTGCAGGTTCTCGATGTATTCGCCGAGCGATGATTTGATCGTCTCGACGTTGTAAAGGATGCCGTCGTAGGTGGATTGGGTGATGGTCATCACCTGCGGACGGGCAGACTTGTCTTTGACCAGCGGATTCGCCTCGATCTTACGGCGAATGCTTTCAATACTGAACTCCTCCTGCGGAATCGGGCCGATGATCCCCAGGTGGTTACGCGTGGGCTGCAGAAAGATCGGCACGGTGCCGGTCATCATGATCGCGTGCAGCACGCTCTTGTGGCAATTGCGGTCAACCAGCACGATGTCGTCGGTCGCCACCGTGGCATGCCACACGATCTTGTTCGCCGTAGACGTTCCATTGGTCACGAAGAACAGATGGTCTGAGCTGAAAATGCGCGCTGCATTGCGTTCGCTGGCTGCCACCGGGCCGGTGTGATCAAGCAGCTGCCCCAGTTCCTCAACCGCGTTGCACACATCGGCGCGCAGCATGTTCTCGCCGAAAAACTGATGGAACATCTGGCCCACCGGGCTCTTCAGGAACGCGACCCCACCCGAATGGCCCGGGCAGTGCCATGAATAAGACCCATCGTTGGCATAGTGCACCAGCGCCTTGAAGAACGGCGGTGCCAGAGAACTCATGTACTTATTGGCTTCACGGATGATGTAGCGCGACACGAATTCGGGCGTGTCCTCAAACATGTGAATGAAGCCGTGCAGCTCCTTCAGAATCTCATTGGGAATGTGCTGAGAGGTGCGGGTCTCACCGAACAGAAAGATCGGAATGTCGGCGTTACGGTTGCGGGTTTCACGAATGAAACGGCGCAGCTCGACGATCGCTTTGCTCTCGGGACCTTCCTCGTTGATTTCCTCGTCGTCGATGGACACGATGAAAGCGGACGCCCGCGCAGCCTGATTGGCCACCATCGTGACATCCACGTACGTGAAGCCCCCCACCACTTCCATACCCTGCTCTTCGATCGCCTTGGCCAGCGCGCGAATACCTAAGCCGCTGGCCGAATCAGACTTCCAGTCTTCGTCGATGATCACGACAGGGAATCGGAATTTCATAGTCGGGCACACTCCGCACAAAGCGCTGCGGCACAGGTCGGCGCCGCTCGAAAGGGCGCAAGTAAAACACACTTCGGGGCGCTTCGGTCAGCCCGGCGGCAACGCTGGCACCCCTGTGAAGCCGGATAGAATCCAGGCACGCTTAGCCATGGGCCACACACCGTGTGCGAACTGCCCGATTTGGCCGGGTCTCGGAGGCCGCTCAGACATGTCGATCTCGCTGCAGGACAAGCTGGTTGTCGCCATTTCATCGCGCGCACTGTTCGACTTCGAAGAAGAGAACCGCCTCTTCGAGTTGGGTGACGACCATGCCTACATGGCACTGCAGATGCAGCGACTGGAAGTGGCTGCCGAGCAAGGTTGCGCCCTGCCCTTGGTGCGAAAGCTGCTGGCCTTTAACCAAGGCGGTGCGCATCGTGTAGAGGTGGTTATTTTGTCTCGAAACGACCCGGCAAGCGGCCTTCGAGTCTTCAGGTCCATCCGTCACCACGGGCTCAATATCGAGCGCGGCGTCTTCACGCGCGGTCGCACCCCTTACAGCTATCTCAAGGCGCTGGGCGCCAACCTCTTCCTGTCAGCCAATGAAGAAGATGTGCGCAGCGCTCTGGAAGCGGGTTTTCCGGCTGCGCTGGTCTATCCGGATTCCGTGCATGCGGCGCAGTCACACCCCAGCGAAATGCGGATCGCTTTCGACGGGGATGCCGTGCTGTTTTCAGACGAAGCAGAGCGCGTGTTCCAGCATCAGGGACTGGACGCCTTTCAGGATCACGAATCGTCCAAGGCCGATACGCCGCTGATGCCAGGCCCTTTCAAATCCCTGTTGCAGGCGCTCAATGCCCTGCGGCGCGATGGCGCGCATGAGATGAGCATCCGTACGGCACTGGTCACGGCGCGCTCGGCCCCGGCGCACGAGCGCGCCGTGCGTACGCTGATGGCCTGGGATGTGGAAGTGGATGAGGCGATGTTCCTGGGTGGACTGGACAAGACACCCTTTCTGCGCGCCTTCGAGCCGGATTTCTTTTTTGACGACCAGACCCGGCACTGCGAATCTGCCGCCACGGCGGCACCCACGGGACAGGTCGTGCATGGGATTGCCAACCACCGCACCCCATGAGGTGCGCACTCAATTCATCTCAGCCTGTAAGTTCGTCAGCGCTTCTTGAGCGCCGCAAACGCAGCCTGCATTGCAGTCTGCCCATCTGACTTCACTGCACTGCCTCGTTGTGAGCGCTGCGCGGCCGAGTCGCCACCACCTGGTTGACCTTGGCGCACCGGCCCATTGCGTGACGCATTCGCAGGTCGGGCCTGCGTCGAGCTGCGCGCTCCGGGCTCATCGGACAGTCGCATGGACAGGGCAATGCGCTGGCGCGGCAGGTCGATTTCCATGACCTTGACCTTCACC
>CANHUQ010000026.1 GCA_947463885.1 Burkholderiales bacterium
GAAGAGCACATGTGGACGCCCGACGCGATTGCCAAGCTGCAGCACGCCACCAAGGCCGGCAACTTCCAGACGTATAAGGAATACGCGCAGATCATCAACGACCAGTCGCGCCGTCACATGACCTTGCGCGGGTTGTTCGAATTCCGCATTGATCCGGCTCGCGCGATTCCGATCGACGAAGTCGAGCCAGCGACTGAAATCGTGAAGCGCTTTTCCACCGGCGCGATGTCGCTGGGCTCCATCTCGACCGAAGCGCATGTCACGCTCGCCGTGGCCATGAACCGCATCGGCGGCAAATCGAATACCGGCGAGGGTGGCGAAGACGAGCTGCGCTACCGCAATGAGTTGCGCGGCATTCCGATCAAGTCCGGCGATTCGCTGGCCAGCCTGCTGGGAGCCGGCACGATCGAGCGCGACATCATGCTGCAGCCTGGCGACTCGCTGCGCTCCCGCATCAAGCAGGTGGCCTCGGGCCGGTTCGGTGTGACCGCCGAGTACCTCGCCAGCGCCGACCAGATCCAGATCAAGATGGCCCAGGGCGCCAAGCCCGGCGAAGGCGGACAGCTCCCTGGCCACAAGGTCTCCGAGTACATCGCCAAGCTGCGTTTTTCAGTGCCGGGCGTGGGCCTCATTTCCCCGCCTCCGCACCATGACATCTATTCGATCGAAGATCTCGCGCAACTCATTCACGATCTGAAGAACTGCAACCCGACCGCGTCGATCTCGGTGAAGCTGGTCTCGGAAGTGGGCGTGGGCACCGTGGCTGCAGGTGTGGCCAAGGCTAAAGCCGACCACATCACCATCGCTGGCCACGACGGCGGCACCGGCGCGTCGCCGTGGTCGTCTATCAAGCATGCCGGCACCCCTTGGGAGCTGGGCCTGGCCGAGACCCAGCAAACGCTGGTGCTCAACCGCTTGCGCGGTCGTGTGCGCATTCAGGCGGACGGCCAGATGAAGACCGGCCGTGACGTGGTGGTGGGCGCGCTGCTGGGTGCAGATGAATTTGGCTTCGCCACGGCGCCGCTGGTGGTGGAAGGCTGCATCATGATGCGCAAGTGCCATCTGAACACCTGTCCGGTGGGCGTGGCCACGCAAGATCCGGTGCTGCGCCGCAAGTTCGCAGGCAAGCCCGAATACGTCGTCAACTACTTCTTCTTCGTGGCCGAGGAAGCGCGCGCGCTGATGGCGCAACTGGGCATCCGCAGCTTCAATGAGCTGATCGGCGCCACGCACTTGCTGGACACGCGCTCAGGCATCGAGCACTGGAAGGCGCGCGGCCTGGACTTCACGCGGATTTTTCACGCACCGAAGATGCCGGCCGATGTGCCGCGCTTTGCCGTGTCCACCCAGGACCATGGGCTGGAGCGCGCTCTGGATCACCTGCTGATCGAAAAGTCCGCGGCGGCACTGGAGCGTGGCGAAAAAACCAGTTTCATCGTGCCGATCCGCAATGTGAACCGCACGGTCGGCGCCATGCTGTCCGGGCGGGTCGCTCGCCAGCTCACGCATGCGGGCCTGCCGGACGACACCATCCATATCCAGTTCAATGGCACGGCTGGTCAGAGCTTCGGCGCATTCCTGGCCAACGGCATCACCTTTGATCTGGTGGGCGAGGGCAACGACTACGTCGGCAAGGGTCTGTCGGGCGGCCGGGTCATCGTGCGCTGCGCCAACGACTTCAGGGGCTATGGCCCCGAGCACATCATCGTGGGCAACACCGTGCTCTATGGCGCGATCGAGGGCGAGGCCTACTTCAACGGCGTGGCTGGCGAGCGCTTCGCGGTGCGCAACTCAGGCGCAGTGACCGTGGTCGAAGGTACGGGTGACCATGGTTGCGAGTACATGACCGGCGGCACGGTGGTGGTGCTGGGTCGGACAGGCCGCAATTTCGCTGCCGGCATGTCGGGCGGCGTGGCTTATGTCTGGGATGAAGATGGCGACTTTGCGCGCCGCTGTAATCCGGCCATGGTGAGCCTGGAGCCATTGATGACGAGCGCCGAGCAAACCGCCAAGGTGCCTGCAGCCATCTGGCATGCGGCGCGGCGCGGTGCGGCGGGCGAGACCGACGAGGCCTTGCTCAAGCGCCATGTCGAGGCCCACTTCCGCCATACGGGCAGCGTGCGCGCACGCGAAATCCTTTCCGACTGGCCTGCGCAGCGCGCGCGCTTCGTGAAGGTGTTCCCCAATGAATATCGGCGTGCACTGGGTGAGTTGGCTGCGGCGCGCGCTGCAGCAGCCGGCACTCGCCAGCCCGCCTGACACCACTTCCGCACAGGACGACGCAAGATGGGTAAGGTCACCGGATTTCTCGAGTTCGAACGTCTTTCCGAAGCGAGCGAAGCGCCCGACGCACGACTGCGTCACTACCGTGAGTTCGTGCTGCACCTGGACGACGCCGAGGCCGCCCGTCAGGGCGCGCGCTGCATGGACTGCGGTATTCCGTTCTGTCAGAACGGCTGCCCGATCAACAACATCATCCCCGACTGGAACGATCTGGTCTTTCGCCAGAACTGGCGTGAAGCGCTCGATGTCCTGCACTCGACCAACAACTTTCCGGAGTTCACGGGCCGTGTGTGTCCGGCACCCTGCGAGGCGGCCTGCACGCTGAACATCAACAACGATGCGGTCGGCATCAAGTCGATCGAGCACGCCATCATCGACAAGGGCTGGGAGCAGGGCTGGGTCCATGCACAGCCTGCAGCGCAGCGCACCGGCAAGTCGGTCGCCGTGGTGGGTTCGGGGCCAGCCGGCATGGCCGCCGCGCAGCAACTGGCCCGTGCGGGCCACGACGTGACCGTCTTCGAAAAGAACGATCGCGCTGGCGGCCTGCTGCGCTATGGCATTCCCGACTTCAAGATGGAGAAGTCGCATATCGACCGACGCGTCGAGCAGATGCAGGCCGAAGGCGTGGTGTTTCGCACCGGCGTGTTCATCGGCAAGCAGCCCCTGGACGCCTCGGTCACCAATCTGGCCCGCGAGACCATCGACCCGGATGTTCTGAAGACCCAGTTCGATGCGGTGTTGCTCACCGGTGGCGCCGAGCAGCCGCGTGATCTGCCGGTGCCGGGCCGCGAGCTCAAGGGCGTGCATTTCGCCATGGAATTTCTGCCCCAGCAAAACCGCACGGTGGCGGGCGACCAGGTCGCCAGCCAATTGCTGGCGACCGGCAAGCATGTGGTGGTGATCGGCGGTGGCGACACCGGCAGCGATTGCGTGGGCACCAGCAACCGTCAGGGCGCTGCCAGCGTCACGCAGTACGAACTCATGCCGCAGCCGCCCGAGGAGGAGAACAAGGCGCTGACCTGGCCGTATTGGCCAACCAAGATGCGGACCTCGTCTTCGCACGAAGAAGGCTGCGAGCGCGACTGGTCGATTACCACCAAGGCGTTTCGGGACGATGGCAAAGGGCAGGTCAAGGCCCTGGTCACGGCGCGGGTGGAGTGGAGAAAAGACGAGACCACCGGCCAGATGAAGATGGCCGAAGTGCCCGGCAGCGAAGTGGAGGTGCCGGCTGACCTCGTGCTCTTCGCCATGGGGTTCGTGGCGCCGATCGCCAGTGTCCTCGAGGCGTTTGGGGTCGAGCGCGACCCGCGTGGCAATGCCCGTGCGCAGACCGAAGGTGAGCGCAGCTACCGCACGAGCATCGACAAGGTGTTTGCGGCGGGTGACATGCGCCGGGGTCAATCGCTGGTGGTGTGGGCGATCCGCGAAGGCCGTCAGGCCGCGCGTTCAGTGGATCTGTTCCTGATGGGTGCGAGCGAACTGCCGCGCTGACTGCTCGGCCGGTTTAATCGGCCGCTCAAAAAAATCAAGGCGGGGTGCGCAGCCTTGCTCGGGGTTGTGCCCTGAGCCGGATGCGCACGCCGCCTGCACGTGTTGCCGACGATCTCCCTGATCGATGCCTGCCCGCCCGGTGGTCCGGGCTGTTTTGGCGTTCCGTACCTTACCTTGGAACAGCGCCGCCGATACGTGTCGCGCGATCTTTCTGTTCCGTCTCCTCCCCCCGTCTGCGCGGCGGTTTCCTACTGAAACGATCTACTGAATACTGGTCAGTATAATCCGCGACTGAGCGGACTGCAAACGTTCGTGACAGTTAATTGACGGCGACCCTCATCCCCCTCATTCAACACCCGCAACGTCGAGGCAACCTGTGAGCAGAGAGACCCATGGATTGGCATGCGCTGACGATCGGTGAGGCCCTGCGCCAGACCGCCCAACGCGACCCTGACCGTACGGCGCTGGTCGGCATGGGTGCGCGTATGAGCTTTGCTCAACTGGATCGGGCGGCTGACGAAGTGGCCCATGGCTTGCGCGCACTGGGTGTAGCGCGGGGCGACCAGGTGGCTTTGTGGCTCACCAACAGCCCGGATTGGGTGGTCTGCTGGATGGCCTGCACGCGCATCGGCGCGGTGCTGGTACCGGTCAATACCCGCTTCAAGCTCGAAGAGGTGGCGTACATCCTGCGCCAGTCCGATGCGCGTGTGCTCATTGCCATGGACGCGTACTGGGGCATCGATTTTCTGAGCATGATCGACACATTCGTTCCCGGGCTGCGCGATGCGCAACCCGGTCGACTGCAGTCACCGGGCTTGCCCGAGCTGCGCGCCGTCGTGCTGTGGAACAGCGTGCAGGCCCCCGGCACCACACACCTCAATGCCCTGCGGGCCGAAGGTGCACGCCGCATGGCTGCAGGCGAGCAGTTGCCGGCAGCCGATCCGAACGATGCGGTCATCATCGTGTACACCTCGGGGACCACCGGGCATCCCAAAGGCGCCATGCACGGACACATCGTGATGCGCAACGCCGCCAATGTCGCGCGGGTGATGCACATCGAACCGGGCGACGTCATCCTGGGTCACATGCCCTTCTATCACGTGGCCGGCGCGTTCACCGAGGTGATCCCCACGATCCTGTTGGGCTGCACGCTGGTGACCCTGCCGCACTGGGTGCCAGACGAAGCGCTGGAAACCATCGAGCGCGAGCGCGTCACCATTTTCGGCGGCATTCCCACGCATTTCATCGATTGCCTGGACGCCATCCGACGCCATCCGCGCGATGTGTCCTGCCTGAAGTCAGCCTGGATTGGCGGTGCGCCGGTCACACCCGACGTCGCCCTGGCCGCCAAACAGGAACTTGGTTTGCAGGCGCTGCAGGCGGTCTACGGGATGACCGAAACCACTGCGGCCACGGTGTTCAGCGAGTTTGATGCACCCCTTGAAGTGTTGTGCGAGAACAAGGGCCGCCCGATCGGCGAGTTCGAGGTCGCGGTGGTCGATCCGGCCAGCGGGCGGGCGCTCGGCACGGACGAAGTGGGCGAGGTCCGCGTGCGTGGTCATATCGTCATGCAGGGCTACTACCGCAATCCGCTGGCCACTGCCGAGGCCATCACGCCCGACGGCTGGTTTCGCACCGGTGATCTGGGCGTGATCGATGCGCAGGGCTATCTGAAGATCACCGGCCGCCTCAAGGAAATGTTCATCGTCGGTGGCTCCAATGCCTATCCGGCCGAGATCGAACGCATCGTCCAGGGTCTGCCTGAAGTGAAGCAGGCGGTGGTCGTGGGTGTGCCCGACCGTCGACTGGGCGAAGTGGGCTTTGCCTTCGTGCAGCTGCACGAAGGGCAGTCCATCGCGCGCGAAGCTCTGGTGTCGCGCTGCCGGGCTGTCATGGCCGACTATAAAGTGCCGCGACATGTGCAATTCGTAGAAGATTTCCCGCGCACCACGACCGGCAAGATCCAGCGCTTCGTGCTGCAGCAGCAGGCACGCGAGCAACTGGCAGCGCAAGCCGCCGGCATCGTTTCGGACACCTCCTCATGAATGTGCGTGATGAGCTGCGCAGCCTGAAGAAGGAGCGCGTTCTCGAGGCAGCCCAGCAGCTGTTCTATGAGCGCGGCTATCGCGGCACGACCCTCGATGCGATTGCCGAGTCGCTCAACGTGAGCAAGCCTTTCGTGTACGCGGTCTACGACCGCAAGGTCGATCTGCTGGTGGATATTTCGTTGCGTACTCTGAACCGGGTGATCGATACGCTGACCGAGGTGCGTGGCGCGGGGGGTACCCCATCTGTCCAGATGCGCCGATTCATTGAACGGTTCACCCTCGATGTCATTAAGAATCAAGCCGGATCCGCTGTGTTTTTCCGCGAGGAAGCCTCCATTCCTCCCGAGGTGACCCGCGACATCAACGAGCTCAAGGGCCGCTTCGATGCGCAGCTCGCCGCCCTCATCCAGGAAGGTGTGACCGCGGGCGAATTCCATGTGCGCGACCCGCGTACCGCATCGCTCGCTGTGGGCGGTATGGTGAGCTGGATTTACATCTGGTACCGCGATGGCGGGCGACTCAGCCCAAGCGACATCGGCGCGCACATGGCCGACTATGTGATGAATCTTCTGGGCGCCACGGCCACGGCTGCGCCCACCTGACCCCATGCCCGAGATGACCAGCCCATTCGACGTTCATCCCGCGCCCGCCGGCGCACCGATTCATGATGCACGCATTCCGGCCCGCGACCGGGTGGTGACCCGCGACCTGATGGAGCGCTGGCTGCGCGAGTGCCCCGACAAGGTCTACATCCAGTTCGCTGACACTGGCGAGCAATGGACCTACCGCGAGCTGCGCGACAAGACCATCCAGACCGCGCTCGGTCTGCAGCAGCTGGGTGTGGCGCAGGGTGATCACGTGATGGTGTGGCTGCCCAACAGCCGCGAGCACATCCGTGTGTTCTACGCACTCAATTACCTGGGCGCAGTCTGCGTGCCGATCAACACGGCCTACAAAGGCACGGTGCTGGCCCATGTGATCGACAACTCCGATGCGCGTCTGGCCATCGTGCATACCGATCTGCTGGCGCGTCTGCAGGAGGTGCCGCTTGCCGCGCTCACCGACGTGGTGGTGGTGGGCGCCGAGGGCACCGTGCCTGCAGTGGGTGCTCTGACCCTGCATGGCTATGCGCAGACGCTGCTGCCTGTCGGGGGCATCTTGCAACCGCCTGCACGCGCCATCGAACCCTGGGACCCGATGGCCATCATCTACACCTCGGGCACCACCGGTCCTTCCAAAGGCGTGCTGGCGTCCTACCTGCATATTTTCTGCAATGCCGGCCCCGAGACCTGGCCCTTCGTCACGGGCGAAGACCGGTTCATGGTCAACATGCCGCTCTTTCATATCGGCGGCATGGGCGTGCTGTGGGTGATGTTCGTGCGGGGCGGCTCAGTGTCGTTCATCGAGCGCTTCGACACATCCACCTTCTTGCAGACGGTGCGTGCCACGCAGACCACCGCGGTCTTTCTGCTCGGCGTCATGGCCAGCTTTCTGGACAAGCTGCCGGCGCAACCTGATGACGCCGACTCGCCGCTGCGCCTGGCTTTCATGGTGCCGCTTGCCGGCGACATCCCGGCGTTTTCGCGGCGCTTCGGTTGCGACATCTACACCATCTTCAACATGACCGAGATTTCCACGCCGATCATCTCGGAGCCAAACCCGACCGTGCGCGGCACCTGCGGCAGGCAGCGCGCCGGCGTGGACGTGCGCCTGGTCGATGACCATGATTGCGAAGTGCCGGTGGGCACAGTGGGCGAGATGATTCTGCGCACCGATCGGCCCTGGGGGATGAACAGCGGGTATTACCGCAACCCGCAGGCGACTGCCGCGGCCTGGCGCAACGGCTGGTTTCACACCGGTGATTCGTTTCGCAAAGATGCCGACGGCTACTACTACTTCGTCGATCGCAAGAAAGACGCCATTCGCCGCCGCGGCGAAAACATTTCGTCCTTCGAAGTGGAAGCCGACGTGCAGGCGTATCCGGATGTGCGCGAAGTGGCCGCCATCGGTGTGCCCAACGCGTTGAGCGAAGAAGATGTGATGGTGGTGGTGGCCCCGATGGAAGGCCGCAGCATCGACCCTTCAGCCCTGCTCGATTTTCTGCGCGCACGCATGGCGCATTTCATGGTGCCGCGCTACGTCCGTGTGCTGCCGGAGTTGCCCAAGACCCCCAGCAGCAAAGTCATGAAACACGAACTGCGCCAGCAGGGCGTGACCGCCGATACCTGGGACCGCGAACAGGCGGGCATCCAGGTCAAGGCCGACCGATTTTCCAGGACCTCCTCATGAATGCTTCCGAACGTGACGCCGCCTTGCAGCAGGCGTCGGTCCCCACCCTGCTGATGTGCCTCGCGCAGATCACGGGCGACGACACCTGGCTCAAAGAGCCTTTCCTGCCCAAGCGCGATATCTCGATCTTTGCCGAGCCCACGGGCGGCTTGTCGCCGCAGGCGCAGCAGGCTGTGCGCGAAGCGATCGCACGCGTGCTGGATGAACTGCACAGCGGACAGCGCACCCTGCCCCCCTTGCCCGACGAAGCGCAGCTGGTCGAGATGATGAGTGTGTGCTTAGGCGAGCGTGTGCCGTCCGAGTACGCGCCCCTGGCCATGGAGGAGATGGGCTATCGCGATCGTCGAGTCGAATGGCACACGCCGCCTGCGGCCGATCGCCTCAAGGACTTCAAGGCGCTGGTGATCGGCGCAGGCTTCACTGGCTTGTGTGCCGCGTATCGCTTGAAGGAAATGGGCTTTGCCTTCGAGGTGGTTGAAAAAAACGCTGAGGTCGGCGGCACCTGGTGGGAAAACACCTATCCCGAATCGGGCGTGGATACGCCCAACCATTTCTATTCGTACTCCTACGCACCCAACACCACCTGGACCAGCAACTACTCCAAGCGCGACGAGATGCTGGCCTACCAGCGCAAGGTCACGCAGGATCAGGGGCTGCGCGAGCACATCGAATTCGAGACCGAAGTGGTGCAGATGCGTTGGCTCGACGACGCGCAGCAGTGGGAGGTGCAGACGCGCCGGTCTGATGGCAGCACCCGCACGCGCCGCGCCGCCGTGGTCATCTCGTGCGTGGGGGCGCTCAACCGACCCAAGCTCACGGCCATCAAGGGGATCGACTCATTCAAGGGCCCCTGGTGGCACTCGGCGCGCTGGCGCCACGATGTCTCGCTGCAGGGCAAGCGCGTGGCCGTGATCGGCACGGGCGCGAGCGCCATGCAATTCATGCGCACGGTGGCCGGTCAGGCTGAGCACGTCACCATTTTTCAGCGCTCACCGCAGTGGGCCCGACCGCCGCAGGATTACCACGGCACGGTCAGTCCCGAGTCGCGTTGGTTGCTGGAAAACGTGCCCTACTACTATGCGTGGTATCGATTCGGTCTGATGTGGCGCTTCGGCGATGGCTTGCTGCCCACTGTGCGGTTCGATCCGAACTGGCCGCACCCCGAGCGGGCGATGAACTACCGCAACGACAGCCAGCGGCGTCAGCTCACCGACTACCTCATGAGTCAGATCGGCGACCGCCCCGACCTGGTCGAGAAGTGCCTGCCCGACTACCCGCCTTACGGCAAACGCATCCTGATCGACAATGGCTGGTATCAGGCGCTCAAGCGTCCCAATGTGTCGCTGGTCACCGAGGCGGTCGATCGCGTGGAAGGCAACGAGATCGTCGACGCCAGCGGCGCACGGCATGAGGTCGACGTCATCCTTTTGGCCACGGGTTTCGAGCCGGGCAAGCTGCTCGAGTCGATGCACGTCACGGGCCGCGAGGGCCGTCAGTTGAGCCAGCAATGGGCCAACGACGATCCGCGGGCGCATCTGGGCATCACCGTGCCGGGCTTTCCCAATCTGTTCGTCATGACCGGCCCCAATACGGGTCTGGCCCATGGCGGCAGCCTCATGCTCATTGCCGAGGTGCAGGTGCGCTATGTGACCACGCTCATGCGCGACATGCTCGAGCAGGGCCTCGCTGAAGTGGAAGTCAAGCAGCCTGTGCACGACGCGTATAACGCGCGGGTCGATGCCGAGCACGCACAACTGGTGTGGAGCCACGGGGGCATGCGCAACTGGTATCGCAATGCGCAGGGACGGGTGTTTGCCGTGATGCCCTGGCGCATGGTCGATTACTGGACCATGACCCGCACACCCGACCTGTCCGAGTTCGAGACGCGCGGGGCCGCGCAGCCTGCTTGAGTCGGCGGTGTGGGCGCGCTGCCCTGGGTCTTGTCTTTGAGGCGGCGCGCGCGCAAGTCGGTGTGCGGTGTGCGGTGTGCAGTGCGCAGTGCGCTCTGCGCTCTGAGCGATGACCGAGGAGCCGTGACCTGCGAGCCGCGAGCCGTGAGCCGCGAGCCGTGACCCGTGGTGACCCGTGAGCCGTTAGCGTACGCTGTCTCCGTGTTCGATGAGAATCTTGCGCTGACGCAGGTCCTCTATTTCTTCGGCCGAAAACCCCAGCGTCTCCAGAGACTGTGCGCCCGCTGCACCCAGTGTGGGCCAGTCGGCGCGCGGGTCGCCCGCCAGCGGCTCGGCGGCTCCCGGAATGCGTGGCAGCGGAAAGTCGCCCACAGGCGCCCAGTGGGTGACCGGCGCGGCGCGCACCGCCTGAACATGCGGGTCCTGCGACCACTGCGACAGGTTGAGCACCGGGTTGGCGAGCCCGCCGGCTGCATTGATGCGCTGGACCCAGGTGGCCGTGTCGCGCGTCAGAAAGGTCTGCGACACGGCTTCGATCAGCGGGGCGAGGTGGCGTGCGCGCTCCACGAAGTTCGCATAGCGCGGATCGGCGCGCAGGTCGGGGCGCTCCAGTGCTGTGCATAGGGCGGTGAACTGATCTTCATTGCTCAGGGCAATGGCCACCCAGGCATCGCTCGAGCGGTACACCCCGGCGGGGGCGTTGAAGACCTGCGGCTCGCCACCCTCCAGGCCCATCTCCACCACACGCTGGCTCATCAGTGCTGCGGCAGCCTGCATCAACGAAATATCGAGCCGCTGGCCGGGCCCACCGCGCAGGCGCGCATAGAGCGCCGCCGACACCGCCTGAAACGCGTACAGGCCGGTGGTCATGTCGACCACCAGAAAGCCGACACGGCTGGGCCGACCTTCCACATCACGGTTGAGCGCCATCATCCCGGAGAAGGCCTGGATGACCGTGTCGGTGGCAGGCCGCTCCGAGTACGGGCCGTCCTGGCCATAGCCGCTGATCGAGGCATAAATGAGGCCTGGGCGTTTGGCGGCGAGTTCGGTGTAGTCCAGGCCCAGGCGCGCGGCTACACCGGGTCGAAACCCCTCGAGCACCACATCGCACTGGCTGGCTGCGCGCTGCACGGCTTGCGTGGCGCCGGGCTGCTTGAGGTCGATCACCAGGCTGTGCTTGCCGCGGTTGCAGCTGATCGACAGCGGCGATTGATCGCCAAAACGCGAACCGATGCCACGACTCCAGTCGCCCTGCGGCGGTTCGAGCTTGATGACCGTGGCGCCATGCTGGGCCAGCAGCATCGCGCAGTAGGGGCCGGCGAGCCCTTGGCTTGCATCGAAGACACGCAAGCCGCTGAAGGCCAGGATGGGCGAGGGTGGGGTGGTCGCGGCAGTGATGACAGTCTCCTTGGAATGCATTCAGGGTTCAGTCCGAACGAGCGCTGCGCTGAACGTGCTGAAATACGGCTGACCCTGATCCTGCCCGAGGCGATGCGCCCCAGGCAAGGCGGATGGGGGCACAAACAGAAGGCCGCCTCAAAGCAGGCGGCATGCCATCACTGCGCCGCGCTCGCATCGCGGACCCACCGGAGACCTTGTCATGAGCCAGCGCGACGCGCCCACCACCGCCATCTGCACCTCGGACGAAACCACCATCCATGTGCGAGGCGCCAACCTCGTCGATGATCTGATCGGTCAGGTGAGCTTCACCGAGATGATCCTGTTTCAGCTCACCGGTCAGCGCCCGTCGCGCATGCAGGTGGCGCTGCTCGATGCAGTGCTGGTCACGCTGATGGAACATGGCCTCACGCCCAGCGCCATCGTGACCCGACTGATTTACGACTCCGCCCCCGAGGCCCTGCAATCGGCCGTGGCGGCGGGTTTGCTGGGCGTGGGCAGCACCTTCGTGGGCACGATGGAAGGCTGCAGTGCGCTCATCGAAGAGATGCTCGCCGCACCTGAAGGCGTGCAGGCACGTGCTGCGCAGATCGCTGAGCAGCATCGCGCGCAGCGCAAGCCGCTGCCGGGCTTCGGCCACCCCATCCACCGCCCCGACGACCCGCGCACGCCGCGCCTGTTCGAGGTGGCTGCACGCGAGGGCGTGGCAGGCCGGCATATCGCAGCGCTCAAGGCGCTGTCTGTTGAGGTCGATCGCGTCTGGGGTCGGCACATGACCATCAACGCCACCGGCGCCATTGCAGCGGTGCTGGGCGAGATCGGCATGCCGCAACCGGTGATGCGCGGCATTGCGGTCATCAGCCGCGCTGGCGGCCTGGTGGGTCACATCCTGGAGGAGCGCGAGCAGCCTTCAGCGCGCTGGATCTGGCAGACCGTGGAGCACGGCATGCCGTATACCGGCGGTTCAGGTGGACAAGGCGTCTGAGGGGCACATGGCGATGCGCCGCGATCCGACGCATCGCCAGTCAACGATCAGTCGACTTGCATGCGCCCTAATCGTGCGCTGCGTGTGAACGCCGCGGCTCAGGGCGGGATTCAGCGGGGCCGGTCGCCTTCGAGCGTGATCCGGTGCATCACGCGCCGATAGCCGTGATAGTCGTTGATCGGGTTGTGCATCGCGCAGCGGTTGTCCCACAGCGCGATGGAATTCACCTGCCACACGAAACGGCAGGTGAATTCGGGCTTGACCTGATGCTCGTAGAGCATGCGCAGCAGCGGCTCGGATTCGGCAGCAGTCCAGCCTTCAAAGCGGTCGGTGTGCGCGATGTTCACGAACAGTGACTTGCGCCCGGTCTCGGGGTGCGTGCGCACCACCGGATGCACCGCTTCGTAGACCTTCTTCGCTTCGTCCTTGCCGTCTGAGCGGATACGGTCTTCGCGGGTCTTGGAGACATCGGCCTTGCTTGACGTGCTGACGCCCTTGAGGGGATCGAGCACGGCACGCAGCCCGGGCGACAGCGTCTCGTAGGCCATGTACATATTGGCGAACAGCGTGTCGCCGCCAAACGGCGGGATCTCGCGCGCCAGCAGCATCGAGGCCATGGGCGGGCGCTCGAGATAGGTGGTGTCCGAGTGCCAGATGCCGCCGAAATTCACCCGTTCGTGCTCGAGCTTTTTCACCTCGATGATCTGGGGATGTTCCGGCATGCCTTTGACGAAGGGATATTCGATCGGGATGCCCAGGCTGCGGGCAAAGGTCATGTACTGGTCGGCATTGAGCGGCTGATCGCGAAAGAACAGCACCAGGTGCTCGTTCCAGGCCCGACGGATCTCGGCCGATTGCTCAGCGCTCAGGGGCTCACGCAGATCGACGCCCTGTATCTCGGCGCCCAGGGCGCCAGCCACGCGGCGCACGGTAATGATTCGGTATTCAGTCAATTCGATGATCCTGCAGGCCGTAGCAGCCTTGGCAGTATAGGTGAGCAGGTATTTCGATGAGACTGACCGAAGGTCTGACAGGTGGATCGGACGGTGCCGCGTCGTGTGGTGCGGTGGACGACAAACCGTAGTTGACAGGGCAAGAGTGGGGTACACTGCGCGCGCTCACGCATCAAGTAATCTGTTTTCCAGGTATCACGTCAGTGCGGTCAAGGTCTCTAAACGGGACAGATGACCGTTCCGGTTCAGATCCACGGTCATATTCCTTGAGCTAGGGCGTTCCGCGTCCGGACGCTTGTCCGGCGTTTTATCTGTCACCAAGGAAAGTGTCACGATGGCTACCCAAACCGGTATCGTCAAATGGTTCAACGAAACAAAGGGCTTTGGCTTCATCAAGCCTGACAGCGGCGGCGAAGACCTCTTCGCTCACTTCAGCCAAATCGAAGCCAAGGGTTTCCGCACCCTGGCCGAGAACCAGCGCGTCGAATTCGAAGTCACCCAGGGCCAGAAAGGTCCTCAGGCCAGCCGTATCAAGCCGATCTGAGCGGGTGATGTTGCAAACGGGGCCGGCTGATCCCGCCCCCGTCTGAAGGCGGTGCCGTTTCGGCCGCTTCAGAGATGCAGCACGCAGCAAGAAGAAGGCCGCCTCAGGGCGGCCTTTGTCATGGTGCGCTGCCCGGTCCGATGAGCCCAGACCAGGCGGCACTGGCGCTCAGAGCAGCGAGACCGCCCCGTTCACCACACGCACCTTGTCGCCCGGGCGGTAGTTGGGCATTTCGCGCACCCGCACCACGCGGTTGATGCCGTCATCGAAGCGAATCGAGACATCCCAGACCGTTGCGGCATTGCGTTGAGCCACGTTGGCGCCGGCGACCGATCCCGCCGTGGCACCCACGGTGGTTGCAATCACCTGACCGGTGCCGCCGCCGATGGTGCTGCCCAGCGCACCACCCACCAGCGAGCCCACGACGGACGTCATGGCGGATTTACCCGCGCTGGTTTCGGTGGTTTCGCCGATGCTGCTGACGACGCCCGTACCGCTGATGGCCGGTGTCTGTGGGCCGCTTGATGCGCAGGCGGCAAGAACCATGACAGCACAAAGCGCTGCCAGACGAGAAAAGAACCGGGATGCAGTCGTCATGAGAGGGTCTCCTGATGGAAGGGTGCAGACGGTGCGGACTGCATTGAGGCGGCCCGCGCGCGGCAGCGCAGTTTAACGCGCTCTGTATGACAATCCACCCTGCCCGCCCCTGCAAGGCCCGTGCAAACCTGTTCCGTTTCGATTGGCCGTGTTCATGTTTGCGCACGCATTGCGCGCACACTGCACGGCTATCCCGACCGCCCCCGGAGACTTCTGATGACCGCGCTTGCCGACCTGTCTGCCGCTGAGGCGTCCGAAGCTTTTCGCGCCGGGCGGCTGTCGCCCCCGGAGCTGGTGCAGGCCGTCTTGGCCCGCATCCACGACTGTGAGCCCAAGCTCAACGCCATGTATCGGCTGCACCCGGAAGCGGCGATGCAAGCTGCACAAGACTCGGCCGCGCGCTGGCAAGCTGGGCAGCCGCGTTCGCCGCTGGACGGCGTGCCGGTCACGCTCAAAGAAAACCTGTACACCGCAGGCGATCCGGCACCCATTGGCGTGGCCACCGGCGACCTCACGCCCAAGGGCGTTGATTCGCCCGTGGCGGCGCGGCTGCGAGAGGCCGGCGTCGTGATCCTGGGCAAGACCACCATGCCTGATTTCGGCATGTTGTCGTCGGGCCGCTCCTCCTTGCATGGCACTACACGCAACCCCTGGCGACTGGATCGCAATCCGGCCGGATCGTCGTCGGGTGCGGGTGCCGCGGCGGCGGCCGGATACGGCCCCCTGCATCTGGGCACGGATATCGGCGGATCGATCCGACTGCCTGCGCATCACTGTGGGCTCTTCGGGCTCAAGCCGAGCCTGGGGCGCGTGCCGATCGACCCACCGTACACCGGGCGGGTGGCCGGGCCGATGACGCGCAGCGTGCGCGATGCGGCCCTGCTCATGGACGTGATCGCACAACCCGATGCGCGCGATTGGATGAGCCTGCCCCCCGCGCCCGCAGACTATGCAGCGCGACTGGAGGGGCTCTCGGCGCGCGGTCTGCGCATTGGGTTGCTCACCGACATGGGCTGTGGGCTCACCCCTGAAGCGCCGGTGCAGGAGGCCGCGCGGCAAGCCGCTGCAGCGCTGCAGGCCGCAGGCGCGATCGTCGAGCCCATGCGCTCGTTCATGTCGGCGCAGATGCTCGATGGCACGTGCCTGTTTCTGGAGGCCCGCTCCAACACCGATGTGCGTGCCATGAGCGAAGCCCAACGCGCCCGCGTGCTGCCTTACATCATCGAATGGGCGATGTGGCGCGCCGAGGCGCTCAGCGGCCCGCAGCTGATGGCAGGCTATGCACAACTGATGGCGATGCGCGAGGCGGCCGTGCGGGCAGTGTCGGCCTACGATTTTGTGATCAGCCCGGTGGCGCCGGTGGTCTCGTATTCGGCCGAGGCGCACAGTCCCACTGACGATCCGCATCGTGCGCTTGAGCACATCGCGTTCACGGTGGCCTACAACATGAGCGAGCAGCCGGCGGCCTCAGTGAATTGGAGCGGGTCCGACGACGGCTTGCCGATTGGCGTGCAGATCGTGGGGCAGCGTTTTGACGACCTGGGCGTGATGCGCCTGGCGCGTCTGATCGAAACGCTCCGCCCGGCGCAGCGCCCCTGGCCGCTGCCCTGATCGCGTCCGACCGTGCATGGCGAGCCCGTGAAGTGACGCGGTGGCGCCGTGCGCCACGCTGACCCGTGGGCTGCGGCGCTCAGACCGTCGGGCGCCTGCGGTACATGCCCCAGCCATCCATGCTCATCACGGTGGTGCGGTCCTGATTCAGGGCCTCCCAGCGCAACAAGATCATGCCGCGATCGGGTTTGGACTGAGAGACGCGACTCTCCAGCACAGTGACCCGCATGCTCAGTCGATCGCCCGGGCGTACCGGCTTGATCCAGCGCAGTGCATCGATGCCGGGCGAGCCCATGCTGGCCTGTGGCGAGATGTAGTGATCAACCATCAGGCGCATGGCGATGGCACAGGTCATCCAGCCGCTGCCGATGATGCCGCCATAGATTGAATCGGCCGCAACCATCGGGTCGGTATGAAACGGTTGCGGGTCGTAGCGGCGGGCAAACTCCAGCACTTCGGCCTCGGTGACCAGATGGTCGCCAAACTCGGCGACTTCACCCACCGGATAGTCTTCGTACCAGCGCTCGCGATAAGGCACAGGGTCGGCCGATTTTGCGGCGCTTGGGGGGGTCTGATGCGGGTTCAATCGGGGCTCCCTGTCTGAATACACGCGAAATGGCTCTCACCAGAATGCTCGAAGAGAGGCCTGAAATGAGGCACGACATGACGCATGAACAAACGCACAGGAAGCGTTCATGCATCGTTCACGCGGCGCGCGTGACTGCGCTCGTACAATAAGCCGGCTGTCCGCTTGTCGCCAAACGCCTGAACCCGATCCCAGCACGATCCCCTGTCATGTCCTCGCCCGCATCCCCGAATCAGTCCGACCTTGCCCGCCTGCGTGAGCGCGTTCGCACGGTCCCACACTGGCCGGCGACTGGTGTCATGTTTCGTGATATCACGCCCTTGCTGCAGGACGGCGCGTCGTTTGGCAGCGCGATCGCTCATCTGGCCCAGGCCTGCGCCGATGTGCCGGTCGATGTAGTGGTCGGGATCGAAGCGCGCGGGTTCATCTTCGGTGCGGCACTGGCGCATGCGTTGAACCTCGGCTTCGTGCCAATGCGCAAGCAGGGCAAGCTGCCCTTTACCGCGATCGCCCAGCCCAGCGTGCATGAGTACGGCGAGGCCGTGCTGGAGTTGCACAGCGATGCACTCACGCCCGGTCAACGCGTCATGCTGGTCGATGATCTGGTGGCCACCGGCGGCACGGTGCTGGCCGCGCAACAGCTCATCAGCCGACTGGGTGCACAGGTGAGTGTGGTGGCTGCGCTCATTGATCTGCCCGATCTGGGCGGGTCCCGCCGGTTGCGTGCAGCGGGAATGGATGTGCGCACCCTCCTCGAATTCGATGGCCACTGAGCCGTTTTCACTGAGTCACAAGGATTGTTTATGCAACGACTGACTTTCTGGTTTGAGTACGGCAGCACCTACACCTGGCTGTCGGTGGCCCGGATTGATGCCCTCGCTCAGGCGCACGGTGCGCAGATCGAATGGCGCCCTTTTTTGCTGTCGGCCATTCTCAAGCAGCGTGGCATGGTGGAGGGGCCCTTTGCTGAACCGGTCAAGGGGCGCTATATGTGGCGTGATCTCGAGCGCCGCGCGGCCCGACACGGCATCGCCTATCGCAAACCCACGGTGTATCTGCCCAATACGCTGCTCACCGCGCGCATCGGCACGCTGGCTGCAGTGCAGGGTTGGTGCGAGCCGTTCACCCGCGAGGTGTTTCGCTTGCACTGGACCGAGGATGTCGGCATCGGCACCGACGACAATCTGCGGCAGGCATTGACTGCGGTGGGCAAGTCGCCCGAGCAGGTTCTGCAGGCCGCGCAATCTGAGTCCACCAAGCAGCTGTTGCGTGCGGCCACCGATGAGGCCGAGGCGCTCGGCGTGTTCGGATCACCCAGCTTCACGGTGGGCGAAGAGGTGTTCTGGGGCGATGACCGCCTGGAAGACGCGCTCGATTTTGCGGCTGGCCGATTGCTGCCGGCTGCAGGGCGCTGAAGGCTGCGCGCCGATGTCGGACCGCCTGCGCGAACCCCCTGCGCCGACTGTGCGCATCGACAAATGGCTGTGGGCGGCGCGGTTTTTCAAGACCCGCAGCCTGGCGCAGGAGGCGATCGAGCAGGGCCGCGTGCGCGTCGATGACGAACGCATCAAGACCGCGCGCCTGCTGCGCATCGATGAGCGCGTCTGGCTCAGGGTGGGCGACCTCGAACGCGAAGTGATCGTGCGAGGCCTGTCCGACCAGCGGGGCCCGGCCAGTGTCGCCCAGCAGCTCTATGCTGAAACCGCGCAAAGCGAGACCCAGCGACTGGCCGCGCGTGAGCACCGCAAGCTGTATGCCGAGCCTGCACACGATATTCATGGGCGTCCCACCAAGCGTGATCGCCGCGCGCTGGAGCGTGCCAAGAGCGAGGGCTGACGATCCGCTGGCCTGGGGCGTGACCGGTCACCCGATGACCAAACCGATAGGCCGACCGATGAGCCCACCGATGCGTCCACCGATGCGTCCACCGATCGACGGTCTGTGCGCGTGGCGCTGGATCAGCGCAGCGGACTGGTCTGCACGGTGCGCATCGGTCGCTGCACACTGAGGCGCAGCTTGAGCCCATCGGGTTGCATCGTCATGCCCATGAGTTCGTGGACCGCGTCGCCCGACGGTGCGAGATCGAACGCGGCCAGCGTTGTAGTCAACACCATCTTGGCTTCCAGGATCGCCAGGTAGCGTCCTGGGCAAAAGCGCGGCCCGCCGCCAAAGGGCATGAAAGCCCGTCGCGCTCCGCCCCCCACGCTCTCGGGCCCCGCACTGGAGCCCGACCCACTGGCCCCTGCTTCGCCGGCCAGCCAACGCTGCGGTCTGAAGGCCTGCGGATCGCCGAAGGCCTCTGGGTCGGTCGCCGGAGGCCGCTTGAGAATGCACACCAGTGAGCGCGCCGGGATGCGCGTGCCCAGCAGCTCGGTGTCGCGCAAGGCCGTGAACATGTTCAGGGGGGCGACCGGCTTCAGGCGCAGTGCTTCGAGCACGATGCCTTCGATCAGCGGCAGCTGGCGTGTGCTCTCAAAATCGTGCAACACGACCGTGCCGGCGCGTGCGCCGCTTGATGTGCCGCTTGATGTGCCGCTTAGTGCGCCGCTTAGTGCACCGCTTAGTGCACCGCTAACTGCGGCAGTGTCTGTGCCTGCTTGTGCGTCAACGTGTGCGTCAACTTCTGCACCCAGCGCATCGATCGCCTCCGCGCGCGCGGCCCGCAGCACATCGGGATGCTGCGAGAGCAAGTGCAGCGCCCAGGCAATGGTGTTGGAGGTGGTGTCCTCGCCCGCCAGCAGCAAGGTCATCACATTGCCGTGCAGCTCTTCATCCGACAGACGCTGCGCCTCATTGGCCGCCAGCAGGGCATGCAGCAAGTTGGCAGGCTCGTCGCGCAACTGCGGCTGAGCTGCCATCTCGGTGCGGGCATGCGCAATGAACCCTTGCACAGCCTGGCTCGCAGCGCGCAGCGCGCGTTCAATCTCGCGGTCGCTGCGGGTGCGGTACCAGCGCCAACTCGGCCACAAGGCATTGATGCGATGTGCGATGCCCGTGAAGATGCGATCGAGGTCGCGCTGAAGCGGGTCCGGGTCATCGCGTGTCAGCGTCGCCACGTCGGTCCCGAAGGCCAGTGAACAGGTCACATCCACGGTGTAACGGGTGAGGTCGGCACGCACATCCACCGGCACACCGGTGGCGGCGCTGCTCAGCCAGCGCGCATGCAGACGTTCAGTGGCGGTGGCAATCACCGGAAAGAAGCGGCGCAGGTGTGCCGGGTCCAGCGCGCGCATCACCAGCGGGCGCTGCCTGCGCCAGTCGTCGCCTTCGGCCGAGAACAGGCCATCGATGCCCATCTCGCGAAAGATCGGCCGGATGGCGAAATGTCGCCGAAAGCCCTGCGGCCGCTCACGCAGCACCCGCATCATGGCGTCGGCTTCCGAGACGACCACCACCGTTTGCGGTCCGAGTTTGAATCGATAGATCGGCCCGTACGCGCGCGCCCAGTCTTCCAGCAGCAGATGTGCCCGCGACACCCGCCAGCGATGCAGCATGCCCAGGCCAGGCAGGCCGCGCGGACCAGGCAGGTCGCGGACCTCCTGCAGCGGCGGGGTGAGGGCGGGATCGGTTGGGGTCATGCTTGAAGGTTCCGGAGGCGTGTGGCGCATGGTTCAATCGGCCGCTGGCATCGTAACCGCTTCCGGGGCCCCTCCAGCGATTCGCGCCCATCAGGGCCTGCCTGCCCGACTCATTCGACCCAACTCATTCGACCCAACTTAGCCGACCCAACTGATTCGACCCAACTTAGCCGACCCAACTCATGTCCGACTCAGATGCGCGCGCCGCAGCGCCGCTCACACTCAGGGTGATGCCCGATCGCACGCTGCTCACGCCCGATCAGACCCGTCTACCGATCGAGCATGTGCTGTGCCGGCTGGCCAGCCTGGCCGATTGCGAGTACGCCATTGTCTCGATGCAGGTGCGCGGTGCGCCGCTGATCGGCGCGGTGGCGGGTTTTGGGCTGGCGTTCGCGGTGGCCGACCGTGCCGACGACGAGGCGGTGCGTGCGGCCATGGCACGGCTGGCTGCCACCCGACCGACCGCGGTCAATCTGCGCTGGGCTTTGCAACGGGTGCATGCGCGCATCCTTTCGCTGCCTGTGGCCGCCCGTGCTGCTGCGGCCTGGGACGAGGCCTGTGCGATCGCAGATGAAGACATCGCGATCAATCGTGCCATCGGCCTGGAGGGGGCTCGGCTGCTGCGTGAGCAGATCGCACGGCGGGTCCAGTCGGGCCGACCGGTCAGTGCGGCGGCCCCGCTCAATGTGCTGACGCATTGCAACGCCGGGCGACTGGCCACGGTTGCGCACGGCACCGCTTTGGC
>CANHUQ010000027.1 GCA_947463885.1 Burkholderiales bacterium
AACCCGAAGTACAAGCCGCGCGCCGAGCCGCCGTCCGGATTTGCTGGCGGCAAGGTGGCGATGGTGGATCGCATCGAATGGATTGCCATTCCCGATGCGCAAACGGCGGTGAGTGCACTCACGCGCGGTGAAGTCGACATGGTCGAAGTCATCCCCGCCGATCTGCTGCCGCTGGTTGAAAAAGACAAGCGCCTGACCGTGCTGCCCTTCAGTGCCGGTCAATACTTTGGCCGCATGAACTGGGCGCACCCGCCCTTTGACAATCCCAAGATCCGTCAGGCGGCCATGGTGGCGCTCAATCAGGAGCAGTTGCTCAAGGGCGTGGTGGGTGATGCCCGCTACTACAAGGTGTGCAAGTCGATGTATTACTGCGGCAGCGCGCTGGCCACCGATGCGGGTACCGCAGGCCTGTATCAGGGCGATTCGAAGCGTGCCGCGCAAATGCTCAAAGAGGCCGGCTACGACGGCACGCCGGTGGTGCTGCCTTACCCCACCGATCTCTCGCCGCTCTCACCGCTGGGTCCGGTGGCCAAGCAGCAACTGGAGCGCGCCGGCTTCAAGGTGCAACTGGCCGCCATGGACTGGCAATCGATGGGCCCGCGCCTGCGCAAGAAGGACAAGCCGAGCGAAGGGGGCTGGAGCTACTTCATGTCGTTCTATGACGCGCGTGATGCGCTGGACCCGATCGGGCGCACGGTGCTCAATGCCAACTGCAAGACCTCCTTCCTGGGCTGGCCCTGCGACGAAAAGTTCGAATCGCTGCGCGATGCCTACACCCGCTCATCGAACCTGGAAGCGAAGAAAGACATCGCCCGCCAGATTCAGGAGCGCAACCATGAGACCGGGGTGTTTGTACCCCTGGGCGAAGCGCGCTTTCTCGGTGCGATGGACCGCAAGCTGCAGTACACCTTCAAGGCTCCCATCACGGTGTTCTGGGGTCTGAAGAAGAACTGAGCCCACGGAACTGAGCCCACGGAACTGAGCGCACGCGCATGCAGGCAGCCCCGTCGACGGGCGCCTCACGACGCATGCGAGCTTGTGGTGAAGGGCGCAAGGTGCGCGGGCGAGCTGCGGCTTGCGCAGGTGGTGGGCTAAGGGTGGTGGGCTGAGGGTTCATGCTGGGATTCATTGTTCGAAGAGTGCTGTCGGTGATCCCGGTCCTGCTGATCGTTGCAGTCCTGGTGTTCCTCATGCTGAGGCTGGTGCCGGGCGACCCGGCAGCGGTCATTGCAGGCGACACGGCCACCGATGAGCAGGTGCAGGCATTGCGCGCGCGCATGGGTCTGGAAAAACCCTTGCCTGCTCAATTTGCGATCTGGATCGGCAACGTGCTGCGCGGCGATCTGGGTGAAAGTTATTTCTTCAAGAAGCCCGTGGCCGAGCTCATCAGCCAGCGCCTGGAGCCTACCCTGGCCCTGGGTCTGTGTGCGCTACTGCTGGCCGTCGTGGTTGCAGTGCCCGTCGGCGTGCTGGCCGCGTTCAGGCAAGGGTCGTGGATCGACCGGCTGGTCATGGGCGTGTCCGTGATCGGGTTTTCAATGCCGCTCTTCGTGCTGGCGTATCTGCTCGTGTATGTGTTTTCCGTCGAGCTCGAGTGGCTGCCGGTGCAGGGCTATGCGCGGATCCGCGAGGGGCTGTGGCCCTGGCTCGAGCGCCTGATCCTGCCCAGCCTTGCGCTCTCGGTCGGCTATATCGCGCTGATTGCGCGTATCACCCGCACCAGCGTGCTGGAGGTGCTCAACGAAGACTACATTCGTACCGCGCGCGCCAAGGGACTGACCGAGCGCGAGATGCTCATCGGGCACGCCCTGCGCAATGCGGCGGTGCCGATCCTGACCATCATCGGCATCGGCATTGCCGTGTTGATCGGGGGTGCGGTGGTCACCGAGAGCGTGTTCGCCATTCCCGGGCTGGGGCGCCTGACGGTGGAGGCTGTGCTGTCGCGAGACTTCCCCGTCATTCAGGCACTCATCCTGCTCTTTTCGGCCGGCTATGTGCTGGTCAATTTGTTGGTCGACATCGGGTATGCCTTCATTGACCCCCGCATCCGCTTCTGAGCCGGCCACGCCCGCTGCAGCGCCTGCGCGGCGGCCTGCGCTGTGGCGTAAGGCGGCGCGTCACCCCATGGTGCTGCTGGGTGCAAGCATCCTGCTGGTGCTCGTGGCGCTGGCGCTGCTGGCGCCCTGGCTGGGCACGATGGACCCTGCTGAAATCGATCCCTCCTCGCGCAACCTTAAGCCAGGCTCACGCATGGAGGTGTCCTTGCCGGACGGCGGCACCGCCGAACGCACCGCCTGGTTTGGTACCGATAACCTCGGGCGCGATGTCTACAGCCGCGTGCTCTACGGCACCCGCGTGTCGCTGGTGGTGGGCGTCACGGTGGCGGTGATCGCCATTGCGATCGGTTTGGTGATCGGGCTGGTGGCCGGGTTCTTTCGACGTTTGGATGGCCCGATCATGCGAGTCATGGACGGACTGATGGCCATCCCTGGCATCTTGCTGGCCATCGCGCTGGTGGCGATTTGGGGCGGCGGGCTGATCACCGTGATTCTGGCCATCGTGGTGCCTGACGTGCCGCGTGTGGTGCGGCTGGTTCGATCGGTGGTGCTGAGCGTGCGTGAAGAGCCCTACGTGGAGTCGGCTGTGTCGATCGGCGCGCCTACCCTGATGCTGCTGATGCGCCATGTGCTGCCCAACACGGTCGCGCCGCTGATTGTGCAGGGCACCTTTCTGTGTGCCTCGGCCATGCTGGCCGAAGCTGCACTGTCTTTTCTGGGCGTGGGCATTCCGCCTGAGATTCCCACCTGGGGCAACATCATTGCCGAGGGACGCTCGGTGTTTCGTATCCACCCGCACAACATTTTCTATCCCGGTATGTTCCTGGCACTCACCGTGCTGGCCGTGAACGTGCTGGGAGATGGGCTGCGCGATACGCTCGACCCCAAGATGAGTCGTCGACTGTGAGGGCCCCGTCGTGTTGAGCGAGCCTCCTGCCCTTGAACTGCGCGGTCTGTCGATCGCGCTGCCGCCCGGCGCCGACCGCACGCATGCCGTGACCGACGTGGACTTGATCGTGCCGCGCGGCGAGGTGGTCTGCCTGGTCGGCGAGTCGGGTTCAGGCAAGTCGGTAATCGCGCAGGCGGTCATGGGCCTGCTCCCGCGCGGCCTTAAGGCCACAGGGGGGCAGATCCTGCTGGCCGGGTCCGATGTGCTCACCGCGTCACCCGAGTGGCTGCGCGCAGCGCGCTGCGTGCGCATGTCGATGATCTTTCAGGAGCCGATGACCGCGCTCAATCCGGTCATGACCTGTGGCGCGCAGATCGATGAGGTGCTGCGCAAGCACACCACGCTTGACGCAGCCCAGCGACGCGACAAGGTGCTGGGCATTCTGGAGCAGGTCCGCCTGCCTGATCCGCCGCGCATGATGGCCTCCTACCCGCACCAGCTCTCGGGCGGTCAGCGCCAGCGGATCATGATCGCCATGGCGCTGATTTTGGATCCGGCGCTGCTGATTGCCGATGAGCCCACGACGGCTCTCGATGTGACCACGCAGGCGCAGATCCTCACACTGATCCGCGAGTTGCAGAGCAGCCATGGCACCGGGGTGCTGTTCATCACACACGATTTTGGTGTGGTCGCCGAGATCTCCGATCGGGTGGCCGTGCTTCGGCTGGGCGAGCTGGTGGAGTCAGGCCCCACCCGACAGGTGCTGTCTGCACCAGCGCACGACTACACCCGCATGCTGATCGGCTCGGTACCTTCGATTGTGCCGCCCGTGCGTGCGCCTGTGGCAGAGCGCCCTGCCGCACTGAGCATTCGACGCCTGTTCAAAACCTATGGCGGTGGGGGGCTCTTTCAGCGGCGCCGCGAGGTGCGTGCGGTCGATGATGTGAGCTTCGAAATTCGACCCGGTGAAACGGTCGGGATCGTTGGTGACTCGGGCTCCGGGAAATCCACGGTGGCGCGCTGCGTGGTGCGGCTCATCGAGCTCACTGATGGCCAGGTGCTTCTGGGCACCGAGGAGATCGGCCACCGCTCGCGTGGCGCGCTGCGCGAATTGCGTCGGCGCATTCAGATCGTGTTTCAGGACCCGTATCGGTCGCTCAACCCGCGCCGCACGGTGGGCGATTCGATCATTGAAGGCCCGATGTATTTCGGGACCTCGCGCGCCCAGGCGATTGCCCGCGCGCGTGAACTGATGACGCTGGTGCGCCTCGACCCGGCTGCGCTCGATCGGTATCCGCACGAATTTTCCGGCGGCCAGCGTCAGCGCATCTGCATTGCTCGGGCACTCGCCATGGAGCCGCAGGTGCTGGTGGCTGACGAAGCGGTGTCGGCGCTCGATGTCTCGGTGCAACAGCAGGTGCTCGAGCTACTGGATGACATTCGCAGTCGGCTCGATCTGGCGGTGCTGTTCATCACCCATGATCTGCGTGTCGCAGCGCAGATTTGCGATCAGGTGGGTGTGATGAGCCAGGGAAAACTGGTGGAGTACGGCAGCGCAGCGCAGGTGCTGGGCGCGCCGCAACACGACTACACCCGCACCTTGCTGGCGGCCGCGCCGGGGCGGCATTGGGACTTTGAGCGCGGCCAGCGCATCGCAGGCTGATCAGCCCGATCGCGACAGTGGGCTCGACATGCATTGACCTGAACGCACAGGGGCGGTCAACGCACGGGGCGTGCGCCCAGAAAGCCCTTCAAAAACGCAGCCAGGTTGGTCCCAAGCTCAGCGACGGCATACCCGCCTTCCTGCACCAGAACCGTGGGCAGACCCAGGGCGCCGATACGCTCGCCGGCCGCCTCAAAGCCTAAGGTGCTCACGGACAGCAGCGCCGAAGGGTCCTTATGGAAGGCATCGAAACCCAGTGACACCACCAGTCCCTTTGCACCGCCCTGTGTGATGTGACGGATGCCTGCGTCGACCGCGGCAAGCCAGGGCAGGTCGCCACTGTGCAAGGCCAGGGGCAGATTCAATGTGTGCCCCGCACCGGCCCCCGCGCCGGTTTCGTTGGCGCGCCCTGCAAAGAACGGATAGCCCCAGTCCGGGTCGGCATGGACCGAGACGAAGTCAACGTCGCCGCGCGTCCAGAAGATCCCCTGCGTGCCGTTGCCGTGATGCACATCGATATCCAGCACCGCCACCTTGCCCAGTGCAGCACCCAGACGGTGCGCGGCGATGGCGGCATTGTTCACGTAGCAAAAGCCCGCGCCCAGATCGGCATAGGCATGATGCCCAGGCGGGCGGCACAGCGCATAGGCCTGCCCGCCGCCTGCCAGCACGGTATCAGTGGCATCGACCGCAGCGTCGGCTGCGCCCGCAATGGCGGCCCAGGTGCCGGCGCCGATCGGGGATGTGCTGCTGCTCAGGTAATGGCCCGCCTGCCCAATTACGCTGCCAGGCCGGGCCTGCATGTGGCGGTTAGGGTAGGCATAGGGCACGACCCATTCCGAGCGCGGCCCCTCAGGGTAGACCTCGCGCCAGCGCGCATGGGCGGTGCGCAGAAACTCCAGGTAGTCGTCGGTGTGCACGGTGCGCATCGCCGCAAGACCGTGATCTTTCGGCGTGACGATCTCATGACCTGCGGCCGTGAGTGCGCCCAGCAGTGCCTCGACCCGATCCGCGGTCTCGCGCGCAGGCATCACATCCCGACCAATAGCGTAACGGTCGGGGGTGTGTCCGGCCTGAGCAGGGCTGTGAAAGACGATCATGCGGACGCGCTCCTGTCAGTGACGGCCCAAACGGGTTGCTGCGGATCAGCTCACCAGTTTTTTGTCGCGGGCAAACCCCAGCGTGTGGTCCAGCGCACGGCCGAGTTTGTCGAACAGTTCATCAATTTGCGGCTCGGTGATGATCAGCGGTGGGCACACGGCCATGGTGTCACGCAGCGGCCGCGTGATGAGTCGCTGCTCGAGTACCGCGTTCCCCAAATGGGCCATCACACCGCTGGCGGCATCGAAGGGCTTGCGCGTGGCTTTGTCCTGCACGATTTCCATTGCACCGATCAGGCCCACGCCACGCGTGGCCGATACCAGCGGGTGCGACTGAAGCGCTGACAGGCGCTGCAGGAAGCGCGGTGAGATCTTCTGCACATGACCCACGATGTTGGTTTCTTCGTAGATCTTCAGTGCCTCGACGGCCACTGCGGAGGCCACGGGGTGCCCCGCATACGTCACGCCGTGTGAGAAGGCACCATTGCGCTCGCTGCCCTTGACCAGGCCATCGAAAATCTCTTTGGTGACCAGGGTGGCCGAGATCGGCATGTAGGAGCTCGAGAGTGCCTTGGCCACGGTCATGATGTCGGGCTGGATGCCATAGGTGTCGCTGCCGAACATGTTGCCGGTGCGCCCGAAGCCGCAGATCACTTCGTCGGCCACCATCAGGATGTTGTTCTTCTTGAGCACCGCCTGAATTTTCGGGAAGTAGCTCATGGGCGGCACGATCACGCCGCCAGCCCCTTGCACCGGCTCGGCGAAGAAGGCTGCGATGGTCTCGGCGCCTTCCTTGGCAATCAGCGCTTCCAGATCAGCCACCAGGCGATCAACCAGCTGGTCGTCGGTCTCGCCTGGCCGGCCGTAGTGATACAGGCTGGGGCAGCCGGTGCGCAGCACGCGATCGACCGGCAGATCGAAGTCGGCATGATTGCCGGGGATGCCGGTGAGGCTGCCCGCCATCACGGTCACCCCGTGGTAGCCGCGCTCGCGTGCGATGAGCTTTTTCTTGTTCGGTTTGCCCATTGCGTTGAAGTAGTACCAGATCACCTTCACCGCAGCGTCATTGGCTTCCGAGCCTGAGTTGGCGTAGAGCGCCTTGTCCATGCCCAGATGGCGCGTCATGGCGAGCAGTCGCTCGGACAGTTCGATGGACGGCTCGTTCGAGCGGCCCGCAAAGATCTGGTAGTACGGCAGATCCTTCATCTGCTTGATCGCGGCATTGACCAGGCGCTGATCGGAAAAGCCCAGTGCGGTACACCACAGCCCCGCCATGCCTTCCAGATAGCGGTTGCCCTGATCGTCTTCCACGTACACGCCGTCGCCCTTGCGAATCACCATGGGGCCGGTGGCTCCGAAGGTGTTCAGCGGCGTGTAGGGGTGGATCAGGTTCTTGATGTCGTCGCGGACGTTCTGGTCGTGGGTGCGGGTCATGAAATAACTCCGGTATGTCGTGGGGTGTGATGCCCGGCAGGTGCCGAGCGGTGCTGCAATGAATGCGTCTGGTCCTCAGTCCATCTGGCTGATGAACTTGGTCACCAGATAGCCGTCGAAGGTTTCGCTGCCGCCTTCGCTGCCAATGCCGCTGTCTTTCACGCCACCGAATGGCGACTCAGGCAGTCCGTGGCCGAAGTGGTTGATGTTGACCATGCCCGATTCGATGCCGTTCTGGATCTGCAGCGCATTGCGCGTGGAATGCGTGAACGCATAAGAGGCCAGACCGTAAGGCAGTGAATTGGCCCGTGTGATGGCCTCGTCCAGGGACTTGAAGGGCACCACCGGCGCGATCGGGCCGAAGGGCTCCAGTGTCATGACCTTGCTGTCGACCGCAACGTTGGACAGGATGGTGGGCGCCCAGAAATTGCCGCGCTCGCCAATGCGTGCGCCGCCGGTTTCGATGCGTGCGCCGCGTGCGGTGGCGTCCTCGATGAACTCGGCCATGGCCGGCAGGCGGCGCTCATGAGCCAGCGGACCCATCTTGGTGTCGGCCTCCAGGCCCGAGCCCACTTTGATCTTGCGGGTGGCCTCGATGAATCGGGCCATGAACCGGTCGTAGGCCTTTTCCTGCACATAGATGCGATTGGGCGAGACGCAGACCTGGCCCGCGTTGGTGAACTTGAGCGTGGACAGCATGTCGGCTGCGCGATCGATGTCGGCGTCGTCGCACACGATGGCAGGCGAATGGCCGCCCAGCTCCATGGTGATGCGCTTCATGTGCGCACCGGCCATCGCGGCCAGCATCTTGCCCACGGGGACCGAGCCGGTGAACGACACCTTGCGCACAATGGGCGATTCGATCAGGTGCTTGGAGACTTCTGGTGGCACGCCCCAGACCAGGTTCAACACGCCAGGGGGCAGACCCGCTTCGTGGAACATGCGCGCGATGGCGACCACCGCGCTGGGCGTGTCTTCAGGCCCCTTGATGACAATGGTGCAGCCTGCACCCACAGCGGCCGCGATCTTGCGAATGGCCTGATTGAAGGGGAAGTTCCAGGGCGTGAAGGCGGCGCACACACCAACCGGCTCACGCAGCACCATCTGGCGCACATTGGGCATGCGCGCCGGAATCACGCGGCCATAGATACGGCGGCACTCTTCGGCATGCCAGTCGCAGTGGTCTGCACAGCGCAGCACTTCGCCCACAGCTTCGGCCAGCGGCTTGCCCTGATCGAGCGTGATGTTGCGGCCGATCTCCTGGGCGCGCTCACGGCTGAGCTCGGCCACCTTGCGCAGGATGCGGCTTTTTTCCATCGGCGAGACATGCTTCCAGGTCTCGAAGGCACGCTGCGCTGCAGCCAGCGCGCGGTCCAGGTCGGCACGCGTGGCGTGGGGCAGTCTGCCCAGAGACGATCCGGTGGCTGGGTCGAACACGTCCTGTTCGGTGCGTCCGCCGCCCTGGATAAACTCGCCGTCGATATACAGGCTCAGTGATTCGTACATGGCTGTGCTCCGTGTGTGATGTGGGGACCGTTCAGTCGACCTTGATGCCGGCGCTGGCGATCAGGTCCTTGTAAGTGGCGCTGTCGGTTGCGATCTGTCGCGCAAACGCAGCCGGGCCTTTGTAGTCAGGATATTGACTGAATTTGAGCAGGGTTTCACGGGTTCCGGGGGCCGCCAGCGCGCGCCCGGATTCAGCGGCCAGACGCTCGATGATCTCGGGTGGCGTGCCGCGTGGCGCAAACAGCCCAAACCAGCTGCCACCGGGCACATCCAGGCCCTGCTCGCGCAGCGTGGGTACGTTGGGCAGTTCGGGGTGGCGTGTGTCAGAGGTGACGGCCAGTGCCTTGACCGTCCCCGCACGGATCTGCGACAACGCCACTGGGTCGTAGATCAGGTCGATGCGCCCGCCCACCAGATCGGCCAGGGACTCGGCTGAGCCCTTGTACGGGATGTGCAGCAGCTTGATGCCGGCCTTGTAATGCACGATCTCGCCCGACAAGTGCGTGGCCGTGGCCGTGCCGGCCGAACCAAAGGTGTACTTGCCAGGGTCTTTTTTGGCCAGGGCAATCAACTCGGGCAGCGTGTTGGCCGGCAGGTCCTTGCGGGCCGCCACGATGCCGTAGCTGCCCGACAGACAGGCGATCGGCGTGAAATCGGCTTCGGGGTCGTAGGGGACCTTGCGCAGATGGTGCGTGATCGCCACCACCGCGGTGGGCGCGAGCAGCAGCGTGTAGCCATCTGCGGGCGAGCGGGCTGCGGCCTGCGCGCCGATGGTGGCCCCCGCCCCCGCGCGGTTTTCCACCACCACCTGCTGACCCAGTGTTCCGGACAAGCGCTCTGCAATCAGCCGGCCGATGGAGTCGGCATTACCCCCGGCCGGGTAGGGCACGATGAGCTTGAGAGGGCGGTTAGGCCAGGCCCCTTGCGCCTGCGCAGACGCAGACCCTGCGCAAACGCTGCCCCAGGCGGCCACCATCAGGGCGCTGCGCACCAGGGCTGCTCTGCGCGCGTGATGCGGCGGTGCGGGGGGCAGTTCGGCCTGCAAGTCCGCATGAAGCGGCGTGGGCGAAGCGCAAGACATAGGGTGCTCCTGAGTCAAGGGGTGGGTGCTGTCCGGCTGGGTCAGCGGCCTTTCCACTTGGGTGCGCGCTTTTCCTTGAAGGCACGCGCGCCTTCCTGGCCGTCCTCGCTATCGCGCACTGCGCCGAGCTGGCGCATGGCGCGTCCCATTTTTTCCGATGGGCCCTGAGGCATCACGTCGTTGATCACAAAGCGCTTGATGGTGCTCAGCACCAGCGGTGCAAAGGTGGCAAGCTCGCGCGCCATGGCCAGTGCGGCGTCCACCTGGGTGCCGGTGGGCACGATCTCGTTGACGAAGCCCACGTCATAGGCGCGCTTGGCGTCAATAGTCCGGCACAGCATGATCAGTTCCATCGCCACCTTGTGCGGAATGCGCGTAGGCAGTGCTGAGATCAAGCCGCCAGTGAAGCCGAGCTTGGCCTCGGGGTAAGAGAACTTTGCATTGTCGGCTGCCACCAGCAGGTCGCACATCATGGCAATGACCAGCGCACCGCCCACGCACCAGCCGCCCACTGCTGCGATCACCGGCTTTTCAGTGGTGATGCCCACGGTGGGTACGGCCCGCCACAGCTCGGGCACGTTGCTGACGTCGGCCCCCGAGGAAAACGCGTCGTTGCCCGTACCGGTGATCACGGCCACCCGCTGATCCGAGCGATCGAAGTCAGCGAAAGCTTGCTGCAGCTCGCGCGCAGTGACCGCGCAGATGGCGTTCTTGCGAGTGGGGCGGTTGATGGCGATCAGCGTGGTGCCGTCGTCGAAGTTGGTGACCTGCACCATTTCCATGACTGTCTCCCTGTTGGGGCTCCTCTGAGGAGCCGTGTTTTTGACTGCTGCGCGTCGCAACGCGCAGGTGCTACTTCAACCGTGTGCTGCGCTCGCGGTAAGCGATGATCCGATCCTTCAGACCCGGGCGCGCTGCCGAGCGCACCAGTGCCGCCAGGTCGGCATCGGCCAGTGCATCGCCGCCTGGGCCGCCCCCGCTGCGTCCCGCAAGGCGCAAAGAAGCCAGTGTCACCCGATCCACGGCGGGTGCGTCGCCGCAGCGTTCCAAAACCGCAGCCTCTCGCGCCTCGTGCTCAAGGGGCAAGGGGTCGATCGGCGCATGGGCCAGGCCGCGCGCAAGCGCCGTGGCCGCATCGATGGTGCGGGCATCAGAGACCCAGGCCCGTGCATGGTCGGCCCCGACGCGTTCGGCCAGACGCCGGGTGCCCAGCACCAGTCCGAAACCTGCGCCCGGGAATCGGAAGGTCGTGTCCGGGGTCAACAGTCGCAGATCGCAGGCGGCAAACAGATCGGCACCGGCGCCCCAGGTGCGTCCGCTGGCCAGCGCCACGGTGCGCACTGGTGCTCGCCACACGGCATCCAGCAGGGCCTCGACCCGTACGAAGCGCAGCAGCAGGTCGCCCTCTGTTTGCGTGGCCAGATCGCTCAGATCAAAGCCGGTGCAAAAATGTTTGCCTGCCCCCAGGAAGGCCAGGGTGTGCACCGCCGGATCGGCGCACGCCTCTTGCATGGCCTGCAGCAGGGCATCGACCAGTTCGGCGGACAGTGCATTGCCGCGATCCGCACGCGACAGAGTCAGGCAGGCGATGCCATTCAGCGTTCGGACGTGCAGGGGTGATTCGGAAGGCTGCATCAATGAGGGGGCGTATCAGACGTTGACGGATGCGGACGCCGGGAGGTTCCACAGGTTCGGTGTGGTGTCGGATGAATAGCCCGACACAAAGTTCACCACGCGGCCCAGTGGCTCGTCGAATCGATGGCGCCTGATCGCGCCGATGTTGCCGCCGTACACATGGATGCTGACCGAAGCGGCATCGGGCTGCGCGTTGGAGACCACATGCCAGTCGCCAAGCGTTGGTGAGACCGCCTCGATCATGCCGGCTTGCATGACATGCTCACGACCGTTGCCGCGCACCTGCGTTTCACTCTCGCAGGTGTATTCCATGCAGCGCTCGGCGCCGCGCAGCACACCCACCAGGCCCCAGACGGTATGGTCATGGATCGGGGTGCGTGCGCCTGGCCCCCACACAAAGCTCACGATCGAGAAGCGCTCCAGGGGATCGCAGTGCAGCAGGTACTGGCGGTATTCGCCGGGTGGTGCGCTTGCGCAGGAGGCGGGCAACCAGCGATCGTCGGCGAGCAGGCTGGCCAGTGCCTTGCGACCTTCGCGCAGCAGGGTCGTCTCATCGTGTGAACGCTCCACCAGATGCGTGAGTGCCACCACACAGCGGCGCAGCGGTGCGATCGGATCGAGCGTGTCATGGCGGTCATGTGTCGGCATCTCAGGTCTCCCCTCAGAGAGGTTCGCATGGGTCATGCCCGGCTCAGGGGCGTGCAGTCAGTTCCTTCACGATGGATGTCGAATGCTCGCCCAGTGCGGGCGGGCGGGTATCTACCGGCAGCACCTGTCCGTTAATACGCACCGGGCAGACGACGGTCCGGGTGTGTATGCCGTTGGGCAAGGTGGCGGGCTGCACCAGGCCCAGATGTGTGGACTGAGGATCAGCCAGCGCTTCGGCGTAGCCGTTGATCGGCGCACTGGGTACGCCTGCGGGGGCGAAGCAGCCGAGCCAGTGTGCGCTGGTGTCGGTGGTGAACCGCACCTCGAGCAGGTCGCGCAGGACCTCCTGATTGGCGGCGCGCAGTGTGGGGGAGGTGAAGCGCGCGTCGGTCAGCAGTTCGGTGGTGCCGGCAATCTCGCACACCTGCTGCCAGAGCTTGTTGTTGCCCGCAGCGATGGCGAAATAGCCGTCGCTCGATCGGTACGCCTGGTAGGGCGCATTGCGCGGATGGGCTGAGCCGAGCTTGCGCGGGTTGCGCCCGGTGCCGAAGTATTCGCTGGTCTGCAGCGCCGACATGGCGATGGTGGTGGCAAACATCGGCACATCGAGGTGTCCGCCGGCACCGCCCGCCCGCACCCGCGCAATCAGCGATGCAATCGAGAAGGCTGCATACAGGCCAGCGCCAAAATCCACCAGCGGCACGCCGGATTTCACGGGCGCGCCCTCGGGTTCTCCGGTCACGCTCATGACGCCGGCCGCCGCCTGAATGGTGAGATCAAACCCGCCTTCGGCACCGCGTGGCCCATTCTGGCCGAACGCGGAAATCGAGCAGTAAATCAGCGTGGGCTTGCGGGCGCTGAACCAATCCCAGCCCAGGCCCAGTCGCTGCATGACGCCCGGGCGACTGTTTTCGATCAGCACATCGGCTTGCAGCACCAATTGGCGGGCATGGTCCCGCGCAGCCGGGTCCTTCAGATCCAATGCGATCGAGCGCTTGCCCCGGTTGATCGAGGCGAAGTTTTCACTGAAGCCTTCCGTGATGGGAGGCCACTGGCGCATGGCGTCGCCGTCGGGCGGCTCGACCTTGATGACCTCGGCGCCGAAATCGGCCAGCAGCATTCCGCAAAACGGCCCTGCGGCGACATGGCAGAACTCGACTACACGGACCCCGGCCAGCGGGCGATCGTCTGTGGGCAGCATGACGTCAGGATTCCTGCTTCATGCCGATTGCGCGCAGCAGTTCGGCGTAATAGGCGCGCGACGACTCCAGCGCACGGCCGTAGGCAGCAGGGGTCTGCCAGGCCGCTACCACGCTTGCACGCAGCAGCTTGTCGCGTGTATCGGACTCGGCCAGGATGCTTTCGAGTGCTGTTCCGGTCTGATCGACGATGGCACGCGGTGTGCCTTTGGGGAAGGCCACGCCCCAGCCGCCTGCCGGCAGGTCAATTTTCAGACCGGTCTCGGGAATGCTCGGTACGTCGGGCAATTCCGGGTGACGCATGTCGGCAAACGCAGCCAACGCCGTGGCGCGTCCTGTGCGCGCCAGCCCGAGGCCCACACCATCGATGATGAGATCAATCTGCCCACTCAAGAGTCCGGTCACCAGTTCAGCGGAGCCCTTGAAGGGCACATGCAGCATGTCGATGCCGGTCTGCTTCTTGAGGATTTCGCCATAGATATGCCCGGCTGAAGCCTGGCCTGCCGAGCCCCAGGTGAGCTTGCCCGGCTGCTTGCGCGCCAGCGCCACGAAGTCGTTGAGGGTGCGCAGGTTCAGATCCTTGCGCGCGGTGGCGATGGCGATGTAGTCGGCCACGCCACCTGCGAGTTCGAAGCTGCGCGACAGATCGAAGGGCAGCTTGCGAAGGTTGGGCAGAACGGTGAAGGCTGTGGCGGCGGCCAGCAGCATCGTGTAGCCATCGGGTTCGGCGCGGGCCACCGCTTCAGTGCCGACCTGAGTGGTGCCGCCTGGGCGATTGTCCACAACTACTGGCGTCTTGAGCACGTCTTTCAGACGATCGGCCAGCACCCGGCCCAGCGCGTCGCTGTTGCCACCCGGAGGAAAGGGCACCACGAATTTGATCGCCCGCTCAGGCCAACGGCCCTGCGCACGCGCCGCTCCGGACAGGCCGAGACCGGTGAGAACAGCGGCCCCTGCCTGCAGCAGCGTGCGTCGCTGCAGCGTCGACGCTGCGATTGGCTGCGTGCAGGCATTCGCCTGATAGCGCCTTGGGGCGCCTGGAGGAACATCGGTCATGCAGCTTTGCTCACGGAAGGGTTGACTGATCGATTGAAGGAAGGGCGCCTGGCCGACGGAGCGGCGGGGGCGACGCTGCCTGCGCGCAACGTCTCGGAAATACCATCGGCCGCCTGGATGACCTCGAGGGCCAAGGACTTGAACGATGAGGGGCGCATGCGCTCGATCGGCCCCGACACGCCGACTGCGGCACAGACCGCACCGGAAGGGTCTCGCACCGCAGCGGCCACCCCGCCGACCGATTCGCGCCACTCGCCACGGTTGACAGCAAAACCCTGTGTACGGATGCGCTCCATCTCACGTATGAATTCGAGCGGGTTGGTCAGGGTGCGCGGCGACCAGGGCTGAAGTCGGCGGCTGAGCACTTCGATCTGTGCGGGCGGCAACCAGGCCACCATGGCTTTGCCGGTGGCGACGCAGCAGGCCGGGGAGCGTCCGCCAATCTGGCTGTAGGCCCTGACGGGTTCCGGGCTGTCGAGCTTGTGGACGTACACGACTTCATCGCCATCGAGCACGGACAGATGGACGGTTTCCCGGGTGCGCTCCAGCAACCACTCCATCCAGGACTGGGCGGCTCTTCGCAAATCAAGATGGGTCAGTACGGCCGAGCCGAGCTCCCACAATTTGATCGACGCCGCGTAGGAGCCGTTGCCTTCATCGCGACGCACGTATCCCAACTCGACCAGTGCCTGCAGCAGGCGGTGCACATTGCTCTTGCCGATGCCCATCTGCACGGCAAGTTCGGTCACGCCCATGGGTCGGTCGGAGTGGGCGAGGACTTCGAGAAGACCAAGTCCTTTGACGAGGGTATTGTTCACAAGTAAAGAACAAAAAGTCCGTGTTTCAGAATGCCTAATCGATGATGCTAGAGTTCCCGCGACCGGTCAACCTGAGCGCAACCCATGGGCGCAACCACTGAGCGCGGAGTCACCCGATGAAGCCTGCACGGCCGCTGGATCTTGAATTGGCCACCTCACATTGGGGCGCCTATGAAGTACAACGTGACGCGGGGCGCGTCACAGGTCTGGGCCCCTGGCGCGATGACCCTGCGCCTTCGCCGATCGGCCTGGCGATGTGGCAGGCGTATCGCTCGCCGCTGCGCATCGGGCGGCCTGCCGTGCGTGCCGGATGGCTCGAGGCCATCGAATCAGGCGGCGATGCGCAACGCGCCACACGGGGTGGCGGGCGCGGGCGCGAGCCCTTTGTCGAAGTGTCGTGGGAGCGTGCCACCGAACTGGTCGCCACCGAGCTGCGGCGTGTCATTGACACCCATGGCAACGCTTCGGTGTTTGGCGGCTCATACGGATGGTCGAGCGCCGGACGCTTTCATCATGCCCAGAGCCAGGTGCACCGGTTTCTGAACGCCACCGGCGGCTACGTGCGGCATGTGGACAGCTACAGCCTGGGGGCCGGGCGCGCACTGCTGCCGCATGTGGTGTGCTCCATGGAATATTTGCTGGGCAATCAGCATGACTGGGAGACGCTGGCAGCGCACACGCGGCTGTTCGTGTCGTTTGGCGGCGCGCCGGCGAAGAACGCGCAAGTGGGTGCGGGCGCGGCATCGGAGCATCGGTTGCCGCAGGGCATGGCTGCCATGGCGCAGGCCGGCTGCAAGTTCGTTAATTTCAGTCCGGTGCGCAGTGACCTTGATGTACCGGCGCAGGCCCTGGAATGGATTCCGATCCGCCCCGGCACTGACACGGCCGTGATGCTGGCACTGGCCTGCGAGACCATTCTCGCGGGCCGCCATGACCGCGCATTCCTTGAGCGGTACTGTGTCGGGTTCGATCGGTGGGCCGCGTATCTGACCGGCCAGACCGATGGCGTCGTGCGCAATGCCGACTGGGCGGCACCCATTGCCCAGGTGTCGGCGCAGCGCCTGCGTGCGCTTGCTGCCGAGCTGTCGGCCTCACGCAGTCTGGTGAATGTGGCCTGGTCGCTGCAGCGTGCCGACCATGGTGAGCAGCCGTTCTGGGCAGCCGTGGGTCTGGCCAGCGTACTGGGTCAGGTCGGCTTGCCAGGGGGCGGTTTCGCCCTGGCTTATGGGCCCACGAACGGTGTGGGCAGCCCGCATCGCTTGCTGCCGGGGCCCACCCTGCCGCAGGGCACCAACGGGGTGAGCGATTTCATCCCGGTGGCGCGTGTGACCGACATGCTGCTCTCACCCGGTGGCAGCTTCGACTATTGCGGCAAACGTCATGTCTACCAGGACATCCGCTTCATCTACTGGGCGGGCGGCAACCCCTTTCATCATCACCAGGATCTGCATCGGCTGGCGCGCGCCTGGCAACGGCCCGAGACCATCGTGGTCCACGAACAGTTCTGGAATGCGCACGCCAAGATGGCAGACATCGTGCTTCCAGCCACCAGTACGCTCGAGCGCGAAGACATCGGACACGGCACCCGTGATCCGCTGATGATTGCCATGCACAAAGTCAGTGATCCGCCTGGCGAGGCCTGGGACGACTACGCCATTTTTTCGGAGGTGGCACGACGCATGGGTTGCGAGGCGGCCTTCACCGAGGGCCGCACGGCCCGTCAGTGGCTGGAATGGATGTACGCAGGATCGGTCGAGCGCTGTGCGGCGCAGGGCGTGCAGCTGCCCGACTTCGACAGCTTCTGGCGGGCTGGTGGCGTGCGCATGCCTGAGAACGACCGCCCTGTGGTCGCGTTTGAGGCCTTTCGTGCCGATCCGGTGGCCCATCCGCTGGGCACGCCGAGCGGGCGCATTGAGCTCTTCTCCGAGCGCATCCATGGGTGGGGTTACGCAGACTGTCCCGGCCATCCATGCTGGCTTGAACCGCATGAATGGCTGGGCAGTGCGCTGGCGCAGCGGTTTCCGTTGCACATGCTTTCGGATCAGCCCTTCACGAAGTTGCACAGCCAGCTGGATCATTCCGCGTACAGCCTGGCCAACAAGGTGGCCGGTCGCGAGCCGATCCTGCTGTCGCCTGATGATGCGAACGCGCGGGGCCTGCGTGACGGCGATCTGGTGCGCGTCTTCAATGATCGGGGCGCCTGTCTGGCCGGTGTGCGCATCTCTGATGCCCTCTCGCCAGGGGTGGTGAAGCTCTCGACCGGCGCCTGGTGGGATCCGTTGGAACCGGGCAATCCGCATGCGCTGGAGTTGCACGGCAACCCGAACACGCTCACGCGCGATGCCGGGGCGTCCTCGCTGTCGCAAGGCTGCTCGGCGCAATCCTGCCTGGTGCAGGTCGAACGCTTTGAAGGGCCTGCGCCCGCTCACCGCGCGTTCGAGCCCCCCGCGTTCGTGATGCGCGACTAGAGGCGCGCACATGGCTGAGGCGCTTCGCGGACTCGATGCACAGGAGGCCGCTGCGCGTTTGAAGCGTGACGGCTTCAACGAGCTTGAGGCGCCGGTGCGTCGAACCGTCTGGCGCATCGTCTGGGAGGTGCTGCGCGAGCCGATGTTGCAGTTGCTGATTGCCGCAGGCGTGGTCTATGTGGTGCTGGGCGATCGGGCCGAAGCGCTCATGCTGCTCAGCTTCGTGGCGATCACTGCATCGATCACGGTGCTGCAGGAGCGCCGTGCAGAGCGGGTGCTGGAATCGCTGCGCGACCTCTCCAGTCCTCGCGCTCTGGTCATTCGCGATGGTGAGCGTCAGCGCATTCCTGGACGTGAGGTGGTGCTCGGCGATCTTCTGGTCCTGATCGAAGGAGATCGGGTGCCGGCCGATGGCCTGCTGATCACGGCGAGTGATTGTCGGATCGATGAGTCCCTGCTCACTGGTGAGTCGGTGCCGGTGACCAAGCTGGCTCCTGACCCTGCGACGCCGTTCGCCCCGCGCTCTGACCGATCGAGCGTCGCTGACCCTGCGCAGTCGACCGCGATGCGCCCTGGTGGCGACGGACTGCCGTGCGTGTTCGGCGGCACGCTGGTGGTGGGCGGGCAGGGCGTGGCCAAGGTCACTGCCGTGGGCATACACAGCGAGATCGGTCGGGTGGGGCGGTCCTTGTCGGGCATCGAGACCGAGATCACACCGCTGCAAGGTCGCGTGCGCGCACTGGTCAAACGATTGTCAGTGGCGGGGCTTGCGCTGAGCGCTGCCGCTGCGCTGCTGTACTGGTTCACAAGGGGCGACTGGCTGGGTGGTCTGCTGGCGGGCATTACCCTGGCCATGGCCTTGCTGCCCCAGGAACTGCCGCTGATCCTCACGGTCTTCATGGCCATGGGGTCCTGGCGCCTGTCGCGTCAGCGGGTGCTGACTCGGCGTGCTGCGGCGATCGAAACGCTGGGGTCGGCCACCGTGCTCTGCACTGACAAAACAGGCACGCTCACGGTCAATCGCATGCGTGTCGTGGCGCTGGCGGCGCCCGAAGGGGAGCAGAGCGCTGTCGCCCGCCACTGGGCCGTCGGACAACCCCTGGATGATGCGGCCCTGACGGCGCTGCTCGAGACTGGCGTGCTCGCCAGCCAGCTTGAGCCGGTCGATCCGATGGAGCGCGCCTTTCATGATCTGGCCGCGCAGCATGCGCCCCAGGTGCTGCAGACGGTGCAGACGGGCGAGCTCACGCATGCTTACGGGCTGAGTCGTGAGTTGTTGGCCATGACGCATGTCTGGCGCCTTGCGGATCGGGCGCAGAGCGTGGTGGCGGCAAAGGGTGCCCCCGAGGCCATCATCGGTCTGTGCAGACTCGATGCGGCACAGGCCGAGGCGACCCGCGCGGCGGTCGATGCGCTCGCCCGACGTGGCATGCGTGTGCTGGGCGTGGCCTGTGCCGAAGGCCCACCCGGCGGTGCGCCTGCATCGTACCCCACCACACAAGCGGGGTTCGCCTTTCGCTTCATGGGCCTGGTGGGTCTGGCTGATCCCCTGCGCGACACCGTCCCTGAGGCGGTGCGGTTGTGCCGGCAGGCCGGTATCCGCGTGGCCATGATCACTGGCGACTATCCGGCCACGGCGCAGGCCATCGCCGCGCAAGCCGGCATCGATACCGATGGTGATGTCATCACCGGTGACGACATCCGGCAGATGGACGATGCGGCGCTGCAGGCGAAAGTTGCCCATGCCTGTGTCTTCGCCCGGGTGATGCCCGAGCAGAAGCTGCGCATTGTGCAGGCCCTGCGAGCGGGCGGCCATATCGTGGCCATGACCGGTGACGGCGTGAATGACGCGCCCTCGCTGAAGGCTGCGCATATTGGGATTGCGATGGGTGGTCGCGGAACCGACGTCGCCCGCGAGGCCTCAGACATCGTGCTGCTCGACGACGACTTCGGTTCGATCGTGCAGGCGGTTCGACTGGGGCGGCGCATCGATGACAACCTGCGTAAGGCCATCGGTTTTACCTTTTCGGTCCATGTGCCGATCGCAGGCCTGTCGCTCATGCCGCTGCTGTTCGGCTTGCCACTGCTCTTTTCCCCCATTCACGTGGCGTTTCTCGAGTTGATCATCGATCCGGTTGCATCGATCGTCTTCGAGGCCGAAGCCGAGGAGCCTGATCTGATGGATCGGGCGCCTCGCGATCCCCATGTGGCCCCGCTGGGCGCTGAGCTGATCGGCTGGGCCTTGCTGTGCGGAGCGGTGGTGCTGCTGATCGTGATGGCGCTGTTTGCCGGACTGCTCAGCGCGGGTGCCGCCGCGCCCCAGGCACGTGCATCTGCCTTCGCTGCGCTCGTCCTGTGCAATGGGGTGCTGGTGTTGACACACCGATCCTTGCGGGCCTCGGTATTGACTGCGCTCACCCGATCCAATGCGGCCTTATGGCGTATTGCGGCGTTGACTGCGGTGCTGCTGACTGCCGCCCTGACGGTGCCGCCATTACGCGAGGCCTTCCGCTTCGAGTTGCCGACCATGGCGCAGTCTATGGCCGCAGCCGCTGCAGCGCTGCTGTGCCTCGTGGCGATCGCATGCCTGAAATGGATGCGCAACCGCTTGCACGCGTCGCGTGAGGGCGCACTCAGCCACCGCGCAGGCTGACGCGCATGCCGTCGCGCAGGGTGGGTGGCGGGTAGACCACGACAGATTCGCCGGGCTTGAGTCCGTCGCTCAGATGCGCCTGTTGCCCGTTTCGAGCGCTGAGTCGCACTGGCTGCAGCCGGGCGCGACCTTCAGTCAGCACGAAGACGGCCATGGGTCGATCGGCTGGCACTTCTGTTGAAGTGCCACGGCTGGCGTACTGCCCTGGCAGCGGAAAGACCGCACTGACCGGCACACACAAGGCATCTTCCACCACGTCGGTCAGGATGCGCACACTGACACGATAGCCATCGCCCAAGGCTTGCCAGACCGCTGGTAGGCTGACGATCGTGATGATGGCGTTCACCCGCTGCTCTTCAACGCCGAGCGCTGAGATCTTCGTGAAGGCGGCGGGCTCGATGGACTGCAGGCGCCCCTCGAGTGGCCCTGACCCACCCCAGCCCGAGATGAGCACGCGATCCCCGACATGCGCGCGCAAGGCTTGCGTGGTGAGCAATTCGGAGACGATTTCCAGTTGCGTGATGTCGCCGATCTCCAGCAACGGCGCTCCAGCGGTCACATTGCCTTCGCTGGTCTGCAGCAGGCGCAGGACGCGGCCGCTGGTGGGTGAGCGTACAGGCAAGGGCGTGCCAGTGGCGGAGGGCGAGCCGGGGCGCATGTCGCGCGCCGAGGTCAACGCGTAGCGTGCCTGTTCGAGCTCATGCAGTGACACGTCCTGCTCTGCGACAGAGGCTTCCAGCTCGCGCAGCGCGGCCTGTTCGCTCAGACGCTCCTGCTCCAGGCGCGTGG
>CANHUQ010000028.1 GCA_947463885.1 Burkholderiales bacterium
GGCTACGCCTGCGACGAAACCCCGGTGCTGATGCCGGCCGCCATTCATTACGCGCACCGGCTGGTCGAGCGCCAGGCCGACCTGCGTCGCGACGGCCGCCTGCCCTGGCTGCGCCCCGATGCCAAGTCGCAGATCACCCTGCGTTATGTTGATGGCAAGCCGCATTCGGTGGACACCGTGGTGCTGTCCACTCAGCACGCGCCCGACATCGAACACAGCAAGCTCACCGAAGCCGTGATTGAGGAAATCATCAAGCCGGTGTTGCCCAAAGAACTCATCAAGGGCGATATCCGCTACCTGGTCAACCCCACCGGACGCTTCGTCGTCGGCGGCCCTCAGGGCGATTGCGGCCTGACCGGTCGCAAGATCATCGTTGATACCTACGGCGGCGCAGCGCCGCACGGCGGCGGCGCGTTTTCGGGCAAGGACCCCTCCAAGGTCGACCGTTCGGCCGCCTACGCAGCCCGCTACGTGGCCAAGAACGTCGTCGCGGCCGGACTGGCCAGCAAGTGCCTGGTACAGATCAGCTACGCGATCGGTGTGGCACGCCCCACCTCGGTCATGGTCAGCACCGAAGGCACGGGCAAGCTGCCCGATGAGCGGATCGCGGAGCTGGTCAACGCGCACTTCGACCTGCGCCCCAAGGGCATCGTTCAGATGCTCGACCTGCTGCGGCCGATCTATCAGAAGTCAGCCGCCTACGGTCATTTCGGGCGCGAAGAGCCCGAGTTCACCTGGGAACGCACGGACAAGGCTGCGGCACTGAAGGCGGCGGCTGGCGTCTGAACCCCGTCCACCGAATACCCCCGCCCGCCGGTCAGGCGTAAAGACGCCCAGCCGGTCGGTGCGGTTTATAATCCTTTTCTGCTGAGGAGCGCTGCGACCCGATCACGCATCATCATCGGGCCAGGCTCAGCATCCACAACCGCGCTCGCACTCGACTGTCCGTCGAATGCGGGCGTTTTGTTTTTCCGGGTCGCCATGCACATGCGCCACCTGGCCAGACACCGCGCTCGCCCCTTGAACCAGTGCCGTTCGCGGCACGCTTATGCCCTGGAGCGAACCTCATGAGTGCTGTCCTTAAACCTGCTGTCTTTAACGATTTCCATGTCGCCGACCTGTCTCAGGCCGAGTTCGGACGCAAGGAAATCCGCATTGCCGAAACCGAGATGCCTGGCCTGATGGCCATCCGCGAGGAATTCGCCGCCTCGCAACCGCTCAAGGGCGCGCGCATCACCGGCTCGCTGCACATGACGATCCAGACCGCGGTCCTGATCGAAACCCTCGCGGCCCTGGGTGCGCAAGTGCGCTGGGCGTCGTGCAACATCTTCTCCACCCAGGACCACGCCGCCGCCGCCATCGCCGCCGCAGGCATTCCGGTGTTTGCCTACAAGGGCGAGACCCTGGACGAGTACTGGGACTACACCCATCGCATCTTCGAGTGGGCCGATGGCCAGCCCTCCAACATGATCCTGGACGACGGCGGCGACGCCACCCTGCTGTTGCATCTGGGCACCAAGGCCGCCAAAGATGCCTCGTTGCTGAACAACCCCGGCAGCGAAGAAGAGGTGTGCCTCTTCAACGCCATCCGCAAGCAACTGGCCAAGGACCCGGGCTTTTACGAGCGCAACCTGAAAGCCGTGGTGGGCGTCACAGAAGAAACGACCACCGGCGTACATCGCCTGTATCAGATGTCCGAAAAAGGCGAACTGGCCTTCCGCGCCATCAACGTCAACGACTCGGTCACCAAGAGCAAGTTCGACAACCTCTATGGCTGCCGCGAGTCGCTGGTCGACGCCATCAAGCGCGCCACCGACGTCATGATTGCCGGCAAGGTAGCGGTGGTGGCCGGCTACGGCGACGTGGGCAAGGGCAGCGCCCAGGCCCTGCGTGCCCTGTCGGCTCAGGTGTGGGTCACCGAGTGCGACCCGATCTGCGCGCTGCAGGCCGCGATGGAAGGCTATCGCGTGGTCACGATGGAATATGCCGCCGACAAGGCCGACATTTTCGTGAGCGCCACCGGCAACAAGAACGTCATCACCTTCGCTCACATGAAGGCGATGAAAGACCAGGCCATCGTGTGCAACATTGGTCACTTCGACAATGAAATCGATGTCGCTTCGCTCAAGCAGTGCACCTGGGAAAACATCAAGCCGCAGGTCGACCATGTGATCTTCCCCGACGGCAAGCGGATCATCCTGCTGGCCGAAGGCCGCCTGGTGAACCTAGGTTGCGGCACCGGCCATCCGTCGTTCGTGATGAGCTCGTCGTTCGCCAACCAGACCATCGCCCAGATCGAGCTCTGGCAGTACAAGGAGCGCTACGAGTCTGGCAAGGTCTATGTGCTGCCCAAGCATCTGGACGAGAAAGTCGCACGGCTGCATCTCAAGAAGCTGGGTGCCATGCTGACCGAACTGTCCGGCGAGCAGGCGGCCTATATCGGTGTGGATGTGTCGGGCCCGTACAAGCCCGACACCTACCGCTACTGAGGTCAACGACCCGCCGCCCCGCGGTGCGGCCGTCGCGGTGACCCGCATCGATGTCGAACTGGTCGCGAGGGGGCTTGCGCCCTCGCGCTCGGCCGCACAGCGGTTGATCGCAGACGGCGCCGTGTTGTTCGGGCCAGGGGCGCGGGTCACTCGGCCCTCGCAACAGGTCAGCGAAGCCGATGCCCTGTGGGTGACCGAGTCCGACGAAACCCGCTATGTGTCGCGCGGTGGGGCCAAACTGGCTCATGCGCTGCATGCAGCGGGGATCAATCCTGCGGGCAAAGTGGCGCTCGATCTGGGCATGTCCACTGGCGGCTTCGCCGATTGCCTGCTGCAGGCGGGCGCTGCGCGGGTGATCGGGATCGAAGTGGGCCACGGACAGCTGCACCCCAGCTTGGCGGCTGACCCGCGGGTGAGCTGCCTCGAACGCACGCACCTGCTGGATGTGACCCTCGATGGGCTCGCCGCCCAGATTGTAGACACCCCATCTGCGGGCTTTGCGCTTGCCGTGGCAGACCTCTCGTTCATTTCGCTTGCACGTGTGCTGCCCTGCATTGATGCCCTGCTGGCGGAGCAGAGCACTGCGCTGCTGCTGGTCAAGCCGCAATTCGAAGTGGGCCCAGGCGGTCTGGATCGACGCGGCATCGTGCGAGACCCCAAGGCGGCCGAGGCTGCGCTGGCACGCATTGTTGCAGCCTGTCAGGCGCTGGGTTGGTCAGTGATCGGGACGCACGCCAGCGCATTGGTCGGCGGTGATGGCAATCAGGAAACTTTCATTCATGCCCGCGTGGGCTCACGTCCCACGCCTTTGATCGAGACTGCACCATGAGTACCCACAGGGCTTCGGCCAGCTTCGAATTTTTTCCGCCCAATACGCCGGAAGGTCTGGCAAAGCTTCGCGATGCGCGCGTCAAGCTGAGCGCCGTACGGCCTGAGTTCTTCAGCGTCACCTATGGCGCGGGCGGCGCGACCCGAGACAAGTCGCTGGGCGTGGTCGATGAGATCGCCGCCGAAGGTCATGCGGTCGCCCCGCATCTGTCATGCATCGGGGCCACCCGCGAAGGGATTGCCGAGCTCCTCGAACATTGGCGCACACGAGGGATCCGCAGACTGGTGGCACTGCGCGGCGACTTGCCTTCCGGCATGGTCGATGCGGGGGCCTTCCGGTATGCCAGCGATCTGGTGGCCTTTGTGCGCGAGCGCACCGGCGACTGGTTCCACATCGAAGTGGCTGCCTATCCTGAAACGCATCCGCAGGCGGTATCGCCACAAGCCGATCTGCAGGCCTTCGTGACCAAGATGCGGGCAGGCTCCAATGCGGCCATCACCCAGTATTTCTTTAATGCCGATGCCTACTTTCGCTTCGTGGATGCGGCCCGCGCCATGGGGGTGGATGCGCCGATCGTGCCGGGCATCATGCCGATCATGAACCACACCCAATTGGCCCGTTTCTCCGACGCCTGCGGCGCCGAAATTCCGCGCTGGATCCGGCTGCGACTGGCTGCCTTCGGCGACGACACCACCTCCCTGCGCGCCTTCGGTCACGATGTGGTGAGCGCACTGTGCGAGCGCCTGCTGCAGGGTGGTGCGCCGGGCCTGCATTTCTATACGCTCAACCAGCCCGGGCCGAGCTTGGCGCTGTGGGAGTCTGTCGCCGCCTAAGGCCTGCATGTCGGCAGGCGGTCGGCGCGACCGCCTGCCTAATTAAGCCACGACCGCCGGAGGCGGGCCATCGCCCGCCCGTCGGCGCACCGCGCAAACCAGCCACCGTCCGGCGCCGCGCGCTGTTTTACGCCACAGCCCGTCACTAGTATCGGCTCCTCCTGAGCTTGTGCGTTGTGCGACTGTGCCCGTGCGTCATCCCGCTCCTCTCGTTCCCGACGATGCCCTGGAGGCATGGGTCGACCGGCATCGCTGCCGTGTGCCGTCCGAAGCGCTGGATGTCGGCCTGTTTGTCGTGGAGCTCGATCGTCCATGGCACGACACGCCGTTTCTGCTGCAAGGCTTCACAATCGACAGCCAGGACGAACTGCAGGCCCTGCGCGCCAACTGCAGCTTCGCCTACGTCGATCTGGACCGCTCCAATCCTGCAGCCGTGCACGCATTGAGAGTGCGTATCACCGAACGACCTGCCCGGCCCACGCCGACACAGGACCTCCCCCGCACGCTCGCGCCCCGCGCCGACCTGCGGATCAGTGCAACCACCCGTCAACGCTTCAGGCAATTTGCCGGGCCGCGCGAAGCACCGATCGGCCGCGGCGTGCTGGCGCGTATCCGGTCCTTGGTGGGGCGTCCCCTGGCCTCTGCCGCGATGGCTCGACACGCCGACCCAGGTTTCGCCCGTCATGCACGGCGCGGACTGTTGCCGAGCGATCTTCAGGCCACGCCCCACCCGGTCGCCCGTAGCTTCGATGACGAGCTGCCCCGCGCACGACGTGCCTTCGCATTCGGGGAAGAATCCCTGCGCGGCCTGCTGGATGCGCTGCGTGCCGGACGCACCGCCGAGTTGAGCACGATCACCACCGCCGCGTATGCGTTGACTGACAGCCTGATCGACAACCCTCATGCCCTGCTCTGGATTGGCCGCACACGCGATGCCGATTTCAATGCAGCCAATCACGGTGTGAAGGTTGCGTTGTATCTGGTCGCGCTGGCCCGGCATCTGGGTCTACCGCGCCGGCAGATGGCCGAGCTCGCCATGGTCGGTCTGCTGGCGGATATCGGCAAGGTGCATGTGCCGCAGGCGCTGCTCGACAAACCCGGCATGCTGGCTGCAGACGAGTTCGCTGAGGTCAAGCTGCATGTGCGCTACAGCCTGGACGCAGTAAGCGCCTGTGCGGATTTGCCCGATGGTGTGGAGCTCGGAATTGGCCAGCATCACGAACGTCTGGACGGCAGTGGCTATCCCGGCGGCCTGAAGGGCGACGAAATCAGCCTGTATGGCCGCATGGCAGCCATCGCCGACAGCTTCGCGGCCTTGATCACACCGCGCGCCTATGCCGCGGCGGCGTCACCGCAGGATGCGCTGATGAATTTGTGCGAATGGGCTGGCAGCTCGTTTGACGAACCGCTGGTCGAGCAATTCGTTCAGACCGTGGGCATGTTCCCAGTCGGCAGCCTGGTGGAGTTGAGTTCGGGTGAAGTGGCGCGGGTCGTCACGCTGCCCGTCGCTCGCCTGCAACGTACGCGCGTGCTGGTCCTCACCGAAGCCGACAAGGCGCCGCTTGAGCGGCCCCGGGAAGTAGAGGCCATCGGCACGCATGAATCGGGGGGTGCGGTCGGCCCATCGCAAGCAGCCTATGTGCGCATCGTCGCGGGGCTGCCGTCGGGCTCGCATGGGCTGGCGGTCAATGATCCCTATGCACAAGGCCGCGTCGAACCACTGAGCGCTCGCAGCTAAGTTGGGTCTCGGCTAAGTTGCGTTCGGCTAAGTTGCGTTCGGATACACGCCTGACGGCGTGATCACCAGGTCCATCGGCAGATCGGTGGCCAACGGCTCGGTATCGTCAAGCCATCCCTCATCCCACGCCACGCCAATGGCGATCGGGCGCGCGTGCCCGTCTGCGGCCAAAGCGGCCAGCGTGCGGTCGTAGTAGCCACCGCCATAGCCGATCCGAAAACCACGTCGGTCGAATCCAACGCAAGGCACCAGCAGGACCTCAGGTCTGACCGAACGCTGCACGGCCGGGGTTGCGATTCCATACGCGCCTGCGCTCATCGGGTCGCCTGGCGCCCAGGCGACCCACTGCAACGGCAGGTTGCGCCCCGGCACGACCGGCAAGGCCAGCTGCACTCCGGTCTGAGTCCAGCGCTGCGGCAAATCGCCCAGCGAGGGCTCGCCCCGAATCGGCCAATACACGGCCATCACACGGCCGCGCATGGCGGACAGTCCGCCCAGACGCAACTCCACCTCAGTTTGCAGCCTAGCCAGCAGGGCGCTCTGTGCGCAGGCCGAAGGCGCATGCGCCATCCGCTGCTCCAGCAGCGCCTTGCGCACCATCGCACGCCGGGCCGTTACCGCCTGCACAAGCGGTGCCCCGGCAGGCAAAGGGGCTGAGGGGTCGCGTGCTATCCTCAATCCATCGTCGGTCGTCATGGTCGGCTCGATCGCGGTCCTGTCGCGGGCTGCGACGTTTTCCAGTCGCCACTCCCTATGTTCATACGGCTCGTGTCCGCCATCGTACTGCCGGCGGCGATCGTCGCGCTGCTGGGCGCATCTTCCGCCTGGTCGGCTCCGGCTGCGCCCAACGCGCGCCGCTGCGAACCGAACTGCCCCAAACAGGGGCCCTCCAGGGCCGAGTTCGCCAGCGAAGACGAGGCCTTCATCGCGGCCCGTAATGCAGTCAACAAACCGGATCCGGTTCGCTTCGAGCAGGCCGCTGCCCAAGTCGGCCGGTCCTATCCGCTGGCGGTGTACATCGACTACTGGCGACTGCGGCTGCAACTGGCCGATACCCGCCCCGGGTCGGCCCCCGATGCCATCGAGGCCGCGGATGCGCAAGCCCGCGACTTCGTTGCCCGCCATCAGGGCACGATCGTCGGCGACCTGGCACGTCGCGACTGGCTGAACACACTCGGTCGGCGTGAAGCCTGGTCAACCTACGAAACGGTCTATCCGGGCTGGATCCTCAAAGACGAGCCAGGTCCGCGCTGCCATGCGCTGCGAGCGCGTCTGTCGCGAGGGGAAGCCGTCATGGCCGAGGCACGCGAGCTGCTCATGCAGCCCCGTGACCTGGTCGAGGCCTGCAACGGTCTGCTGGAAAGCTTGGCTTCAAGCGGTCAGGCCCAGGCCGCAGACCTTTGGCAGCGCCTGGAGTTTGCGCTGGAATCCGGCAGCACATCGGCGGTGCGCAGGGCCGCCCTGCTGGCCGCGCCCTCGATCGAGGCTCGCCAACTGGAGCAGGTTCTGGCGCGTCCCAGCTCCGCACTGGACGCACCGGCCTCGCGCGAGCTCACGATCATCGGCCTGGCGCTGTTGGCGCGCAACGATCCGGGCGCAGCCGCTGAACGTATGGCGCCGCTTGCCTCAAGACTGCGCCCGGCTGATCGGGCCTGGTGCTGGTCGCAGATCGCTGCAGGCGGCATGCGCAAGATGCTGCCGGAATCCACCGCATGGGCCCGCGAAGCCCGCAGTGCCCGCGCCTCGGACGACACACTGGCCACCCTCACCCGGGCATCGCTGCGCGGCACCGACTGGGCCGGTGTGCGATCCGCGATCGAACGCATGAGCGAGTCCGCACGCAGCGAGCCCACCTGGACGTACTGGCTGGGCCGCGCTTTGCAGGCGCAAAGCGATACGCCCGAAGGCCGCCATCAGGCGCGCGCGCTGTTCACGCTCATCGCCGGGCGCCCCGAGTTTTATTCCATGCTCGCAGCCGAAGAGCTCGGCACGCGCTTTGTCGTGCCGCCCAAGGCGGCCGCACCCACTCCCGCCGAGCTCGCGGCCGCACGCGCCAACCCGGGCTTTGATCGCGCCATCCGGTTCTACGAACTGGGGCTGCGTCCCGAAGGCAACCGCGAGTGGAACTTCCAATTGCGCACCATGACCGACCGCCAGCTGCTGGCAGCGGCGGAGTATGGCCGCCAGCGCGGCTTGCTTGATCGCATGGTGAACACCTCCGATCGCACCCGCGCCGAACATGACTACCAGCAGCGCTATCCCTCGCCCTACGCCGATCGGCTGCAGCCGGCAGCGCGTGCCCAGGGCCTGGACCCGGCCTGGGTCTACGGGCTGATCCGCCAGGAATCGCGTTTCATCACCGATGCGCGCTCCAGTGTCGGCGCCTCCGGGCTGATGCAGATCATGCCGGGCACCGCGAAATGGATCGCGCAAAAAATGGGCGTACGCGACTTCAATCCTGCCCAGATCAACGATCTGGACACCAACCTGCAGTTCGGCACGTTTTATCTGAAGACCGTGTTCGACGGCCTGGACCGCTCACCTGCGCTGGCCTCGGCCGGCTACAACGCCGGGCCCGGTCGGCCGCGCTCCTGGCGCGGTACGCTGGACAAGACCGTGGAGGGGGCGATTTTTGCCGAGATCATCCCCTTCACCGAAACCCGGGGTTACGTGAAGGCCGTGCTGGCCAACGCCGCGGTCTACTCCAGCGTGTTGAACGGCGGGGATGTCCCATCGCTCAAGCCCATGCTGGGCGAGGTCTCGCCCGGTCCGGCCACGCCGCCATCGGCGGCACCCGGCGGCTGAACCGCACAGACTGGCTGACATGACACACACACACATCCTGGTCGTGGGCGGCACCGGCTTCATCGGCCGTGAGCTGGTAGCCAAGCTGGCCGCACAAGGCCGACGCGTCATCGTGCCCACCCGCCGGCGCGAACGCGCTCGCGCGCTCATCCTGCTGCCCGGGGTCGAGGTGGTCGAGGCTGATGTCATGCGCCCCGAAGCGCTGCGCACGCTGGTGGCTGGCTGTGACGCCGCCATCAATCTGGTCGGGATCCTGCATGGTCGCTCCGGGTCGGACGGCTTCGGGCCCGACTTCGCGCGCGCCCATATCGCGTTGCCTACCGCACTGGCGCAGGCCTGTGTCGATCAGGGCGTGCGTCGCCTGATCCATGTCAGCGCACTGGGGGTGACCGACGGTGGCGAACGCTCATTGCCTTCGCGCTATCTGCGTTCCAAGGCGGCAGGCGAAGCCGCCCTGCGCTCGGTGCGCGGCCTGGACCTCACCATCCTGAGGCCATCGGTCGTGTTCGGTGCCGACGACGCCTTTCTCAATCTCTTCGGCCGGCTGCAGGCCGTGCTGCCTGTCGTGGCGCTGGCCGGCAGCGAAGCGAAGTTTCAGCCGATCTGGGTGGGCGATGTAGCCCAGGCGATCGTGCATGCCCTGGATGACCCGCGGTGCATCGGTCAGACCTACCCGCTTGCCGGGCCCGAGGTCTTCACGCTGCGCCAACTGGTGCAGCTCGCCGGTCAGTGGGCAGGCCACACACGGCCGATCATCGGTCTGCCGCGCAGCCTGGGTCGACTGGTGGCGCTGGGCATGGAATGCGCGCCCGGCGCGCCCCTCATGACCCGCGACAACATCGACTCCATGTCCATCGACAACGTGAGCGACGCACCCATCGCCCCCGAGCTCGGCATCACGCCAGCCTCTTTGCGTGCGCTGGGGCCGATGCTCTATGGCGAGGGTTTCGCCCGCAGGCTGGGCGAGTGGCGCGAGCGCGCCGGTCGCTGAACCCGCGCTGCGCGCACCGCACGCAACGAGGCAGTTCGTGAAGACCGACGGGCTCGCCTGCTTCGAAGTGGGCGGTGCCGTGCGCGATGCCCTGCTTGGGCGTGCGGTCAACGATCGCGACTGGGTCGTGGTGGGCACGACCCCCGAACACATGGTGTCACTCGGATTCCGGCCGGTGGGCCGCGACTTTCCGGTGTTCCTGCATCCTGACACCCATGAGGAATATGCGCTGGCGCGCACTGAGCGCAAGACCGCGCGCGGCTACCGTGGCTTTCAAGTGTATTGCGCACCGGACGTGTCACTGGAGGAAGACCTACGCCGCCGCGACCTCACCATCAACGCGATGGCCCGCGGGCAAGACGGCACGCTAATCGACCCCTGGGGCGGTGCACAAGACCTGCAAGCAGGCGTGCTGCGCCATGTGAGTGAAGCGTTTGCCGAAGACCCTGTGCGCATCCTGCGGGTCGCCCGCTTTGCGGCACGCTTCGGATCGTTCACGGTAGCGCCAGAAACCCTGGGTCTGATGCAGGCCATGGTGCGCAACGGCGAAGTCGATGCGCTGGTACCCGAGCGGGTCTGGCAGGAACTTGCGCGCGGTCTGCAGGAGGCGCAACCCTCACGCATGCTGCAGGTGTTGCGTGCCTGCGGGGCACTCGCGCGACTGATGCCTGAGCTCGATGCCCTGTGGGGCGTGCCGCAACGCGCCGACTACCATCCCGAAGTGGATACCGGTGCACACATGCTGCTGGTGATCGATGCGGCGGCGGCCATGCAGGCCTCGCTGGCCGCGCGCTGGGCCGCCTTGTTGCACGATCTGGGCAAGGGCACCACCCCGTCGGACGTGCTGCCTGCGCACATCGGCCATGAGCAACGTTCGGTTGCACTGGTACGCACCGTGTGCGAGCGACTGAAGGTCCCCAACGACTGCCGCGATCTGGCGCTCATGGCCGCACGCGACCACGGCAACATTCATCGCGCGGCCGAACTGCGCGCATCCACCATGGTCGAGCTGTTCGAGCGCTGCGACGCCCTGCGCAAACCCGACCGATTTGCCGAGTTGCTACAGGCGTGCGAAGCCGATCACCGAGGCCGCCTCGGGTTCGCTGACCGCCCTTACCCTCAGGCTGCAATCTGGCAAGCGGCACTGGCCGCCGCGCGCGCCATCGATGCAGGCGCGCTGGCAGCACAGCAATCAGCCGAGCCCCGTGACAGTCTTGCGCAGCGCATCCGCGATCGGGTCCGCGCAGCCCGCGTCAGCGCCGTAGCGCAGGCGCTCGGTCGCCCGGCCCGCTGATACCTGCTGATCGGTCCGAGGCCACTGCACCACGGCGCAGGCAGCACCCTGCACTCAGGCGTAGACCATCCGAACGGTCTCGGCCACACACGCCGGCTTGCTCGCGCCCTCGATCTCGATCGTCACCACGGTCACCAGTTGCAAACCGCCCTTGCCTGATGGGCCTCCCTCGATACGCTCGCACGACTGCAGCGTCATGCGCGCGCGTACCCGGCTGCCCACACGCACCGGGTTCGGAAAGCGCGCCTTGTTCAATCCGTAATTGACCGACATGGCGGCATCATCGATCGACAAATTGCGCTGCGAAAATCCGGCGATCAGTGAAAGCGTGAGATAGCCGTGCGCAATCGGCGCACCAAACGGGCCAGCCTTGGCGCGCTCCACATCCACATGAATCCACTGGTGGTCATCGGTCGCCTCGGCAAAGCGCTGAATGCGGTCCTGGTCCACGGTCAACCAGTCGCTGGTCGCCAGATCTTTGCCAACCATGCCGGGCAATTGGGCCATCGTGTAGTGCTGCATCCTGAAGTCTCCTCGGGTTGAAAACAGTTGGTACCAACACGACCGGCGCGCTCACCCAGCACGGTCGTCAAATCATGCGTGCCACGGCTGCCGCGAGCAGCGACAGCAGGATGGTCGAGGTCAGAGGAATCGACCATTCGCGCCCAAACAGCCGAAAATGAAAGTCGCCTGGCAACCGGCCGATGCCAAGTTTGCGCAGGAACGGCATCGCCCCTGAAAAAAGAAAGAGCGCCACTGCGGTGGCAATCAGCCACTTCACAGTGCGCCCCGCCGATCGCCACGCACAAAGCCGCAGGCCTCATCGGGCAGACCACGTCCCATCGCGATCACCTTGAAGAGTTCGCCCATTTCAGCTTCTGACAGCAGGGTTTGCACCGCCCCCAGTTGACGCACGCCCGCGATGGTTCGGGCCGCGTCCTGCGCCAGCGGCGCCATCACTTCCAGGATCCCGCCATTGATCAGAAACCGCGCCTGAGAGGTATAGCCCAGCAGATCAAGCCCGACGCTGGCGCCCGCTTGTGCCACCGCACTGAAATCGACGTGCGCCGTCACATCCTGCAAACCCGGATCGACCAGCACATCGGGGTGTGCGCGGTGGCGACGATGCGCCATGAGCGTGCCCTGCGCGCGCTGCGGATGGTAGTACTCACGCGCCGGAAAGCCGTAGTCGAGCAGCAGCATCGCACCGCGCACGAGCACCTGGCCCACGGTGCGCACCCAGGCCTGCGCCTGAAAGCCGATCTCGGAGCGATACCGGTCCACGCCACCTCGTTGCGCGCCACGAAACAGCGGTTGCAGCACCGATACCGCCTCTTGCAGCGACGAGCTGGCTGGCTGCGCGCGCCACTCAAACCGCCCTGAGGCATCCAGCGCCACCCCCACCTCACGGACCTGCGCGCCCTCACTTTCAAAGAGACACACCGGCATGGCATCGAGCAACTCATTGCCCAGCACCACGCCGTCGATCCGTTCGGGCAGACAGTCGAGCCACTGCACACAAGCGGCCAAACCGGCGGGCAAGGATGCGAGGGTCTCGCGCTGGCGCTCACGCAGCGACGCAGACACCTCGACGATTGCATAACGTTGGACCGGTGTGCCCAAGGCGTGCAGCGCCTCGATCAGCCCGGCGGCCAGCACACCCGAGCCCGCACCAAACTCGACCACCACAGGCGCGCACTGCGCAAACCACTGCGAGACCTGACGCGCCAGACAGGCGGCAAAGAGGGGCGACAACTCGGGCGCCGTCGTGAAATCACCCTCAGCACCGAACTTGCGCAGTGATCCGCTGTAGTAGCCCAAACCCGGCTCATAGAGCACCCGCTGCATCCAGTGCTCAAACGGGATCCATCCGGCGCGGGCCTGGATGTCTGCAGACAGTCGAGCCGTCAGCGCTTCAGTGACCGCCAGGGCGGCAGGATCGGGGGCAACGGCAGTAGGTGGCGATGCCGGCAGGTCGAGAGGCATGGGGCATTGTGCCGCAAGGCACGGCGGTCGGCAGGTACACTCCCTCGCCATGACCGCACCCCTCACCTCAAACGCTTCGAACCGCGCATCGCCCGGTGCCGCACTGGTCACTGGTGCCGGCCGCCGGCTCGGGCGCGAAATCGCGCTCACGCTCGCGCAGGCGGGCTGGGACATTGGCGTGCACTACAGCACCTCGCGCACCGAAGCGCTGCAAACGGTGGCCGATATCCAGGCCTTGGGTCGTCGCGCGGTGGCGCTGCCCGCCCGGCTAGAAGAGGAGACCGAAGTCCTGGCGCTGCTGCCAGCCCTCACGCAGGCACTGGGTCCAGTGCGCTGTCTGGTGAACAACGCCTCACGCTTCGTGTTCGATGCGGTCACCGACCTCAGCTTCGCCAGCTTCACACAGCACATGCTGCCCAACCTGGCAGCCCCAGTGGTCCTGGCGCGTGAACTGCATCGTCTGCTGCCACAGGGCGAGGGCAGCGAAGGCGTGGTGATCAATCTGCTCGACCAGAAACTGTACGGCCTGAACCCTGATTTCCTGTCCTACAGCCTGTCCAAGGCGGGTCTGGCTGCGGCCAACACCATGCTGGCGCAGGCCCTGGCGCCCAGCGTGCGGGTGGTTGGCATCGCACCCGGCCTCACCCTGCCCAGCTACCTGCAGGACGACGCGGCGTTCGCCCATGCGCATCGTACCCATGCCCCACTGGGGCGCTCCAGCACCGCCGAAGACATTGCAGCTGCGGTCGCCTTTGCAGTGGCCACCCGCTCCATGACCGGTTCGGTCATCATCGTCGATGGCGGCCAGCACATCCGCCCGCTCCCGCGCGACGTCAGCCTCATGGACAAGCCCCTCTGATGGCTGCGCTCCCCTCCGTCACAGCCCAGCTCGCCGGTGCGCAGCAGGTCTTCATCGAAGGGCTGCGTGTGCAGGCCCGCATCGGCGTTTTCGAGCACGAGAAAGCCGGCACCCAACCTCTCGCAGTAGACCTCGAACTGCAGGTCGATGCCGCGCGCTTTCGGCCGCTTCACGACCGGCTCGATGAAGTGTTCGACTACCAGGGCGCTCGCGCAGCGGTACTGGAGGTGGCTGGCAGCGGTCATATTCACCTGCTCGAAACCTTTGCCGACCGGGTCCTCACGCGCCTACTTGCCATGCCGGACGTCTGGTCTGCACGCATTCGCATTCGCAAATTCACCGCCTTCGATGACTGTGCCGCCGTGGGCGTCGTCGTTGAGCGCAACCGTACGCCATGAACGCGCCCGCTCCCCTGCCATCGAGCGATGCCCCCAGCCGCGCCGCTCAGCGCCTGCAGTACGAGCGCAACAAGCTGCACAAGCGACTATGCCGTCAGGTCGGCGAAGCGATCGGCGACTTCAACATGATCAGCGCAGGCGACCGCGTCATGGTGTGCCTCTCGGGCGGCAAGGACAGCTACGGCCTGCTCGACATCCTGCTCACGCTGCGCGCCCGCGCGCCGGTGCCGTTCGACATCATCGCGGTGAACCTCGATCAGAAGCAGCCGGGCTTTCCGGAGCATGTGCTGCCCGAGTATCTGCGCGCCCTCGACATCCCCTTTCACATCGAGAACCAGGACACGTACTCGATCGTCAAGCGGGTCATCCCCGAGGGCCGCACGATGTGCTCGCTGTGTTCGCGGCTGCGGCGCGGCATCCTGTACCGCGTGGCCGATGAACTGGGCGCTACCAAGATCGCACTCGGTCATCATCGCGACGACATCCTGCAGACCTTCTTTCTGAATCTGTTTCATGGCGGCAAGCTCAAAGGCATGCCGCCCAAGCTGGTGTCGGACGATGGTCGGCATATGGTCATCCGCCCACTGGCGTACGTGAAGGAAGAAGACCTCGAGGCCTATGCGCAGTGGCGCGCCTTTCCGATCATTCCCTGCACGCTGTGCGGTTCTCAGGAGAACCTCAAGCGCAAGCAGGCCAAAGCCATGCTCCAGGAATGGGAGCGGCGCCACCCAGGCCGGGTCGACACCATCTTCGCGGCCCTCTCGCGGGTGGTGCCTTCACACCTGATGGATCGTGAGCAGTTTGACTTCGCCGGTCTGATGGCCGACGGCCATGCACGCGACGACGGCGACATTGCCTTCGACGTCGATCCGGTACTCGACACGCCCGAGCCCTCTGCCGTATCAGACGCCACGCCTGATGGCATCGTGGCCGCCATCCCGATCACGCGCATCGGCACCCGGGCCTCTGGCGCCTGACGGTCCTCAGCCGCACCCGCACCATGCGCATCGGCCGTCTGTCTCGCATCCTCTTTGTCGCATGGCGTTATGGCCTGGACGAAATTGCGGCCACCGGCGCGCATGCCACCCTGGGTTCACGCTGGACGCTGGCAGCCGCCCGGGCCTTGCGCCTGGGTCGCCAATTGGACGCACCGCGCGGCGCACGCCTGCGCATGGCGCTGGAAGCGCTCGGGCCGATCTTCGTCAAGTTCGGACAAGTGCTGTCCACGCGGCGCGATCTGCTGCCCGCCGATGTCGCCGAAGAACTCGCGCAACTGCAGGACAATGTGCCGCCCTTCGACTCCGCACTGGCCATTGCCGAGATCGAACGTGGCCTGGGGCGCAGCATCGAAGCCGTGTTCAGCGAATTTGACCCGCAACCGGTCGCCTCGGCGTCGATTGCGCAGGTGCATTTCGCCCGCCTGCACGATGGCACCGAAGTCGCCGTGAAGGTCCTGCGCCCCGGCATGGCGCAGGTGATCGACAAGGACCTCGATCTGCTGCGCACTGCTGGCGCGCTCGCCATGCGGCTGTCGGCCGATGCACGCAGGCTGCGCCCACTCGAAGTGATCGAAGAATTCGACCACTACCTGCACGACGAGCTCGACCTGGTGCGCGAAGCGGCAAACGCCAACCAGCTGCGGCGTAATTTCAGCGGCTCACGCCTGCTCAAAGTCCCCGAGATGTACTGGGACTATTGCGCGACTAACGTGCTGGTCATGGAGCGGGTGCGCGGCATCCCGATCGGACGCATGGACCGCATGGCCCAGGCCGGCATTGATCTGAAGCGGTTGTCGCGTGAGGGCGTGGAGATCTTTTTCACGCAGGTCTTTCGCCATGGCTTTTTCCATGCTGACATGCACCCCGGCAATATCCTGGTGGGCGACACGGGGGACGACTTCAACCGCTATATCGCCCTGGATTTCGGCATCGTCGGCACCCTGTCTGAAGTCGACAAAAATTATCTGGCGCAAAATTTTCTCGCCTTCTTCAGGCGCGACTACCGCCGCGTGGCCGAGCTGCATGTGGAATCGGGATGGGTCCCGACCGACACCCGGGTCGAAGAACTCGAAGGCGCTGTACGCGCAGTCTGCGAGCCGTTCTTTGATCGTCCGCTCAAGGAAATCTCGCTCGGACTGGTGCTGATGCGCCTGTTCCAGGCGTCACGCCGCTTCAATGTGGAAATCCAGCCCCAGCTCGTCCTGCTGCAAAAGACGCTGCTCAACATCGAGGGCTTAGGTCGTCAGCTCGACCCGGACCTCGACTTATGGGTCACCGCGAAACCGATTCTGGAGCGCTGGATGAGCGAGCAGATCGGCGTGCGGGGGTTCGTCGAGCGTCTTGGTCAGGAAGCCGGTCAGTGGGCGCAGCTGCTGCCCTCCATGCCCCGCTTGGCGCATCGCGCATTGATGCGAGCGGGCGAGCCCCGCACCGACGCCCCCTACGAGGCCATGCTCAGGCAACTGGTGCGAGAGCAGCGACGCACGCGCATCGCACTGTGGGTCGTAGTGATCACGGTTGCAGTCCTGATTGGGCTGCAGATCTGGTCGGTGCTGCACCCGAGGGGGTGACCGGCGCACCCGGTCCACTTGCGGCCTTCGCGGGCCGCAACGATTCAGTCAGATCGATCCAATCCTGAAGCTTGCGCTGCAGATGCTCGCGCTGGCGCGGCGTGGCTTGTGCAAAGAGGGCCGCAGTCATGGCATCACCCGAAGCAAGCGAGGACTCCACCGGCTGGCGATCGGGGCCCTCGCGCCACTGGGTGTAGCGCAAGAAATGCTCTTTCACCCAGACGGCTGCCGCCGCATCGCCGGGTTGCTCCGTGCGGATTCGGTCGATCAGGGCGATCAGATCCTTCTGACGGCCCAGGCGCTGCGCGTACCAGCTATCTTCGGCGGGCGGCGCTTCAGCGGCCATGCGTCGCGCCAGTTGCTTCTGGGAATCGGTCAGCGAACCCAGGAAGAACTCGGCGCGATCGAGGTAGCGCTTGGTCCGCGCGGCCACGCGTTCGGACTGCCCGGGCGGCATCCATTCCTTGCGCATCTTGTCGTTGTCGCGCGCCAGCTCCGTCCTCAGCCGGTTCATCTGGCCTGCGTCCAGAGTTGCAGCGACCTGCGCTATATCGAGCGCAGCGCGCTCCACCAGCGGCGTGGCGCGACGGGCGATGTCCTCGCGCCAGCCTCGAATATCCGTCTCGGTGACCGATCCACTCGCCACATGTTGCTTCACACCACGCAGCCATTGCGCGTAATCATCGAGTTGCGTGGCGCGATGCCAGACCAGCAGGCTATCGAAGGCGCGGCCCGCGCGAAAGCGCTGATCCGGCGTCAGCGACACATAGCCATCCAGGCGCCAGAGCGCGAGTGTGGAAAAGTTGTCGTAACCCAGCCGGCCAACCGACGCACAGCCACTCACAGCCAGACAGACGGCCAAGCCCAGCACCGCACTGAGAATGGGTCGCGTGCTACGATCGATCGCAGAAAAAAAGACGCGAAAACCGCCTGAAATCAGGCCAATCACCACTGAATCCACCTCATGAACGTCGTGATCCTTGCGGCAGGTATGGGCAAGCGGATGCGCTCCGAATTGCCCAAGGTCCTGCACGAACTGGCCGGAAAACCCATGCTCGGCCATGTCCTCGACACCTGTCGCAGTCTATCGCCAGGCCGCATCGTGGTGGTCTATGGCCACGGTGGCGACCAGGTCCCCACAGCACTCGCATCTTCCGATATCGCCTGGGCCCTGCAGTCGCCGCAACTGGGCACCGGTCATGCGGTCATGCAGGCTGCCCCGCACCTGGACGACTCGGTACCCACACTCATCCTCTACGGCGACGTACCGCTCACCACCCCCGACACCCTGCGCCGTCTGGTGACCGCCGCCGGCCCGGCGCAGCTTGGGCTGCTGACCGTCGATCTGCCCGATCCCACCGGCTACGGGCGCATCGTGCGCGGGCCGTCGTCGGCGCAACACACGCAAACGCCCGCTCAGGATCTGCGCGGGCCGATCCTGCGCATCGTCGAGCATAAAGACGCCGATCCCGCCACGCTTCGAATTGCCGAAGTCAATACCGGGATCATGGTGGCACCCACCGCACATCTCAAGCGCTGGCTGAGCAAGTTATCCAACAGCAATGCGCAGCAGGAGTATTACCTCACCGATATCGTCGGCATGGCGGTCAGTGAGGGCATCCCCGTCGTAGGCGCCCAGCCCGCAGCGGTCTGGGAGACCCTCGGTGTGAACAGCAAGGCGCAGCTGGCCGAACTGGAACGGGTGCATCAGCGCCGCGTGGCCGATACCCTGCTCGACGCGGGCGTGGGTCTTGCCGACCCGGCACGGATCGATGTGCGGGGCACGCTCACTGCAGGGCGCGACTGCTTCATCGACGTGAACTGCGTCTTTGAGGGCACGGTCGTGCTGGGGGACGGTGTGCGCATCGGCGCGAACTGCGTGCTGCACGATGCCCGGATCGATTCGCACACGGACATCCTCCCCATGTGCCATATCGATCAGGCGCAGGTGGGTGCCGGCTCGCGCATCGGTCCCTTTGCCCGTCTGCGCCCCGGCACCGTGCTGGGCGAAGACAACCATGTGGGCAACTTCGTCGAGATGAAAAACACGAAGATGGCGGCGCATTCCAAAGCCAATCATCTGGCCTATGTGGGCGATGCCGTGGTGGGAGCGCGCGTGAACATTGGTGCCGGCACCATTACCTGCAATTACGACGGCGCCAACAAGCACCAGACCATCATCGAAGACGACGCCTTCATCGGCAGCGATACACAACTGGTGGCCCCGGTCACGGTGGGCAAAGGCGCCACGCTGGGTGCGGGTACCACCCTCACCCGCAATGCTCCGCCAGGCGAGCTCACCATCTCGCGCGCCAAACAGACTTCCATTGCCGGCTGGAAACGGCCGGTCAAGATCAAGACCCCCTCCAAGGACTGACCTCATGTGCGGAATTGTCGGCGCTGTCGCGCAGCGTAACGTAGTGCCCATCCTCATCGAGGGTCTACGCAAGCTCGAATACCGCGGCTACGACTCAGCAGGTATTGCCATGTTGCATGGCGCACCGCATGCCGGCGTCTCGCGGGTGCGCTCGGTGGGACGAGTGGCTGAACTGGAGGCCCGAGCCACCGAAGCCCATGCCGATGCCCCTGCAGGCATTGCTCACACACGCTGGGCCACGCACGGTGGCGTCACCGAAGACAATGCCCACCCGCACTACTCCGAGGGCAGCGGCCTGCAGGTCTGCGTGGTGCACAACGGCATCATCGAGAACCATGAGGCCCTGCGCGCCGAGTTGCGCGGCAAGGGCTACCACTTCGCCTCGCAGACCGACACCGAGGTCATTGCCCACTTGTTGCACGCTGCGCTGGGCGCGGGGGCCTCGCTGTTCGATACGGTGCAAGTGATCGTCAAGCGTCTGGAAGGCGCCTATGCCATCGCCGCCATCAGCTCGGCCGAACCCGGTACGGTGGTGGGCTCGCGGCGTGGTTCACCCTTGTTGCTGGGCGTGGGTCAGCCTGGTCAAGGCGAACACTTCCTGGCCTCCGACACCTCGGCCCTGCTGCAGGTGACGCGCCACGTGGCTTACCTGGAAGAAGGCGATGTGGTGGAGATTCGCGGCAGCGGCTATCGCATCGTCGACGAAGCCGGTCAGCAGACCACCCGCGCTGTGATCGAAAGCCAGCTCTCGGCCGATGCCATCGAGCTCGGCAAGCATGCGCACTACATGCAAAAGGAAATCTTCGAGCAGCCAGGCGCGATCGCCAACACACTCGAGATGGTGGCCAATGCGTCTTCCCTGTCGGCAGGCCTGTTCGGCGCCGATGCCGAACCGATCTTTGCGCGCACGAAACAGTTGCTGATCCTGGCCTGCGGCACCAGCTACCACTCGGGTCTGGTGGCCAAGTACTGGATTGAATCGATCGCCCGCGTGCCGGTCGCCGTGGAAATTGCGAGCGAGTATCGCTACCGCGATTCAGTCGAGCTGGCCAACACGCTGGTGATCACCATTTCCCAGTCGGGCGAAACCGCCGACACGCTGGCCGCCCTGCAGCACGCCAAGTCACTGGGCATGACCGACACCTTGAGCATCTGCAATGTGCCGGAGTCTGCGCTCATCCGGGCGTCCAAGCTGCGTTTCCTCACCCGTGCCGGTCCCGAGATTGGAGTCGCGTCCACCAAGGCGTTCACCGCGCAGTTGGCCGCGCTGTTCGTGCTGACGCTGGTGCTGGCCAAACAGCGCGGACAACTCACCAGTGACCGCGAGCGCGATCTGCTCGTGGCATTGCGCCATCTGCCTGCGGCCCTGAACCGCGTGCTGGCATGCGAACCCACCGTCAAGGAATGGGCGCAGCTGTTTGCCGCCAAGCAAAATGCACTGTTCCTGGGGCGCGGCGTGCACTTTCCGATTGCCATGGAAGGCGCGCTCAAGCTCAAGGAAATCACCTACATCCATGCCGAGGCCTACGCCGCTGGCGAGCTCAAGCACGGCCCGCTGGCGCTGGTCGATGCGTCCATGCCGGTGGTTGTTGTCGCACCCAACGACGCGCTGATTGAAAAGCTCAAGAGCAATCTGCAGGAAGTGCGCGCACGGGGGGGCGAACTCTTCGTCTTTGCCGACCGCGATACGCATATCGACTCTGCAGACGGCGTGCATGTGATCAACCTGGGCGATCACGCCGGGCCGCTGTCGCCCATCCTGCACGTGGTGCCGCTGCAATTGCTGTCGTAC
>CANHUQ010000029.1 GCA_947463885.1 Burkholderiales bacterium
GTATCTATGCGAAAGCAATACGATTTCAGCGCGGCACGGAAGAATCCCTACGCAGCTCAACTCAAAAAATCAGTGACCATTCGCCTGGACGAGGGGTCGATCACCTACTTCAAGTCTATGGCGGAAGAGACTGGTATTCCGTACCAGAGTCTGATTAATCTTTACCTCAAAGAGTGTGCGGCCTCGGGCAAGAAGCTCAATCTGGCTTGGAAGTGATCGAACCCGTTCTGCCAAGGTGACGGCTAACCCCTAACATTTCTGTAGATGTCAGGGAGCCTCGTCTGATGGCGAGCATGTTCCCGCGGCAGAGCGTTGGCCTGGAATGGCTTTGCTATGGCTCACCGAGAGCAAAGCGAAAAGGCCCTTTCGCTTCTTGTACTTAGTCGCAAGGCTGCGTCCACGTCGAATCGCTCATCAACCGTTGGTCTCGAGTTCGACTCTTGGGCGTGCCGTCATATGCCGACACACCAGCCCACGGCTGACTGCGTTACCGAAATTGATCTGCTTCCTGAAGGTTCAAATGCGCCCACTTTCAAGAATCCCGCTTTCGGCCTGGCTACTGATCCTGCTTGCGCTGGCTTGGGGCTCCAGCGCCGTGGCCTATCTCGACACCGCCCAGCGAATTGCCGGCGATGGCCAGGTGGACCACTACCTTTACACAGGCAGCATCAAGCCGCATCAAGGCAGCGCCGTTGATGTCGTGGCTACTGGTGTCGACAACTATTCAACTGAGCGACAGGGAACGCGTTCCGTCTTCGAAAATGCGGTCTATCACTGCGCGGAGACGACCCGCAAGTCGTATACGCCTTTGGTCATCGTCGGGCATGCCGGGCCCATGGGAACCGGGCCTCAGACCTATTCACAACCACCCGCGATCGGTCGGCGTCTTTCAATCGATGCAGGCGGTGCCCGTGAAGCACTGTTCAACTTTGTTTGCGGGCAGCGGACAGGCGGCACTACCCCTGCGCCGAATCCACCTGCCGTCATCGCAGCCGCGCCACCGGCCACCCCTGCGACCTCCGTGAATGCGCCGATCCCGGTGCAGGCCAATCGACGCGCATTGGTCATTGGCAATGATGCTTATCGTTATGTGCGAAAGCTGGGTAATGCCCGCGCTGACGCGGTTGCCATCGGTAGAGCCCTGCGTGACCTGGGCTATCAGGTCACGCTTGAACAGGACGTCGATGAAAAGGGCATGCGGGCAGCGCTTCGTCGCTTTCGAAATGAAGTCCAGGGCGGCGATGAGGTGGTGTTTTTTTATGCCGGTCACGGGATGCAACTGGGCCTGGCCAACTATTTGCTGCCCACCGACATTCGGGATGAAAGCGCCGATCAGATCAGAGACGACGCCATCGAACTGCAGCGGTTTCTCGATAGCCTCAATGAACGGCAGGTGAAGCTCGCCCTGGCCATCATCGATGCGTGTCGCGACAATCCCTTTCCCAATGCGAACCGAAATCTGGGGACCCGGGGTCTGGCGCCACAGCAACCCGCCTCTGGCCAGATGATTGTGTTTTCTGCCGGCGCAGGCCAGGTGGCACTGGACAATCTGGGCCCCCAGGACAAGGACCCCAATGGTCTGTTCACCCGTATGTTTCTGAAGGAGATGCGAACACCGGGTCTGCGGGTCGACAGCATCGTGAGGGATGTTCGCAAGAAGGTGGTCGAGGCTGCGCGATCGGTCGGCAAGGAGCAGGTGCCCGCCATTTACGATCAGGTGGTGGGCGACTTTTATTTCATTCGCTGAACGCAAACCGCAAGGCGGGAATCTGTTACTGCGCCAGGCTGGCCTGACCGAGTCTGCCTGTTCAGGCGTGCTGTAATGACCCAGTGAAAGTCTGCTCAGACTTCTTCTGGGAGAGGCGTCCAAATGAGCGCTCGTATTCTGAAGACGTGCGACTCGACGGCGTTGCTCGGCGTGCGTAGCGATGCGCTCGTGCCGTTAACGCCTCACCCAGCGGTGGTGCTTCGCCAACGCGCGCACCTGACGCCACGAGTCACACTGCTCAATCACCCTGGGCCATATCCGACACATAAGCTCAGCGGCCGCAAACGCGTCGGCTGAAGCCTGATGGCGAGCCAGACATGTCACATCGAAGTGGGTCATCCACTCATCCAACGACCGGGCTTTGACTTGTTCATGCGTGACGGCGCACAGATGCTCGATGTCAACCCATTCGTTGGACAGCGTCTGGTGCAATTGCTCGCGAATGCTACGCACCAGCATGCCCTGATCGAATGCCGCATGAAACGCCAGCAATGGCGCATGGCCTGCGAATCGCACGAAATGCTCCAGCGCATGTTGGGGTTCGCTGGCATTGCGCTGACGCTCCACACCAATGCCGTGGAGCAGAATGTTTTGCGTGCTGGATGGTTGCTCCTGCCGCAGGACGGCTTCGAAGCTGTCTGCCGGAATGATACTGATCCGTCGCAACGGCCAGTCGACCTTCAGGCCGATCGCCGCAATGGAGATCAACCGGTCTCGCCGCAAATCGAGCCCGGAGGTTTCAACGTCAAGGGCAATCCAGCGCTCAACTGCGGGTGCGGTAGCGCTCCTGTGCCCACGCCAGGCTGCCAGCGGGCCGCGAAGGAGATCCCACCACCGTCTTTTCACCCGTTTCGGTCCTTAGCGCACGTAATCGAGCTGCAGTCGCTGTTGCAGAGCGCGCGCCACGCGCAACGATTCCTTCAGGATGCGGCGATCGATATCACTGAGGCTGGATAAGGCGATCTGATTGGGATGCCCGCCAGGGTGCTGCGCTTGCGATCGTTGCAGCTGAGTACGCAATCGCAGGCCTTGTATGAATTCAAAGCCGCCTACCCAGCTCTCGTATTCCGATTCGGCAAGCCCCAAGGCGCGACCTGCAGACACCAGGCGTTCGCGGGTCGAGGTTGCGCTCAGACCGTTCGCAAGGCAATAGAGTCTGGCTGCATCCACGAAGATCGCTGCGCCACGCATTTTCAGGTCGATCATCCCTTCTCGGTCTGCATCCAGACCTCCAAGCCAATTTAGGGCAGCCCGTGACTGCAGCGAGTTGAGCGCCAGTTGTTTGAGAAAGCGAGGTGTTCTTTGCGCTGCCGCGACGACTTCGCCCTTCAGCGTCTCGGCCATCGCTGCATCGCCGGTCAGGCAACGAAAGTCGAAGTAGATGCTGGCGCTCAGCAGGTCTTCTGGTGCTCCCTGGCTGATCCATCCCGAAAACCGTTCTCGCCATTCGCTCAGGGTCATGGCACCTCCCGGCGAGCCAGCCATGACGTTGCCCTTGCAAAGCGGATAGCCGCACGTATCAAGCGCTTGATTGACCGAACGTGCAAGTTGTATCGCTTGAGTGCGCAACGCCTCACTCGCATCGTCGGGCAATATCAGGGCATTGTCCTGATCGGTCGCGATGGTCTGCTCGCTGCGCCCTTCTGAACCCAGTGCAAGCCAGCACAGGGCGGACAGGTCCACCTCAAGACGTTGCGCCTCGATCTGGAGCAGCCGCTCAGTGAGCAGATCGTTCAGGTGACTGATGAGTGATGTCAGTTGTCGTGCCTGAATGCCCTGTCCCAGCAGGGTGCCTGCAAAGAGCCGGATTCGTTGTGCCGCAACGGTGACGGCGGCGACATCGTGGGAACGTCGGAGTGTCGAACTGATGTCCTTGATACTCTGACGCTGCAGAGCGAACAGATCGCGCTCTGAGACGATTGAGATCACCACCTCATTACGGGTGACTGGAATATGCCGAATACCGTGCTGCGCCATCATGAGCGCAGCATCCTGAACGGTGTTGGCATGCGTGAGGCAGCGTACCGGACTGATCATGACTTCCTGTATTGGGCGATCCAGATGCGTTCCGGGCAGCACGATGCGACCCAGCACGTCATAGCGGGTCAGGATGCCTTCAGGGCGACCCGCCGGGTCCGTCACCAGGATGGAACCGATGTGCTGGGCATGCATTAATCCAAGCGCTTCTCGCAAAGGGGTGTCTGGGCGGCACGTCACCGGCGCGCGATGGGTCAATTGGTCCAAGGGCGTCTCAAACGACTGCTCCGACAATGCCGCCGATGACTGGGCCCATTGCTGCTCCCCCCTTGAGAGTTTCAACAGGCTCGGGATGCGTCCATGCAGGAAATCCGCGAATTGTTTGCTGCGGCTGGCCAGTTCGTTGATCGCCTCGATCGGTACGGCTAGCGCGAAGGCATCCGTCACGGCCCGGTATGTCGACCTGACCGCACGCTGCCCGGCCACTGCACTGACCGGGAACAGGTCACCTGGTTCGTACTCGAAGGCCCCGAGATCTGCAGGGCTGTCGCTGTTTCGATTGGCTGCGACTGCACCCTGGCGCAGATAAAAGAGCTCCCGGACCGGACCGCTTTGGGGCGACAGTAGCGTCTCTTCGGGGGCGAAATACCGCTGCTCGCTGCGAGTAATGAAAAATTCGATTGCCTCAGTCGACATCTGGCTGAATGGCGGTACGCGCGACAGTTCGGCGCGCAAATGAGCGATCAGGCTTGGTGACGGTTCTTTGTCCATGACCTGTGTTTACTCAACAACCGGCGGCTCGCCAAGGCCAATGGCGTGTAATCATGAGTTGATATCCATAACTGTCACGACAAAAAACCTCAAGATTTCCATCCGTACGCGCTCCTTTAGGGGGTAAGCTACGGCTAAGTCTGACGCGCCGAGAAACTAACTGCGCGCAGGAGACAAGATTGCTGACTCTCACCCTGGTGTCCACCGCCAAAATGGTGGCCGAAATCGCGCTGCTTTCGCTCGCGGGCCAATGGCTACTCGGGCTGCTCGCAGGGAACAAGCGTTCATCGAACCTGTTCTATCAGGTCCTGTCCATCATGACCAGGCCCTTCGTTAGGCTGGCACGCGCCATCTCGCCCAGTCTCGTGCTTGATCGACATGTGCCACTGGTGACCTTCCTGATGCTCTCGTTTGTGTGGCTGATCTGTCTGCTCGCCAAGGTCCGGATCTGCGTGCAAGTCGGAATGGAGATGTGCAGATGAGCGGTCAGACGGCTTTGGCGCGCTTGCGTTATCTTGGCCTGAAGGCGAGGGCCCGGCTGCATATTGCCTTGGGGGATCACGCGCTGGCCGTGCAGAGGTTCGATGCCATGCTTGCCGAATTTCCGCGTGACGCGTTTGCGTTGGCCAGCAAGGCGCATTTGGCTGCGCAGTTAGGACGGCGCGATGAGGCGATTGCTCTGCTGACGGACCTGACTGCACATCATCCCGGCAACGCTCACCACTGGTTCAACCTTGGGTTTGTGCTTGAACAGCGGCGCGATCTGGAAGGTGCTGAGACGGCTTTCCGGCGGGCAATCGAGTTGAGCCCTCAACTTGATCGTGCGTGGTACGGACTCGGGCTGGTGCTGATTCAGCGCCGCCAGTTCGACGAGGCCGTCGAGGTCCTGAAGCGCAATACGCAGTTGCAGCCAATGAGCCCGTTCGGCTGGTATCAGTTGGCCAGGGTCCACGTCGATCGCCATGAACCCGAAGAGGCACGCAAGATCATCCGTCACCTTCATGCATTCGAACCCAAGGTGGCCAGGCAACTGGAAAAGGAGACGGGGCTAAGCGCGGTGTTGCCGCGCTGAGTCGAAAACCAGGTCCGAGGGCAAGCCTTGCGGCGGCAATCAGCCCAAAGGCTCAGGCCGCAGCAGGCGTTTCACGGTGTCATTTCAAGAGGAGAAGTGCAATGGAGCTGACCGATAGTCACCGCCGATACTGGCGGAAAAATCTCAACATTACGGCCATTCTGCTGGCTATCTGGTTTGTTGTGACGTTCGTTGTTGGCTACTTCGCCCGCGATCTCAACTTCACGTTTTTTGGCTGGCCGTTCAGTTTTTGGATGGGCGCTCAGGGTTCGCTGATCGTGTACGTCATCATCATCTGGTTCTATGCCCATTACATGGGCAAGCTCGACCAGGAACACGGCGTCGCCGAGGAGGAATAAACCATGGCAGGCATGTTTGAAACTCAATCAGGGCCGGCAACCAAGGCGAGCAAGTCTGCGTTCCGGGAGCAGCTCAACAAGGTCTACGGTTTCTACACGGGAGGCTTCGTCGCCTTCGTGATCGTTCTGGCAATCCTCGAGCAGATGGGGCTGCCGCGCGAGTGGATCGGCTTCATCTTTCTGCTTGCCACGATCGGGCTGTATGCCGGCATCGGAATCATGAGCCGGACCACCGACGCAGCCGAATACTATGTCGCAGGGCGCCGCGTCCCGGCCATCTACAACGGCATGGCCACGGGTGCCGACTGGATGTCTGCGGCCTCGTTCATCGGCATGGCCGGAACCCTGTACCTCACCGGGTACGCAGGGCTGGCCTTCATCATGGGCTGGACGGGAGGCTATTGCCTGGTGGCGTTGTTCCTGGCGCCCTACCTCAGAAAATTCGGGCAATTCACCATTCCCGATTTCCTCGGTGAGCGCTACGGCGGCAATTTCCCGCGTTTCCTGGGCGTTATCGCGGCCATTCTTTGTTCGTTTACCTATGTGGTGGCCCAGATCTACGGCGTGGGACTCATCACTACGCGCCTGACCGGCGTCGCGTTTGAGCTTGGCATTTTCATGGGGCTTGGCGGAATCCTCGTTTGCTCCTTCCTGGGAGGCATGCGGGCTGTTACCTGGACCCAGGTGGCTCAGTACATCATCCTGATCGTGGCCTACCTGATTCCGGTGGTCTGGCTGGCGGTCAAGCAGACAAGCGTTCCGATTCCTCAGGCCGTCTACGGCTATCAGCTCCAGAAGGTCACGGAGAAGGAAGCCGAACTGCTCAAGGATCCCAAAGAACTTGAGGTTCGAAAGATTTTTGCCGATCAGGCCAAGGCGCTGGGCGAGAAGCTCAAGGATGTCCCGGCCGCACTGGCTGCAGACAAACAGGCGGCTGAACAGAAACTCGCCGATCTCAAGGCATCGGGTGCTGCGGCCGCTGATATCGCAGCAGCGGAAAAGGCGCTGGCGGTGCTGCCCAAGGACGCGGATGCAGCCAAAAAGGCCTGGACGGCTGCCAAAGCAGCCGCTGAGGCCCGAGACAAGCCGCTGGCTGGCATGCCCAGGCATGCGACGCAGTTCTCGGGCGATCCAAATGGCGACGCCAAGGCCCAGGCTGCCTATGACACATCCCGTCGAAACTTCCTGGCACTGATCTTCTGCCTGATGGTGGGTACTGCCGCGTTGCCACACATCCTCATGCGCTACTACACCACCCCTTCGGTCAAAGAGGCGCGCGAGTCGGTGACCTGGTCGCTGTTCTTCATCTTCCTGCTGTACTTCACTGCGCCGGCACTGGCGGTACTGGTCAAGTACGAGGTCTTCAGCGTCCTGGTTGGAACACCCTTCGACAAGCTTCCTGCCTGGATTGCCAACTGGAGCAAGGTCGACGCAGCGCTGCTCAGTGTGACCGACATCAACAAGGACGGCATCCTGCAGCTTGGCGAGATGCGCATCGGTGGTGACATCATCGTTCTGGCGACCCCCGAGATTGGAGGGCTGCCCTACGTGGTGTCGGGCCTGGTGGCTGCCGGCGGTCTGGCTGCTGCGCTATCCACGGCGGACGGACTGCTGCTGACCATTGCCAACGCGCTGTCGCACGACCTGTACTACAAGATGATCGACCCGAATGCATCGACATCGCGTCGCGTCACCCTGTCGAAGGCTCTGCTGCTGGTCGTTGCATTGGCCGCCGCTTATGTGGCTGCGCAGAAGCCCGCAGACATCTTGTTCCTGGTGTCTGCAGCTTTTTCGTTTGCAGCGGCTGCGTTCTTCCCAGCACTGGTATTGGGCGTGTTCTGGAAACGCGCGAATGGCCTAGGGGCGTCCCTGGGAATGATCGCGGGGCTGGGCATTACTCTGTACTACATGGTGACGACACAACCATGGCTGCGCGGTGTGTTCGGCATTACCTCACCCATAGAACTGTGGTGGGGCATTCTGCCGATCTCGGCCGGTGTTTTCGGGGTTCCGCTGGGCTTTGCAGTGATTATCCTGGTGAGTCTGCTCACCCCTGCACCCAGTGCGAGCATCCAGGAACTGGTGGAGCACGTGCGCTATCCCAGCATTAAGGGCGACATCCGCACGCAGACGAATTGAAACGTGAAGGGGCGGGCCGGCCGATCCAGGTCGTGTTCGCCCCGGTTGTGTCCTTGAGGCCCCGGGGTGTCCGTGGCGGGCGCAACCCGCAGGCGGTAGCTCCTTTGTTCCGATTGAACTGGACCCGGTATGCCCTCGGGGCATGCAGGACGGACGACTAAGGCGCAACGCTGTCGGTCCTCAACGAACCCGCAAAGTTTTCAATCAGCCAGGCCGACAGCCGATTGACGTCGGGCAGTTGGCCTGCCGCAGCATCGCAGCGAAATGCGATGTAGCCATCGGGTCGTACGACGTACAACGTCGGGCGGTGCGCGTTCCAGGCAAAGGCGTCGCCCACCGCGAGCACGATACGGACACGGGCATTGAGCCAGACCAGTGCGGCTAGGTCGAGTTGCCGAATATAGGCTGTCCGCACGGCCGTGCGATCAGGAACCGTCAGGATCAAAGTCCAGTTGAATCCATCGAACAGGCAGCACTTGTGCATCAGGAAGTGACCGCTCCAGGGTACGTCGGGCACGCGGTGAGCCAGACGCGGGTAGGCGCCGAAGGTCGCGTAGTACATCTGGAGCACATGATCCGGATTGGCGGGACCGGGTTGCGCCTCGGGTAATTCACCCGCGCGCAGAATGGTGAAGAACATGATCGCCCCATCAAGGGGAAAGGTCAGCGCCGGGCGATCTGGTCCGAAGAGGATGTGCGTATCCGTGAGGACGCCAGTATGTTCAATGACGAGCTCGCCGACGATCCAGCGTTCGGGGTAGTCCTCACCGACCATGCGCACGTCGCAGAGTTTGCGCACCGTGCTTCGCGCGCCATCGGCGCCGACCAGGTAGCGGCAGCGCAGCGCCGAGGTACCTGCGTCGCTCTCGACCGTCACCACGATGCCCTCAGCGTTCTGTACGAGGTCGGTGCAGCGTGTGGTCGCTTGCACGTCCACGCCGCGGGCAAGCAATTGCTCCGCGATCATCCACTCGGCGTGCCCCTGTTGCAGGCTCTGTTGCGCGGGGTACTGCGAATCAATGGCGCGCAGCTGTCTGCGCAGGATTTCCTGGCCCTGCACGTCGAAAAACAGAGTCTGACGAATCGGCTGGGCATAAGCCACCAGTCGATCGGAGACACCGAACGGCGCCAGCAGCTCAAGTGTGCGGGCATGGATCGAACTGGCTCGGGGCGTGGCATGACGCACAGGCATGTCGTCGATGATGCGTACGTTCACGCATTGAGCAAGCAGCGACAGAGCGGTGGCCAGACCCACCGGGCCTGCACCCACAATCAAGACTTCGCAATCAAAGACGGAATTCAACATTGTGGCTCAGGCTATCCTGACAACCGACACCTCGCGAGTTCATGAAGCCGACCAATGAGGCCATCAGACCGATTCCGTGACGGGCTGGCCTGGAAACGACGACCGGCTTCAGTGCGACATGACCGCTTTGGCGGCGCATGCGACACTCCCTGAAAATCACACTGACAAGGAGACCACGATGCAACGCAGGCGCGCCATTCGCAATATGACTGTGGGCAGCCTCGCGCTGGCCGGAGCTGCAGGAGCGTCCCCGTCTTGGGCTGATGCCTATCCGGAACGTCCAGTGGCACTGGTGGTGCCCTTTCCTCCAGGCGGTACGACCGACGTGCTGGCACGCGTGGTCGGCGAACAACTCGGCAAGCGCCTCGGTGGGTCCTTTCTGGTCGACAACAGACCTGGTGCCAACACCATCATCGGTGCGCAGTTCGTAGCAAAATCGCGAGCCGACGGCTACACGCTGCTGATTGCGGCGGGCTCCACCATGGTGCTCAATCCGCTGTTGCGCAAGCAGTTGTCATACAGCCCTGAGCGCGAGTTGGACATCATCGGGCTCACCGGCGACATCCCGCTGGTTGCGGTGGTCCCCGCGGCCTCGCCCATCCGCAACCTCGACGACCTGATCGCCCGCGTGAAGGACAAGCGCGCGCCGCTGACCTATGCCTCGGTGGGCGTGGGCAGCACCTTGCACTTGGCTGGCGAATTGTTCGAGGACTTCACCGGTGCGCCCATGACGCATGTGGCTTACAAGGGCAGTGTGGCAGCCATTACTGACGTGGTCGGCGGGCGTGTCGATCTGATGTTCGACAGCCCCACGACCGCGCTGCCGCATGTCCAGTCCGGGAGGTTGCGAGCCATTGCAGTGACTTCGGCCACACGACAGACCTATCTGCCTGACGTGCCTGCAGTCGCTGAGAAAATCCCCAATTACCTTGCAATCGTCTGGTACGGGTTGGTAGCGCCCAAAGGTTTGCCAGCCGCGGTGCGAGACAAGCTCAAGACCGCCCTGGACGCCTCTCTGGCCTCGCCCGATTATCAGAGCTCGCTCACCAAGGCCTATATCGGGCCTGCACCCGTGCTGAGTCCCGAGAAGATTGCCGAGTTCGTCGGTGCCGAGCGCAAGCGCTGGGGAGACCTGATCGGTAAGCTCAATATCCAGATGGAAGGGTGATTGACCGCGCCCGCGGTCAATCCGCGGTGCGTCGGATCTGCGAGCGCCCGGAGCGCACCTCCCCTCACGGTAACCTGGACGCGCAGCCATGAGGAGCGAGGGGTTTGGCAAACAGACCCCGGTCGACTTGATGCGGCTACTCCCCCGAACCGAGCCCCCGCTGCCAGGTCGATGGCAAGGTTCCAAACCCGCGCTTGGCGCGCGTGCCAAGCCAGTACCCGAATTGCGGCGGCACTTGGCGAAATGGCCCTTCGATGCCCAGCTTTTGCGCTGCATCCATCGGCCAATTGGGGTTGTTCAGAATCTCACGGCCCACCGCAATCAGGTCTGCCTGACCGGCCTGCAAAATCTGCTCAGCCTGGTCGCCATGAATGATCAGGCCGACTGCCATTGTCATGATGTCGGCATGCTTGCGAATGTAGTCCGATAGCGGTACCTGATAGCCGTACTTGATCTCGGTGCCAAGGATCGGTGCGCGGTCAGTGATGCCGCCTGACGAGCAGTCGATCACATCAACCCCTTTGGGTTTGATGATGCGTGCAAGGGCAGCGCTTTGCTCCGGCCCCCATCCTGCATTGTCTTCAACCGACAGACGAATGAAGAGCGGTTTGTGAGCCGGCCAGTGGCTGCGCACTGCTTCAACGATCTCGATCGCAAAGCGCATGCGGTTGGCTTCCGAGCCACCGTATTCGTCCGTGCGCTGATTGGCCTGTGGCGACAGGAACTGATGGACAAGATAACCGTGCGCGGCATGGATCTCGAGTACATCGAAGCCGGCGGCATCGGCTCTGCGGGCAGCCTCTCCCCAGGCCTGAACCAGTTCCTTCACCTCGCGCGTGTCCAGCGCCCGAGGCGTGGCCCATCGTTCGCTGTGTGCAATGGCGCTGGGCGCAACAGGGTTCCAGTCGTCCCAATCCTCAATATCGGGCGAGCGCTGCAGGCTCTTGTCTCCCTCCCAAGGGCGCGAGGCACGTGCCTTGCGCCCGCTGTGGCCCAACTGGATGCCCGCCACCGCGCCTTGCGCCTTAATGAATGCGGTGATCCGCCGCAGCGGCTCGATGAAGGCATCGTCCCACAGGCCCAGATCGCCGACCGTGCCGCAGCCGCGCCGCTCCACTTTGGTGGATTCGACAATGACCAGCCCCGCGCCACCGGCAGCGAACTTACCGGCATTCACGATATGCCAGTCGGTGGGGAAGCCCTTTTCCGCTGAGTACTGATGCAGCGGGGGCACGACGATGCGGTTGCGAAGGGTGACGCCGCGAATGGTCAGCGGCGAAAACAAGAGGGTGTCGGTCAAGGCGCGTTCCTCGGGTGGATGGGTTGCGGCATGACGGGTCAGGGTAAGCCCCCGCAGAGGGCGACTGCAACCCTGCGCAACACAAAGCGAAGCATGAGACGAGCGGTCGCCTTAGCCCGAGTATGTCCAACCACCGAATCTTTGCACCGAAGCCATAGGCTTTGCGGCTGCGGGAGCCTGTCAGCATCCATGACGTTTGTATGGATTGAGTTCCCTCAATCTCCAGACCCCGGCGCCGAGGACACTGCATCCAGCACAGGGCAGATCCGCAGCGGCTGGCTGCAAGGATCGTCTGCATTCAGGAATTTGTCGGGCCTTGAGCGTTCTTTCAGGCACGGCAAAGAAGGAGCCGCTTCGGCGGCCATGTGGTCACCTGTAGTAAGGAGCTGGTTATGAAGTGGGAACAGATTGAAACCGATTGGAACAAGTACTCGCCTCAAGTGCGGGGGCAATGGAGCAAATTGACCGATGAGCAACTGAAAGCGGTAGCGGGGAGGCGCGACGGTTTATCGAGCAAGCTCCAGGAGGTCTATGCCATCAACAAGGAGGAGGCCGAGAAACAGATCAAGACCTTCGAGGAACGCGCCAAACCGGCGCACTAAGCGGCCCTGAACAAGCAGCCTTGAACGATAGCGCTTCACAGGAGAACGCTGAGAAATGCTGAGCGCTTGAGTTGGGTTTCTGCTCGCTCGCAAATGCGCCCCATCCAGTCGGGATTGGATGGGGCGCATGACCTTTTGTCAGGGTTCGGTTGAGAAGCCTGCCTGAGCCTGTCGGGACTGGGTCGATTAAACGCAAGCTGCCTTGCCGAAATAGCGCTCTGCGCAGGTTGATGGGTTCGTCTGGGTTTGTGGTCAGTCGCGTTGCCGCAGGGTTCTCGTTGCGGCCACGTTAGAATCGACGGTGTGCCATCCAACTCGGAGTGGCCATCCATCCAACCACAAGACAGGGGACCGAACCATGAAACTGGATGCAACCACTAGCGCAGTCGTGACCGGAGGCGCTTCGGGCCTGGGGCGTGCCACGGCAGAGGCTCTGGCAGCAGCCGGCGTCAAAGTCGCCATCTTCGACATCAATGAAGCCAACGGCAACGAGGTGGCCAAGGCCATCGGCGGGCTGTTCTGCAAGGTCGATATCAACAGCGAAGAAAGCGTCGTAGAAGGTTTCGCCAAAGCGCGTGCTGCACACGGCCAGGAGCGTGTGCTCGTGCATTGCGCCATGACTTCGCGTCGCGGCAAGACCCTGGCCTTCGACAAGGCCGCTGGCAAGCTCAAACGACTGCCCACCAGCGACTACGAAGCCGGCGTGCAGGGTGTGCTGGTGGCTAGCTACCGCGTGGCCTCGCTTTCGGCTGAAGGCATGGCCACTCTGCCCGCGCTGGAAGACGGCGAGCGTGGCAGCATCGTGCTGACGGCTTCCGTGGCTGCGCAGGACGGGCAGATCGGTCAGGTGATCTATGGTTCGGCCAAGGCTGGCGTCAATGGCCTGGTGCTGCCCATGGCACGCGATCTGTCGGACATCGGCATTCGCGTCAATTGCATCATGCCGGGCATTTTTGCCACGCCGCTGATGCTGGGTGCCACACCCCAAGTGCTCAACAGCCTGAGCGCTTCGGTGCCTTTCCCCAAGCGTCTGGGCAAGCCTGACGAGTACGCCAGTCTGGCAATGGAACTGTCGCGTAATTCGTATTTCAATGGTCAGTGCATTCGCCTGGACGGTGCCATCCGGATGGCACCCCGCTGAACGATCTACCGCGGGCGCCTCGCTTTGCAGCGAGCGCCTGCGGTGTTTGATCTCAGAACGCGTCGCCCGGCACGCGCACCCAGCCTTCCATCAGCACCCGGGCGCTGCGGCTCATGATGGCTTTCTTCACCACCCACTCGCCACCCTCCTGAGTGGCCTGTGCGCCCACGCGCAGCGTGCCCGAGGGGTGACCGAAGCGCACCGCATCGCGCGCGCCGCCTCCTGCTGCCAAATTCACCAGCGTGCCAGGAATGGCTGCTGCCGTGCCAATGGCAACAGCCGCTGTGCCCATCATCGCGTGATGCAGTTTGCCCATCGACAGCGCACGTACCAGCAGGTTGACGTCCGAGGCCGCCACGGCCTTGCCGCTTGAGGCGACGTATTCGGCGGGCTTGGCCACGAAGGCCACCTTCGGTGTGTGCTGGCGTTTGGCGGCTTCGTCCACATGCTTGATCAGACCCATGCGCACGGCACCGTGCGCGCGGATGGTCTCGAACATGGCCAGGGTTTTCGGGTCGCCGTTGATCGCGTCCTGCAGCTCGGTGCCTGTGCGTCCGATTTGCTCGGCATTCAGAAAGATGGTCGGGATGCCGGCATTGATCATCGTGGCCTTGAGTGTGCCCACACCTGGGACCTCCAGGTCATCGACCAGATTGCCGGTGGGGAACATGGCGCCGCCGGCGCCTTCTTCCTCGGCGGCCGGGTCCATGAATTCCAGTTGCACTTCGGCCGCAGGAAACGTGACGCCATCCAGTTCAAAGTCGCCGGTTTCCTGCACGGTGCCATCGGTGATCGGCACATGGGCGATGATGGTTTTGCCGATATTGGCCTGCCAGACGCGCACGATGGCCACGCCGTTTTTCGGCACTCGCGAGGGGTCGACCAGTCCGTTGCTGATGGCAAAGGGCCCAACCGCCGCGGAGAGGTTGCCGCAGTTGCCGCTCCAGTCGACGAATGCTGAGTCGATCGACACCTGACCGAAGAGGTAATCCACATCGTGATCCGGTCGCGAGCTCTTCGACAGGATCACGGTCTTGCTGGTGCTGGAGGTGGCCCCTCCCATGCCGTCGATCTGCTTGCCATAAGGATCGGGGCTGCCGATCACGCGCAGCAGCAGTGCATCGCGCGGCTTGCCGGGCACCTGGGCCGATGCGGGCAGGTCCTGCAGGCGAAAGAACACGCCCTTGCTGGTGCCGCCCCGCATGTACGTAGCGGGAATCTTCACTTGCGCAACATGAGCCATGAGCGTCTCTTTCTCAGGATGCCTGACGGGAGGATTCGAGGAAGTCCTGGGCGAAGCGCTGCAGCACGCCGCCCGCGTCATAGACCGACACTTCCTCGGCGGTGTCGAGGCGGCAGGTCACCGGCACCTCGACCTTTTCGCCGTTCTTGCGATGAATGACCAGGGTGAGGGTGGCGCGGGGCGTACGAGCGCCCAGCACATCGAAGGTCTCGGTGCCGTCAATGCCCAGCGTGGTACGCGTGGTGCCGGCCTTGAACTCCAGCGGCATGACGCCCATGCCGATGAGATTGGTGCGGTGAATGCGCTCGAAGCCTTCGGCCACGATCGCCTCGACACCCGCCAGGCGCACCCCTTTGGCTGCCCAGTCGCGTGATGAACCCTGACCGTAATCGGCGCCCGCCACGATGATCAGCGGCTGCCTGCGGTTCATGTAGGTTTCGATAGCCTCCCACATGCGCATGACCTTGCCTTCGGGCTCCACGCGGGCCAGCGAGCCTGCCTTGAGCTTGCCATCGACCATCGCCATTTCGTTCTTCAGCGTGGGATTGGCAAAGGTGGCGCGCAGTGCGGTCAGGTGGTCGCCACGGTGTGTGGCGTAGGAATTGAAGTCTTCTTCGGGCAAGCCCATTTTCGCCAGGTATTCGCCAGCGGCGCTGTCCGCAAGAATGGCGTTCGACGGCGAGAGATGGTCGGTGGTGATGTTGTCACCCAGCACCGCGAGCGGGCGCATGCCACGCAGCGTGCGTTCGCCGGCCAGTGCGCCTTCCCAGTAGGGCGGACGACGGATGTAGGTGCTCTGAGGGCGCCAGTCGTATTGCGGGCTGACGGCGCTCGCGGCTTCGCGCGCAATGTCGAACATCGGCCCGTACACCTTGCGGAATTGCTCGGGCTTGACCGACGCTTTCACGACCGCGTCGATTTCCTCGTCACTCGGCCAGAGGTCTTTGAGACGAATCTCTTTGCCGTTGACTACACCGAGCGCATCTTTCTCGATGTCCACGCGCACCGTGCCGGCAATGGCATAGGCCACCACCAGTGGCGGCGAGGCCAGGAAGGCCTGCTTCGCATACGGATGGATGCGGCCGTCGAAATTGCGATTGCCCGAGAGCACTGCAGTGGCGTACAGGTCTCGGTCGATGATTTCCTGCTGAATCTTCGGGTCCAGAGCGCCTGACATGCCGTTGCAGGTGGTGCAGGCAAAGGCCACGATGCCGAAGCCGAGTTGCTCAAGGTCTTTCGTGAGACCCGCTTCATCCAGATACAAGGCCACGGCTTTCGAGCCAGGTGCCAGCGAAGATTTCACCCAGGGCTTGCGCGTGAGGCCCGCCCGATTCGCATTGCGCGCCAGCAGGCCCGCCGCGATGACATTGCGCGGGTTGCTGGTGTTGGTGCAGCTTGTGATGGCCGCGATGATGACGGCGCCATCGGGCATCAGTGCGCCTTCCTGCTTCCACGCGCCGGCAATGCCCTTAGCGGCCAGATCGGAGGTGGCGACGCGCGCATGCGGGTTGGAAGGGCCGGCCATGTTGCGCACGACGGTGGACAGATCGAAGTGCAGCGTGCGCTCATATTGCGCACTGGCCAGACTGTCGGCCCACAGCCCGGTGTGCTTGGCAAACGTTTCGACCAGCTTGACCTGCGCGTCCTCGCGCCCGGTGAGTTTCAGGTAGTCAATGGTCTGACGGTCGATGAAGAACATCGCAGCCGTGGCACCGTACTCAGGCGCCATGTTGGAGATGGTGGCACGATCGCCCAGCGTGAGAGCCGCAGCACCCGGGCCACGGAATTCCAGATAGGCGCCGACCACTTTTTCCTTGCGCAGGAACTCGGTCATCGCCAGCACGATGTCGGTGGCTGTGATGCCGGCTGCGGGCTTGCCGGTGAGTTCCACCCCGATGATGTCGGGCAGGCGCATCCAGGAGGCGCGACCGAGCATGACGTTCTCGGCTTCCAGGCCACCCACGCCGATGGCGATGACGCCCAGCGCATCCACATGCGGGGTGTGACTGTCGGTGCCCACGCAGGTATCGGGGAAGGCCACGCCGTCACGCACCTGAATAACCGGAGACATTTTCTCCAGGTTGATCTGGTGCATGATGCCGTTGCCCGGCGGAATGACATCGACGTTCTTGAAGGCCGCCTTGGTCCAGTCGATGAAATGGAATCGGTCTTCATTGCGCCGGTCTTCGATGGCGCGGTTCTTGGCAAAGGCGTCGGGGTCGAAGCCGCCGCATTCCACGGCCAGCGAGTGATCGACGATGAGCTGCACCGGCACCACTGGGTTCACTTTCGCCGGGTCGCCGCCCTGATCCGCGATGGCGTCGCGCAGGCCTGCGAGATCCACCAGAGCAGTCTGGCCGAGGATGTCATGGCAGACCACACGGGCCGGAAACCACGGGAAATCCAGGTCCCGTTTGCGATCGATCAGCTGCGTGAGCGAGGCCGTGAGGGTGGCCGGGTCGCAGCGTCGAACGAGATTTTCGGCGAGCACGCGCGAGGTATAGGGCAGCGTGTCATAAGAGCCGGGACGGATGGCTTCCACGGCCGCGCGGGCGTCGAAGTAGTCCAGTTGCGTGCCGGGGAGTGCGGTGCGATAGGTGGTATTCATCATGGGTTCGATTTTATCCGATCGCCTGTGCGGCGCCCTTTGCCCAATCACCGAAGCGCGTCGGATGGATGTGCATTGGCATAATGTACTGATCAATGTTCGGAGACCCCATTGCCATGAGTGCCCAACCTGTCCCATCACTGACAGCCCCTTCAACCGTTGATGCACTGGTTGTCGGCGCAGGGTTCGCCGGTTTGTATCTGGTCCACCGTCTGCGCGGCCAGGGTCTGAAAGTCCGTGCCATCGAAGCAGGCTCGGATGTCGGCGGCACCTGGTACTGGAACCGCTATCCGGGCGCACGCTGTGACGTGGAAAGCATGGAGTACTCGTATTCCTTTTCGCCCGAGCTCGAGCAGGAATGGGCATGGACCGAACGCTACGCGGCACAGCCTGAAATCCAGCGTTACTTGCGCCATGTGTCCGAGCGATTCGATCTGCGTCGCGAGATCACCTTCGACACCAAAGTGGTCAAGGCGGCCTACGACGCCAGTGCAAACCGCTGGCGCGTCCAGACCGACCGGGGCGAGCAGATTGAAGCCACGTGGCTGGTGATGGCCACCGGATGCCTCTCGGTGCCCAAGCTGCCGGAAATCGAGGGCTGTGAGCGCTTTGCCGGCGCGTCCTACCACTCCGGTCACTGGCCGCACGAGCCCGTGGATTTCACCGGTAAGACCGTGGGCATCATCGGGACCGGGTCGACCTCGATCCAGCTCATCCCGAAAGTGGCTGAACAGGCTGCAAGGGTGCTGGTGTTTCAGCGCACACCCAATTTCAGCCTGCCCTCGCGCAACGCGCCCATGGATGCCCAGGAGCAGCAACGCATCAAGCAAAGCTACCGCGAGCTGCGTAAGCAGCAGCGCCGCTCACCCACCGGCGTGTCGTCCTATCCGATTCCCACGCGCTCAGCGCTGGAGGTTGGCCCCGAGGAACGCGAGCAGATGCTCGAAGCCGGGTGGGCCCGGGGCGGCACAGGACTGGGGCGCACCTTCAATGACGTGGTGAGGGACCCGGCAGCCAACGAGGTGGTCGCTGATTTCGTGCGCCGCAAGATTCGCTCGAAGGTCACGAACCCGGAAGTGGCCGAGGCGTTGACCCCGCGGGACCACTACATCGCCACCAAGCGCATTTGCGTCGACACCGATTATTACGAGACTTACAACCGACCCAACGTGACGCTGGTGGACCTGCGCCGCGACCCGCTGGTGTCCATCGAAGCGCAGGGGGTTCGGACCCGCGACCATCTGCATGCGGTCGATGTGCTGGTCTATGCCACGGGCTTTGATGCGATGACCGGTGCGATGCTCGCAGTTGATATTCGCAACGGCACGGGCCGCTCGTTGCGCGACACCTGGGCCGACGGACCGAAGACCTACCTGGGTCTGGCCGTGGCTGGCTTTCCGAATCTCTTCATGGTGACCGGGCCAGGCAGCCCGTCGGTGCTCAGCAATATGGTGGTCTCGATCGAGCAGCACGTCGATTGGATTTCGGAGTGCATCGGGTGGATGCGCACGCATGGCAAGCAGCGCATCGAGGCACGCACCGATGCGCAGGAACACTGGGTGACCCACGTCAATGAAGTGGCCGATGCCACGCTCTTTGCCAAGGCCAACTCCTGGTACACCGGCGCCAATGTGCCAGGCAAGCCGCGCGTTTTTATGCCCTATCTGGGCGGAGTGGCGGCGTATGGAGAAAAATGCGCAGCCGTGGCGCAAGGCGGGTATACCGGTTTCATGCTTGACGCGGCCGCTGGCTGATCAGAGGCGGTCTGACGCGGGTACGAGGGGCGGGGCGCCGGGCAGGGGTGCCCGGGCCAATTGTCCTGGCGCCGGGCGCCGTGCACGGTCAAGGCCGAACACGGCACGCCCGACGGGCGCAGCGCTGGATCAGGCCGGCGTGAACATCGGCAGCATGTTGCCGTCGTCGGTGGGTTTGAAGACCACTTTCACGCGCTGACCGATCTTCAACGTGTCCAGATCGCAGTTCGTGATGTTGGTGAGCATGGTCACGCCCTCGTCCAGGGTCACGTAGGCCATGGCGAAGGGGATGGGTCCGGCTCGCCGCGTGACCGTGACGCTGTAGATCTCGCCTGTGCCTTTGGACGATTCCCATTCGGTGTCGCCAAAGCAAAACGGGCAGACCGGTCGGGGATACCAGTTGGGCTTTTTGCACGCAGTGCAGCGGCGAATTTTCAGCACGCCTTGCTTGGCGGCCTCCCAGAATGGTGTGGTCGAGGCATCGGTAATCGATGCGCCCAGGGGTCGGTCCTGGCTCATGGTGCTCATATTCATGCCCTCTCGAGGATGACGGTGCCCGAGCCGTGGCGCGAGCCCAGCAGCCCGCCAATGCCTGTGGCCAGCGCCAGCGTGCAGTTGGGGACCTGTACCTTCGGATGCGCTTCGCCACGCAACTGGCGCACGGCTTCGATCACTTTGGTGATGCCGCCGCGGTTGGCCGGGTGGTTGTTGCACAGGCCACCGCCGTCGGTGTTGAAGGGCAGCTTGCCGGTGCCGGAAATCAGGTTGCCGTCGGCCACGAACTTGCCGCCTTCGCCCTTCTTGCAAAAGCCCAGGTCTTCAAGCTGCATCAGCACCGTGATGGTGAAGCTGTCGTAGATCGAGGCGTACTGGATGTCCGAGGGCTTGACGCCCGCTTCTTCGAACGCTTTGGGACCAGACAGCGCCGCCGCCGACCAGGTGAGATCCACTTCCCCACCCAGCTGGCCCTTGAGGCCTTCGCCTGACCCGAGCAGGTTCACGATGGGGCGCTTGAGGGACTTCGCAATTTCGGGGCGCGCCACGATCAGCGCACCGCCGCCATCACTCACCACGCAGCAGTCCAACTTGTGCAGCGGGTCGGAAATCATCTGTGAGTCGAGCACGTCCTGCACGCTGACCACATCACGCAGCATGGCGTGCGGGTTGTGCTGCGCGTGGGCCGCCGCAGCCACCTTGATCCAGGCGAGCTGCTCGGAGGTGGTGCCAAACTGATGCATGTGGCGCGCAGCCACCAGGGCATACATGTTCACAGTGACCGGGTTGTACAGCGACTCCCAGGGGGCATCGGGTACGTTGGGCACCACTGCGCGCGGGGCCACGCCGCTTGAGCCTTCACTGCGCGGCCGCCCGGCCAGGGTAATGAGCGCCACATTGCACTTGCCTGCGGCAATGGCAGCGGCAGCGTGGGCCACATGGATGATGTACGACGAGCCACCGGTATCGGTGGAGTCGACATAGCGCACGTTGCGCAGGCCGAGGTAGTCGAGCATGTTGTTGGCGCCCAGGCCAGGGGCGTCACCGGCGCA
>CANHUQ010000030.1 GCA_947463885.1 Burkholderiales bacterium
CAGTCGGCCCAGGCGCGTGTGCAGTCTTCCCAGGCGCAGGTGCAGTCGCAGCAGTTGCGACTGAAGATGACCCAGGTGCTTGCACCCGATGAGGGTGTGATCGCTGCGCGTAGCGCCACCGTCGGCGCTGTGGTGCCAGCGGGCCAGGAACTCTTTCGACTGGTGCGAAAGAACCGGCTGGAGTGGCGCGCCGAGGTCACTTCGAGCGAGCTCGCGCGCATTCGTCCCAGACAGGCCGTAAAAGTCCTGCCCGCGTCGGGCGCCCCGATCAGCGGCACCGTTCGCATGATCGGCCCGGTGATTGATGCACAGACCCGTAATGCGCTGGTCTATGTCGATCTGCCCGCCAACTCGGCTGCGCGTGCCGGTATGTTTGCAAAAGGCGAATTTCAGCTCGGCAGCAGTGCGGCGCTCACTGTGCCCCAGCAGTCGGTGGTGGTGCGCGACGGCTTCGCGTATGTGTTTCGCGTCAATGCCGATCGGGTGGCGCAAGTCAAGGTCCGCACGGGCCGGCGATTGGCCGATCGCATCGAAATCCTCGAGGGCTTGAGTGCCGATGCCGTACTGGTCGGTGCAGGTGCTGCGTTTCTCAATGACGGCGATCTGGTGCAGGTGGCTGCGCCTGCGGCCGCAGGTGCGCGCAAATGAACTTCTCCACGCTGTCCATTCGCAACCCCGTTCCTGCGGTGTTGTTGTTCATCCTGTTGACGCTGGCAGGGCTCATCGGCTTTCGCGCCATGGCGGTTCAGGACTTTCCTGATATCGAACTGCCCCTGGTCACGATCGACGCCACCCTCCCCGGTGCTGCGCCCGCGCAGCTTGAAACCGAGGTGGCGCGCAAGCTCGAGAACGCGGTGGCCACCTTGCAGGGCGTCAAAAACCTGTACACCAAGATTCTTGATGGTGCCGTGTCGATCACGGTCGAATTCGTACTCGAGAAAAACGGCGCCGAAGCGGTCAACGAGGTGCGTGATGCGGTGAGCCGCGTGCGCGCCGATCTGCCGGCCGACCTGCGCGATCCTGCGGTGACCAAGGCCAGCACCGCGGGCCGCCCGGTGATCACCTATGCGGTGACCAGCGATTCCCTCGACGAGGAAGCGGTCTCCTGGTTCGTCGATAACACCATGGCCAAGCGCCTGCTCAACGTGCGCGGCGTGGGCCTGGTCAAGCGCCTGGGCGGGGTCACCCGCGAAGTGACGGTGGAGCTCGATGCACCCCGCATGGCGGCGCTCAACGTGTCGGCCATCGATGTCTCCAGACGCCTGAAGCTGGTGCAGCAGGAGGCCCCGGGGGGACGCGGAGATGTGGGCGGCGCCGAGCAGGCGGTGCGCACCATTGCCACGGTGAGCAGCGCCGCGGAACTCGAACAGATCGAACTGCCGCTGCCAGACGGGCGCCGTGTGCGCCTGGGTCAGATTGCCAAGGTGCGTGATGACATCGCCGAGCGCCGTGCCCTGGCGCTGCTGGACGGCAAATCGGTCGTGGCGGTCGAGATCATGCGTACGCGCGGTGCGAGCGAACTGGATATTGGCCTCGGTGCCCAGGAGGCTGTGGCCGAGCTGCAGGCCGCCCATCCGGGTATCCGCATCACACAGGCTATCGACAATACCCGGCCGGTCCAGGACAACTTCGACAGCTCGATGCACCTGCTGTACGAAGGCGCGCTGCTGGCGGTGATCGTGGTCTGGGCGTTCTTGCGCGACTGGCGCGCCACACTCGTCAGTGCTGCGGCCTTGCCGCTGTCGGTCATCCCGGCGTTCCTGGGCATGGCGCTCTTTGGGTTCACGCTCAATACCGTGACCCTGTTGTCGCTTGCACTGGTGGTGGGCATTCTGGTGGACGACGCCATCGTCGAGATCGAAAACATCGAGCGCCATCTCAACATGGGCAAGTCGCCGATGCAGGCTGCCATGGAAGCGGCCGATGAAATCGGTCTGGCCGTGATTGCCACAACGTTCGCGCTGGTGTCAGTGTTCTTGCCGACGGCCTTCATGGCGGGCGTGCCCGGCAAATTCTTCAAGCAATTCGGCTGGACCGCCGTATTGGCCATTCTGGCGTCGCTGGTGGTGGCGCGTCTGCTCACGCCCATGATGGCGGCCTATTTGCTCAAGCCCAAGAAGGGCGTGGCACAGGGGGCCACGCCGGTGGCTGCGAGCGCTCCGGGGCATCAACCGATCGACGAGTCGCAGGACGGTTGGCTGATGCGCGCCTATCTGAAGGCGGCGCGCTGGTGCATTCGACATCGCGGCATCACGGCGGTGCTGTCGGTGCTGTTCTTTGCCGGCTCGATCGCGCTGGTGCCTCTGCTGCCCAAGGGCTTCGTGCCGCCTGCCGATCGGGCACAGACGCAGGTCAATGTCGAGCTGCCCCCGGGCAGCACGCTGAAGGAAACCCTGGCAGCAGCGGAGTCTGTTCGCGCCATCGTGGCGGCCACCACCGATGTGCAGCATGTGTTCAGCTCCGTGGGGGGCGGAGCATCGGGTGATGCCTTTGCCATCGGCGCGGCACCCGAGGCGCGCAAGGCGGTGATGACCGTGCTGCTCACGGATCGCACCGATCGCGGCCGCACTCAGCAGGCGGTGGAGTCCGAGATCCGTGACCGTCTGGCGGGTGTGCCGGGTGTGCGACTCACCGTTGGCTCCCAGGATGTGGGTGTGAAGATGCAGTTGGTGTTGCGCAGTGAAGACCCGGCTGCACTGACCAGTGCTGCGCGCGCGGTCGAGCGTGATCTGCGCACGCTCAAGGGCATTGGCAATGTCACCTCCAGCGCCAGCCTCGTGCGCCCCGAGATCATCGTGCGCCCTGATTTCGCGCGCGCCGCCGATCTGGGGGTGACCGCGCAAAGCATCGCCGAAACCGTGCGCGTGGCCACCGCCGGTGACTACGACATGAGTCTGCCCAAGCTCAACTTCAGTGAGCGCCAGGTGCCGGTGCGCGTGAAGCTGCCGGATGCGGTGCGTGCCGACCTTTCAGCGATCGAGCGCCTCACTGTGCCCGGGCGCTTTGGGCCGGTGCTGATCACCAATGTGGCGGACATCAGCATCGACAGTGGTCCGGCCCAGATCGATCGCCTCAATCGCAGCCGCAACGTGACGCTCGATGTCGAGCTGGCGGGTCGCGAGCTGGGCGCGGTCAATGCCGAGGCCATGGCCTTGCCAACCCTGAAGAACCTGCCGCCGGGGGTACGCATTGCAGAGTTGGGCGATGCCCAGGAAATGCAGGCGCTCTTCGCGAGTTTCGGTCTGGCCATGACGATTGGCGTCTTGTGCATCTACATGGTCCTGGTGCTGCTTTTTGGCGACTTTCTTCAGCCGATCACCATTCTGGCGGCGTTGCCGCTGTCGATCGGGGGCGCCTTCGTGGCGCTGCTCATCACAGGCAAGAGTTTTTCCATGCCCTCACTGATCGGGCTGCTCATGCTGATGGGCATCGTCACCAAGAATTCGATTCTGCTGGTGGAATACGCCATCGTGGCGCGCCGTCATGGCATGAACCGCTTCGATGCACTGGTCGATGCCTGTCACAAGCGGGCCCGTCCGATCATCATGACCACCCTGGCGATGGGTGCCGGCATGGTGCCTATTGCAGTCGGCTGGGGCGGGGATCCAAGCTTTCGGGCGCCCATGGCGATCGCGGTCATTGGCGGCCTGATCACCTCCACGCTGCTGTCGCTGCTGGTGGTGCCTGCGGTGTTCACGTATGTCGATGATGCCGAGCATCTGCTGGGGCGGATGGGGCGCGCGCTGCGTGGCAAGCGCGTGCCCCGGCCCGCCTGAAGCCTGTGCCCGGGCAACGCGCCGACTGACGTCAGACGCCCAGCTGCAGACGCTGGGCCGCCGCCGCCGCCGCGGTGCGGGTTTCCACGCCCAGCTTCTCGAACACATGCTCCAGATGCTTGTTCACCGTGCGCGGACTCATCCCCAGGATCTCGGCGATGTCCCGATTAGTCTTGCCGCGGGCCACCCATAACAGCACTTCGGTTTCGCGCGCGGTCAGGCGTGAGGCCGCGGGTGGTGCAGCGGTGGCCGTGGGTGCTGCGCGTCCCATCACCGCCAGGGACACGACGCGCAGCGTTGAGCCGGCTTCGCTGACCGGATCAACCTGCAAGGCCATGCCGCCCAGTTCGATCTGAATCGACTCACCTTCCGCACCTTCCTGCAACAGGCCCTGCAGGGCCGCTGGCAGGGGGGCGTCGTCGGTCAGTGTCACTCCGGGCAGACAGGTCTGCAGCAACGTGCGCGCAGCCCGGTTGAGCCACAGCAGCCGCCCTGCATCGGCCGCCAGCATGGGTACCTCCAGGGCCTGCACGGCTTCGCGCGTGGCGCGCATCATTCGCCAGACCCGCGTATGGGCCATCAGCCGCGCGACCACGACCGGAGCCGAGACCGGTTTGGTCACGTAGTCGGTGCCGCCCACTTCAAAGCCGCGCACGATGTCCTCGGTTTCATCCAGCCCGGTGGTGAACACGATCGGCAGGTCTTCGTGCATCAAGCGGATCTGGGCGCAGGTCTCGAAGCCATTGATGCCATCCATCTGGACATCGAGCAGCACGGCGTCGGGGCAGTGCGCCCGCACCGCCTCCAGGGCCGCTTCGCCGCTGGCAGCCATGCGCACCGACAGGCCCGCATCCGTGAGTGCGCGCTCAAGCAAGCGTAGTGCGTCGGGTTGGTCATCCACGACCAGCACTTCAATGCGCGGCCCAAGCGGTCTGGTCTGATCGCTCGAATCATTCATGACGAGTGTCTCGAAGGGTCTCAACGAGCAGGGCCTTGAGGCCGGGCGCGTCCGATTCCACGAGCGGCGCCAGATGCGCCACCCATGCCGCACTGGCGGCCGACTCCTGGGAGAGCTCGGCCAGGCGGGCCCGCAGCGCTTTGGGGTAGCCGCCCGCCGCGAGGGCCAGCAGCTCGCGCACGACCTGCGCCGAGGGTGGCGCTGCGTCGGCCCGTTCAGCAGGCGGCTCGGTCGCCAACCCCTCCCACCGCAGGTTCAGGCATTGCCTGATTGCATTGAGCAGCTCGCTCTGGATGACGGGTTTGGGTACGAAGCCGTCCGCCCCGGCGGAGATTCGGTCGGTTTCGTTATGCTCGCCGACGCTGCCCGACACCATCAGCACGCCGATGCGCGGGCCCGGCCGTTCGCGGATGCGCCTGCACACGCTCCAGCCGCGTTCATCGGGCAGGTTGACATCGAGCAGGACCAGATCGGCAGGCGCCCGGTCCAGTTCGGCCAGGCACTGCGCACCGGACTCGGCCTGTCTCACCTCAAAGCCCAGACCGCTCAACAGTTGCGCAAGCACGGTGCGGTGCGCCGCTTCGTCATCCACGATCAGCACGCTGCGCCGTGGCCCGACATAACCCCTCGCCTGTGCCTGTGTCTGCTCCAGCTTCTCATCCACAGGCCGGCTGACCACCGGCAAGTACACGCTCAACTGGAATCGGCTGCCGCGCCCCGGTTCACTGTGCACCTGAATTTCCCCGCCCAGCAGCCCCACCAGCAATTGCGTCACCGTCAGGCCAAGCCCTGTGCCTTCCACGCCACCCGGGCGCAGCCGCTCGAACGGTCGGAAGATGCGCTCGGTGTCTTCCTGCGCGATCCCCACGCCGGTATCGATCACCTCGATGTGGCCCATCTCGCGGGTATGACGTATGCGCAGTGTCACCGAGCCGCGCTCCGTAAATTTCACGGCATTGCTCAAGAGGTTGATCAGGATCTGACGCAAGCGCTTGGCATCGACATTGACCCAGGTGGGCAGCGCGCCCTCCGCTTCGTAATGGAAGGCCAGTCCTTTCTCCTCGGCCAGAGGCCGGAACATTCTGTCCACCTGACTCAGCAGATCAGGCAGCTCGACCGGGCGCGACTCGATGCGCACCCGCCCATGTTCGATGCGCGACAGCTCGAGCAGGCCATCGACCAGTCCGGTGAGGTGTTCACCGCTGCGCAGGATGGTGTCCATCGCATCGCGCTGCGTCGGTTTCAAAGCCGGGTCGCGCAACATCAGCTGCGAATAGCCGAGGATGGTGTTGAGCGGCGAGCGCATCTCGTGGCTCATCCCAGTGAGGAACCGGCTCTTGGCGAGGTTTGCGTCTTCGGCCACCTCCTTGGCGGCCGCCAACTGCGTATCGGTTTCGCGACGGGCATCCACCTCACGCTGCAGTAGCTGGTTCTGACGCTCGGACTCCTGCTGTGCCACGTGCCGACTCTCGTCCGTGAGCACGAGCCACCAGGCCGCCACGCCCGTGAGCATGGTGAGCCCCACCGCCAGCTTGCCAAAGAGTGATTGCAGCTGGCTGGCATTGAACGCGCGACCCGACTCCAGCTGGAGCGCGGCCTGCGTGAACAACAACCACAGCAGCGCTGCAAACACCGCCAGGGCCACCGACATGACCGCAGCAAAGCGGCCGATGCGCGCAAGCGTACCGGGTTGCGCATGGCCGGGCAGCAGGCGGGTCAACAGACCGCCCAGGCGAGCACCCGGTGGTGCGTCGGGTTTGCACCGATCACCACAGCGTGCATCCAGTGAGCAACACAGCGAACAGATGGCGCCTCCGTAAGCCGGGCAAGCCGCCATATCCTCCGACTCATACCGGTTGCGACACACCGCGCACCGCAGCGTGCGATGGCGTGCGCCGAAGTCAACGGGTGTGCGGGCCTCGAACCAGCGCCCGCGGGTGAGCCAGGCCAGCAGCGGCGCCGCTGCACAGGCGACCCCGATTGCAATGAAAGTGGAGCCCGCACCGACATTGGGACCGAAGGCGCCCGCATAGGCCGCAACGGACAGCACCGACCCGGCTGCCATGGCGCCTACGCCCACCGGATTGATGTCATGCAGATAGGCGCGCCGAAACTCGATGCGTGCGGGCGACAGGCCCAGCGGCTTGGAGAGCACCAGATCACCCACGATGGCACCGACCCAGGCGAGCGCCAGATGCGCATAAAAGCCCAGCACCTTCTCAAGCGCTTCGAACACACCGAGCATCATGAGCAGCAGTGCTATCGCCACATTGAAGACGAGCCACACCACCCGACCAGGATGGCTGTGGGTCAGGCGCGCAAAGAAATTCGACCAGGCGAGTGAACCGGCGTAGGCATTCGTGACATTGATCTTGACTTGCGACACCACCACGAACAGCCCGGTCAGTGCCACGGCCAATGCTCCGCTGCCCACCACATAGCCAAAGCCGACCAGATAGAGCTGCGTGGGCTCAAAGACCTTCTCGGGGTCTACCGCATGTTGCAAGGCCAGAAACGCGAGAAAAGCACCCGCCAGCATCTTGAGCGCGCCCAGTACGATCCAGCCCGGCCCGGCAATGATCACGGCTGCCCACCAGCGCACGCGGTTGCGCCGCGTGGCCTCGGGCATGAAGCGCAGAAAGTCCACCTGTTCGCCGATCTGCGCGATCAGCGACGCTGCCACCGCCGCTGCCGCGCCGAAAGCGATCCATGAGAATCCGGGCCCATCGGTGTAGCGACCCTCCAGCTGCGTGAAGCCAATGAAGGCGCCCGGATTGTGCAGGGCGATCGCCAGAAACGGCAGCACCAGCAGCGCCAGCCACAGCGGTTGGGTCCAGACCTGCAGGCGCGAGATGGCGGTCACGCCGTGCACCACCACCGGAATGACGATGAGCGCACTCACCACATAGCCGGCCATGCGCGGCAGCCCGAACCACAGCTCCAGGCCTTGCGCCATGATGGCGGCTTCGATGGCAAAAAAGATGAACGTGAAGCTCGCGTAGATCAGCGAGGTGAGGGTGGCACCCAGGTAGCCAAAACCGGTGCCGCGCGACAGCAGGTCCATGTCCAGGCCTTCGCGCGCTGCGCGATAGGCGATCGGCAGGCCGGTCAGAAAGATCAGCAGACTCACGGCTGCGATGGCCCACACCGCGTTCATGAAGCCGTAGTTGAGCGCGAGCGTGGCGCCGATCGCCTCGAGCGCCAGAAACGACACGCCGCCGAACGCGGTATGCGCGACACGCGCTTCGCTCCACTTGCGAAAACCCTTGGGCGCATAGCGCAGCGCGTAGTCCTCGAGCGTTTCGTCGGCGACCCAGCGGTTGTAGTCCCGCCGCACCTTGACGATGCGCTGCACTGGGCGTGGCCTCGAAACGGAAGCGCTCATCCGGAAGATCCTGTTCAGGGGCAACGGTTGTGCGGGCCCGGTGAAGCGTGCTGACGCAAGTCGCGTGCCGTCTGAATGCAGCCCCTTCAGACCGTCATTCGCGCCGCCTTAGTGCGAAATCGTCTGGCAACGGCACCGGCGCGGTGCAGTTTCGGCACCACAACAAAGCTACGTCATTCGACGTATTTCGATCCGTTCATGCGCTCGGCACGATGCGTTCAACGGAGTCCAGTCATGAGGGCTTCGCGACCCGAACGATCCACCTCCCTTTTCGAACAGGAAAGACGCCATGAGCACTGACCGTCCCGATTCACTTGGCCGCCGCCGTACCCTTCAGTCGTTGTCCGCGATCGCCGCTACGGGCGTGCCGGGCCTGGCCTTCTCTCAGGCGCTGCCGACCTCGGCCGTGAACACGACCAAGCTCGCCATCACCGATACCGAAGTCACCGTGGGCCAGCTCCATTCGTCCACCGGCACGATGGCCATCTCCGAAACCGGCTCCATCCAGGCTGAGCAGCTCGCCATCGATGAGATCAACGCGATGGGCGGCATCCTGGGCCGCAAGATCAAAGTCATTAAGGAAGACGGCGCCTCCGATTGGCCGACCTTCGCAGAAAAGTCCAAGAAGCTGCTGATCAACGACCGCTGTGCAGCCGTCTTCGGCTGCTGGACCTCGGCCTCACGCAAAGCCGTGCTGCCGGTGTTCGAAAAAGAAAACGGCCTGCTGTACTACCCGACCTTCTATGAAGGTCTGGAGCAGTCCAAGAATGTGATCTACACCGGGCAGGAAGCCACCCAGCAGATTCTGTACGGCCTGGACTGGGCGCAGAAGGACAAGAAAGCCAAGACCTTCTTCCTGATCGGCTCTGACTACATCTGGCCGCGCACTTCGATGAAGATCGCGCGCAAGCACATCGAGAATTTCCAGAAAGGCAAAGTCGTCGGCGAGGAGTACTACCCGCTGGGCAGCACTAACTTTGGCTCACTGGTCAACAAGATCAAAGTTCAAAAGCCTGATTGCATCTTCACCGCCGTGGTGGGTGGCTCGAACGTAGCGTTCTACAAGGCACTGAAAGCCGCCGGCATTACGGGCGACAAGCAATTGCTGCTGACGCTGTCGGTGACCGAGGACGAAATGACCGGCGTGGGCGGCGAGAACTTCGCTGGCTTCTACTCGTCGATGAAGTACTTCCAGTCGCTGGACAACGAGAACAACAAGAAGTTCGTTGCGGCCTTCAAGGCCAAGTACGGCAAAGACGCGGTGATCGGCGACGTGACCCAGGCCGGTTACCTCGGCCCGTGGCTTTGGAAGGCGGCTGTCGAAAGAGCCAAGAGCTTTGACGTTGCAAAGGTCACGGCAGCTTCGCCGGGCATCGAGCTCAAAACTGCGCCGGAAGGCTACGTCAAGCTCGACGCCAACCACCATCTGTGGAGCAAGTCGCGTATCGCCATTGGCATGCCCGACGCCACCTTCAAGGTCGTGTCCGAGTCGCCCAACCTGATCAAGCCCGATCCGTTCCCCAAGGGCTATCAGTGATCTTTGCCGGCTGATGCCGGTCTGCCGACGCCGCTCTTTGCACAGGGGGTGGCGTCGGCTTCCCTCTTCAATGTCTTCCTCGGTGACGGAGCGCGCGCATGGAACTCTCGGAAATGCTGAACATCGGCCTGATGCAGGGCTTTGCCGGCCTGAGCCTGTTCGCGGTGCTCCTGCTGATGGGTCTGGGCCTGGCGATCATCTTCGGTCAGATGGGCGTCATCAACATGGCGCACGGCGAATTCATGACGATCGGCGCTTACACCATCTTTCTGGGCTCCACGCTGGTGTCGAAGGTCGCACCAGACTTCATGCCCTACTACTTCCCGCTGGCGATCATTCTCGCCTTCTGTTTTTCATTCATCGCCGGATGGTTTGTCGAATGGGCGCTCATCCGCCATCTGTACAAGCGTCCGCTCGATACCCTGCTGGCCACCTGGGGTGTGAGCCTCGCGATCCAGCAGATGTTCCGCACCTTCATCGGCCCTAAGGAAGTCAGCCCCACCCTGCCTGAATGGCTGATGGGTTCGTGGGCACCCGCTCCCGGGCTGGATATTCCAATCAACGGCCTGTTTGTGCTGGCCCTGACCGCGGTGGTGACTGGTGGTGTGCTGCTTGCGCTGAACAAGAGCCGCTGGGGTCTGCGGGTGCGCGCCACCGTGAGCAATCGGACCATGGCCAACGCCATTGGCATCGACACGAAAAAGACCGACCGCCTCACGTTCGCCATCGGCTGCGGCATTGCAGGCATCGCCGGGGCGGCATTTACCACCATAGGCTCCACTGGCCCCACGTCGGGCTCGCTTTACATCGTCGATGCCTTCCTGGTGGTGACCTTTGGTGGTGCGGCGAGTTTGCTCGGTACGGTGGTGTCGGCCTTTGGCATCGCACAGACCCAGTCGATCACGGAATTCTTCATGGCCGGCTCGATGGCCAAGGTGCTCACCCTGTCGCTGATCGTGCTCATCCTGATGATGCGACCGCAAGGGCTGTTCGCCAGCAAAGTCCGTCGCTGACCCGATCCATCGAACGCGAACCCTGTACGGAGTCTGAACATGAAAGCCTTCAAGGACGAAGTCCTGCGCAACCCGATGGCCAGCATCGTGGCCCTCACCGTCCTGCTCGCAGTGGTGTTCCCCGCCACGATGGACATTTTCCGTCTCAACCTGGTGGGCAAGTACCTGACCTACGCATTCGTGGCGGTGGGTCTGGTGATGCTCTGGGGGTATGGCGGCGTCTTGAGTCTGGGGCAGGGGGTGTTCTTTGGCCTGGGTGGCTATGCGATGGCGATGTTCCTCAAGCTCGAGGCTTCTGACCCCGAGAGCACAAAAATTCAGTCCACCCCGGGCATCCCCGACTTCATGGACTGGAATCAGATCACCGCACTGCCTGCGCTCTGGGAGCCCTTCAAGCACCTGCCATTTGCGCTGTTTGCGGTGGTGGCGGTGCCGGTGCTGCTCGCCTTCATCGTCAGCTACGCGATGTTCAAGCGTCGCGTGGGCGGTGTGTATTTCTCGATCATCACGCAGGCGGTTGCGCTCATCCTCACCGTGCTCATCATCGGCCAGCAGGGTTACACCGGCGGCGTGAACGGCATGACCGACTTGAAGACCATGCTCGGTTGGGACATTCGCACCGACTCGGCCAAGTACACGCTCTATTACGTCTGCGTTGCTCTGCTGATTGCCAGCATCTTGCTGTGCCGCTGGATCCAGAAGAGCAAAGCCGGCACGCTGCTGCTGGCGATGCGCGACAAGGAAGACCGCGTGCGCTTCTCGGGCTACGACGTCGCCAACTTTCGCATCTTCACGTTCTGTCTGGCTGCCGGCCTGGCCGGCATCGGTGGCGCGCTCTTCTCGCTGCAAGTCGGCTTCATGTCGCCGTCCTTCGTGGGCATCGTGCCCTCGATCGAAATGGTGATCTTCGCGGCAGTGGGCGGTCGCATGAGCTTGGTGGGTGCGGTGTACGGCACCTTGCTCATCAACTTCGGCAAGACCTACTTCTCAGAGACCTTTCCCGACCTGTGGCTCTTCCTGATGGCGGCGTTGTTCATCGGTGTGGTGCTCGCCTTCCCCGAGGGCCTGGCCGGTGTCTGGGAGAAGCATGTGAAGCCCCGTCTGCTGGGCAAAGGCAAGTCCGATCCCGCTCCCTCGGCTAAGGCATCGCTCGCTCCGACGGCTGAGACGGTCAGCGCGCCCGCCGTGTCGGCACCGCTGAAATCGGTTGCCGATCCCGCTACAGAGCCGGTTCGTGGTGTCGGCCTGCCGGCCACCCGCCCGGCGGTCTGAGCAGCGGGTTCGCGCACCGTCTGCATCCCTGACCCGTCAACGCTCATCCGGAGGTCGATATGGCTAAAGAAGAAATGGTTCTGGACATCGAGGGCCTCACGGTGTCGTTCGATGGCTTCAAGGCGATCGACTCGCTCAACCTGTATGTGGACAAGGGCGAGTTGCGCGTGATCATCGGGCCCAACGGCGCCGGCAAGACCACGCTGCTCGACCTCATCTGCGGCAAGACGCGCGCCAGCAGCGGGCGGATCCGGTTCATGGGCAAGGAAGTCACGCGCATGCCCGAGCACGAGATCGTGCGCGAAGGCATCGGGCGCAAGTTTCAGACGCCTTCCATCTACGAAAACCTCTCGGTGTGGCAGAACCTGGAAGTGTCGTTCCCGCGCGGGCGCAGCGTGTTCGGTGCGCTGGCGTTCAAGTGCGATGACGAGGTCTCCGAGCGCGTGCGCTCAGTGGCCCAGGAAATCAATCTGGGCGATCAACTCGACACCGAAGCGGGCCTGCTGTCGCACGGTCAGAAGCAGTGGCTCGAGATCGGCATGCTGCTCATGCAAAACCCCGACCTGCTGATGCTCGATGAACCCATTGCCGGCATGAGCGTGCGTGAGCGCGAGCAGACCGCCGAGCTGCTCAAGCGCATCTGTGTGAACCGCTCGATGATCGTGATCGAGCACGACATGGACTTCGTCAAAAAGATTGCCGACAAGGTCACCGTGATGCACCAGGGAAAGATCCTGGCCGAAGGTCCGATGGACCGGGTGCAGGCCGACCCCAAGGTCATCGACGTTTATCTCGGCCACTGAGCCGCACGCTCATCCATAGGGGAACACCATGTCGACCAGCATGCTCAAGGTCACCGACCTGTTCACGGCCTACGGCCAGAGCGTGGCGTTGCACGGCATTTCATTCGACGCCAACGCCAATGAAACCGTGGCCATCATGGGCCGCAACGGCATGGGCAAGACCACGCTGTTCAAGACGCTCATGGGGGTGTTGCCCGCAAAGTCAGGCGCCATCAGTGTCGATGGTCAGGACGTGACCCGCGACGAGAGCTTCAAACGCGTGGCCAAGGGCATCGCCTATGTGCCGCAGGGCCGCATGATCTTCCCCACGCTGACCGTGGAAGAGAACATCCAGACCGGCCTGGAAAACGCCAAGGTGCGCAAGATCCCCGACGAGATCTATGCCCTGTTCCCGGTGCTCTTCGAGATGCGCGCCCGCAAGGGCGGCAACCTCTCCGGCGGTCAGCAGCAACAGCTGGCCATTGCGCGCGCCCTGGTCACCGATCCCAAGGTGTTGCTGCTGGATGAGCCCACCGAAGGCATCCAGCCCTCGATCATCAAGGACATCGCGAAGGCGCTCAACGAGATTCGCAAGATGCGCAAGATCACGATCGTGGTCTCCGAGCAGGTGCTCAGCTTTGCGATGGATGTGGCGGATCGACTGTTCGTGATCGAGGGCGGCCGGCTGGTCCACGAGACCTCGCGCGCCGACACCGACACCGCCCGCATCAAACAGTACCTGTCGGTTTGACCGAACCCCAACGCCCGCTTCCTCAGTCTCTTTCTCCTCATTTTCCACGCAGAGGTTTGCCATGCCCGAAACGCTCATCAAAGTCGATCTGACACAGCCCGCGCCGTCCAATGACAAGGTGCACAACCGCTGGCACCCCGACATTCCCATGGCTTGCTGGGTCAAGCCGGGCGATGAATTCGTGCTCGAGACCTATGACTGGACGGGCGGCTTCATCAAGAACAACGACAGTGCCGATGACGTGCGCGACATCGACCTGAGCACGGTGCACTACCTCTCGGGCCCGGTGGGCGTGAAGGGTGCCGAGCCAGGCGACCTGCTGGTGGTGGATCTGCTCGATGTGGGCGCCAAGCAAGAAAGCCAGTGGGGCTTCAACGGGTTTTTCAGCAAGAAGAACGGCGGTGGGTTCCTGACCGACCATTTCCCGCTCGCGCAAAAGTCGATCTGGGATTTCCACGGCATGTTCACCAGCTCGCGCCACGTGCCGGGCGTGCAGTACGCGGGTCTCATCCACCCGGGGCTGATCGGCTGCCTGCCCGACAAGAAGATGCTCGACATGTGGAACAAGCGCGAGGTGGATTTCATTGCCACCAACCCCACGCGCGTACCTGGTCTGGCTAACCCGCCTTTCGCCCCCACGGCGCACCTGGGCCAGCTGTCGGGTGATGCCGCTGCGCGAGTGGCGGCCGAAGGCGCCCGCACCGTGCCGCCGCGTGAGCACGGTGGCAACTGCGACATCAAGGATCTGTCGCGCGGCTCCAAGATCTTCTTCCCGGTGTATGTGGATGGCGCCGGCCTGAGCGTGGGCGACCTGCACTTCAGCCAGGGCGACGGCGAAATCACCTTCTGCGGTGCCATCGAGATGGCCGGCTGGGTGCACATGCGCGTGAACCTGATCAAGGGTGGCATGGCGAAGTACGGCATCAAGAACCCGATCTTCAAGCCCAGCCCGATCACGCCCACCTACAACGACTACCTGATCTTCGAAGGCATCTCGGTCGACGAGTGGGGCAACCAGCATTATCTGGACGTCCATGTGGCCTACCGTCAGGCCTGCCTGAATGCGATCGAGTACCTCAAGAAGTTCGGTTACTCCGGTGCGCAGGCCTACTCCATCCTCGGCACGGCACCGGTGCAGGGCCATATCAGCGGGGTGGTCGACGTGCCGAACGCCTGCGCCACGCTGTGGATCCCCACTCAGATCTTCGACTTCGACATCAACCCGAGCGCTGCCGGCCCGATCAAGCATATCGACGGCTCGATTCAGATGCCGCTGTCGCCTGACCTCTGACCTGTAAGCCCTCAGCATTCAACGCGCGCATCGACCGGAGCCCCGCCATGCCCACCTACGACTATGCCTGTGCCGATTGCGGGGCCTTCGATGCGCTGCGTTCGATGTCCCGCCGCGATGAACCGGCCGACTGCCCCGACTGCGGGCAGTTGTCTCCACGCGTTTTCGCGGCGGCGCCTCATCTGGCGATGCTCGACATCGGCGTGCGCACTGCATTGGAAACCAACGAGCGGGCGCGCCACGAGCCCAAACGATCGGGCGACTACGCGCGCTTGCGTCATCCCTCGGGCTGCGGTTGCTGCAGCTCGCCCAAGCGGGGCGCCACCGTGCGGGCGCCCAACGGCAACAAGGCCTTTCCGAGCAAGCGGCCCTGGATGATCAGCCACTGATCCCCATGGCTTGCGACGCGCCAAGGCGTCGAACCCTCAACTGATTCCGGAGCCAGCGATGATCCACGGTGATATTTCGAGCAGCAAGGACACGGTCGGCGTGGCCGTGGTCAATTACAAGATGCCTCGTCTGCATACGCATGAAGAGGTGATGAGCAATGCCCGCAACATCGCCAAGATGATCGAGGGCATGAAAGTCGGCCTGCCCGGGCTCGATCTGGTGATCTTCCCCGAGTACAGCACCCACGGGATCATGTACGACAGCAAGGAGATGTACGACACCGCTGCGTCCGTCCCCGGGCCTGAAACCGCCGTGTTTGCCGAGGCCTGCCGCAAGGCCAAGGTGTGGGGGGTGTTCTCGCTCACTGGCGAGCGTCACGAGGAGCATCCCAACAAGGCGCCCTACAACACCCTCATCCTCATGAACGATCAGGGCGAGATCGTGCAGAAGTACCGCAAGATCATGCCCTGGGTGCCAATCGAAGGCTGGTATCCCGGCGACTGCACTTATGTGAGCGACGGCCCCAAGGGGCTGAAGATCAGTCTGATCATCTGCGACGACGGTAACTACCCCGAGATCTGGCGCGACTGCGCCATGAAGGGGGCCGAGCTGATCATCCGTTGCCAGGGCTATATGTACCCGGCTAAGGAGCAGCAGATCATCATCTCCAAGGCCATGGCCTTCGCCAACAACTGCTACGTGGCCGTGGCCAATGCCGCAGGCTTCGATGGCGTGTATTCCTACTTCGGTCACTCCTCCCTCATCGGTTTTGATGGGCGCACGCTTGGTGAGTGCGGTGAAGAAGAGATGGGCGTGCAATATGCCGCGCTCTCCAAGAGCCTCATCCGCGATTTCCGTCGCAACGGCCAAAGTGAAAATCACCTCTTCAAGCTGCTGCATCGCGGCTACACCGGCCTGATCAATTCCCGCGAAGGTGATCAGGGTGTGGCCAAGTGCCCGTACGAGTTCTACGGTCAGTGGATCAACGACCCGGAAGGCACGCGCAAGCGCGTCGAAGCCTTCACCCGCACGACCGTGGGCACCGACGAAGCGCCGATCGAGGGCATCCCCAACCAGAGCACCGTGACGCATCGCTGACCCTGCCATGCGGATGGAATCCCCGCTGGCGGCCTGGTGTATCGACGAGCAGCCGTACTACCAGCCCGCCGGGCGCGAAGTCGAGCTGTTCGAGGCGGCGTGCCTGCGGCGCATGCCGGTGATGCTCAAGGGCCCGACCGGCTGCGGCAAGACCCGGCTGGTCGAGTACATGGCCTGGCGGCTGGGCAAGCCGCTGATCACGGTGGCCTGCAATGACGATCTGAGTGCAAGCGACCTGGTGGGTCGGTGGATCCTCGATGCCGAAGGCACGCGCTGGCAAGACGGTCCGTTGTCGCAGGCCGCGCGCTTTGGCGCCATCTGCTATCTCGACGAGTTGGTCGAGGCGCGCTCGGACACAGCGGTCGTCATTCACCCGCTCACCGATTCCCGCCGCATGCTGCCTTTGGCGGCGCGCAATGAGCTGCTGCAGGCGCATCCCGATTTCATGCTGGTGGTGTCCTATAACCCCGGTCCGGCCTCGCGTGAAATGAAAGCGTCCACACGGCAGCGATTCTGTGCGCTGTCGCTCGGCTATCCCACTCCCGAGCTTGAGGCACTGATCGTGGCCCAGGAGGCGCAGATCGACCAGGGTGCTGCCAAGGTGATCGTCGGTTTCGGTGTGCGTACCCGTCGACTGCAGGGAGAGGGTCTGGATGAAGGCGCTTCCACCCGCATGCTGGTCCGAGCGGGTGAGTTGGTGGCTCAGGGGCTGCGCGCCAGCGATGCCTGTCGCATGGCGCTGGTCGAGCCACTGACCGACGATGCCGATACGCGCATGGCGCTCGAGGCCCTGCTTGACTCGGCCTTCTGAGAAGGCGATCGAAGGCTCCTTGACGGTGACGCCTCGCTCGCAGGCGATTCAACGCTACCTGCGGCTGTTGTGGCCGCAGGCCCCTGATGCGGTTGAGCTGGGCGCGAGCGAGGGTCAGCCACCGCACCTGATCGGCCGTGTGCTGCATTTGCCTGCGCAAGTGCCAGTGCGTGGAGTCCTTTCCCACGGCGCATGGCACCACGCGGCTGCGGCCCATGCGGCGGCTCATCTGGCCTTCTCGCCGCCGGTCTTTGATGGCCGTGGTCTGGGGCCGATCGTGCGCGCATTGATGGGGGTGCTGGAAGACGCGCGCGTGGAGTCGTTGGTCGGCGGGGAACTTCCGGGGCTCACGCGTGCGTGGCGATCACTGCACACCGTTCATGCGGGGCATGGCAACGGCTTCGAGACCTTGCTGCTGCGCCTTGCGCGCGCGCTCATCGACCCGGGCTACGATGATCCGCATGCCTGGATCGCCAAGGGCCGGGCGATGTGCCTGGATGCCCAGGGGCAAGTCGTGTCGCAGCTGAATGATCCGGTGCAGTTGCGCCGCACGGCGACATTGCTCGGCAATGACATCGGACAGATGCGCCTGCGCTTCAATTCGAAGACGTACCTCCCCGGTCCCGATTACCGCGACGACCTGCGCTGGATGTGGCCCTCCGGGGCACCTCAGGAGATGCCTGCAGTGCCGCCGCCGCAGACTGGGGTGGTTGATCCGCCCCCTGACCTGTCGCCCGATCCGCCGCCCCGCGTCACGCCTGATCCAGGCGCACGTCTTTGCCGATATCCCGAGTGGGATCGTCTGATCGGCACCGTTCGTCCTGCCTGGGCGATGGTGCATGAGTGGCCGCCTCATCGCCTGGACGCGCACTCGGGGGCCACGCCGCGCATGGCTGTCGTTGAGGCGCATCTGCCCTTGGCCCTCGATGCCGAGGGCCAGGCGCGCATCGTGCACACCTTGCGCCGGCGTGGGGTGCGGCGCCGGCGGGTGGGTCCCTTGAGCGACGAGGGCGAAGTGCTCGACCTGGACGCCGCGGTGCGCTCGGTGGCCTCACACGGCCCACCGGTGCGTCTGGACGGACGCGTCTGGCGACGGCTTGCACCTCAGCGGCGTGGTGAACGCACGATGCTGGTCATCGATGCCTCGGCTTCCAGCGCCGATCCGTGGCCCATGCATGCGCGAGCGTCTCGTGAGCGCAAGGCCATCAGTGTGCTGCAGGGCTCATCCCAGGTGGCCATCCTCCTGGCGCGGGCGCTGCAGGCTTGTGGCGTGTCGGTGGCTATCGTTGCCTTCAACTCTGAAGGCCGACAAGCGGTGAGCGTGCAGCGCGTGCTCGATTTCGGCGAACCCTGCAGCACCCGCGTGATCGATCGGCTCAAGGCGCTTAAGCCCTCTCATTCCACGCGATTGGGGGCGAGCCTGCGGCATGCCGCGCAGCGCACCCTGGAGGCGCCCGGCAGCGGCGCGGCTCGTGTGGTGCTGATCGGCGACGCCCAGCCCTGGGACATCGACATGCACGATCCGCGCTACCTGAGCGCTGATGCGCGCATGGCGGTGCTGCGATCGAGTCGGTCGGGTGTGAGCACGTCAGCGATCGTGCTCGATCCGTCGTCTGCGTCGGCAGCCATGCGGATCTTCGGCGCGGGCCACAGCGCGGTGCTGCGCAGTCTCACGGAGTTGCCTGCCGTCGTGCGGCGCATCGGCCTGTAGCATCGGGCGTCTCATTGACTGACGCAGACCGACCGTGCCCACGACCGACGCCTTGTATTCATTGGATGCCACGACCCTGGCGCTGCGGCTTGCGCGGCGCGAACTCACCGCCGAAGCGCTGGTGCGGGATGGCCTGGCGCGCATCGCTGATCGCGAGCCGCAGGTCCGGGCGTTTGCTTATCTGGATGCCGAGGGCGCGCTGGCTGCCGCGCGTGCGCTGGATGCCGGCCCGATCCGCGGGCCGCTGCATGGCCTGCCGCTGGGCATGAAAGACGTGTTCGATACCGCTGACATGCCGACTGCCTACGGTTCGCCGATCCATGCGGGCCATCGGCCGACCTGTGATGCCGCCATCGTGGCGCTGTGCCGCGAGGCCGGGGCTGTCCTGGTGGGCAAGACCGTCACCACCGAGTTCGCCACCTACCACCCGGGCCCCACATGTCACCCGCATGCGCCCGATCGCACGCCGGGCGGCTCATCGAGTGGTTCGGCGGCGGCTGTCGCCGACGGTATGTTGCCGCTGGCCACTGGCACGCAGACCGCCGGGTCGATCATCCGGCCCGCGGCGTTTTGCGGTGTGGTCGGGTTCAAGCCCACGCATGGCCGCGTCTCGCGCAGCGGACTGAAGATGCTAAGCGAGACCCTCGATACCGTGGGTGGTTTCGGACGCAGCGTGCCCGATGCTGCGCTGTTGGCTAGCGTGCTCACCGGCGACGCCGGTTTGCGGGTGTCCTCCGAGGCCCCTCACGCCGGCGGCGTGCGCGTCGGCTTATTTGCCGGGCCCGATGCAGCCCGCATGGATGCCGATATGCAGGCGTTGTGGGAAAGAGTGTGCGCTCGCTTGTCACGTCTTGGCACGCAGCCAGGCGATCTGGCGGTGCCGGCCTGGTTCGAGCCGCTGGCCCGACTGCAGACCGACGTCATGCAGGCCGAGATGGCGCGCAGCCTGTCGCATGAGCGGCTGCGTCACGCGGAGCTGTTCAGCCCACGGCTGGCCGGCATGATCGAGGCCGGGCTGTCTCTGGATGCAGCCGACCATGTGCGCCACTTGCAGCAGGTGCACGACGCCCGCCATGCCGCCCGCGAACTGTTCGCGCACCACGACCTGCTGATTGCTCCCAGCACGATCGGCGAAGCGGTGCTGCAGGGGGAGGGCACCGGCGACCCGCTGTTTTGCCGCGCCTGGACGGTGCTGGGGCTGCCCTGTCTGCATTTGCCGCTGGGTGTGGGCCGCCATGGCCTGTCCATCGGGCTGCAGCTGATCGGCCCGGCGTTGGCTGATCAGGCCGTGCTGCAGGCGGGGGCGTGGTTGCACGACCGCTTGCGTGACTGAGCCTGAGAGCAGCACCAACCTGGTTTGAGGTGACCCGCCCTGCGTGACATCAACGACCTGCTGGCGCGGGGTGTGCTGCGAAAGACGGATGTGGGCGGGCGCAGCACGAGCTATGTGCTGGACGAACATTAACCGGGCGATCACCCCCTCAATCCGCCCGAATATTGGCCGACTTCACGATGCGCGCATTGGCCTCGAATTCGCGCTTCACCAGCGCGCCAAAGTCCGACTGTGACAGGGGCGCCGGCAGATTGTCGAAGTCGATGAGCTTCTGACGCAGATCGGGTTGGGCCAGCAGCCGGTTGATCTCTTCGTGAATCCTTTGCTGCGCTGAGCGCGGCATGGAGGCCGGGGCAAAGAACCCGAACGTCGACATCAGATTGGCATCGGGATAGCCCAACTCCGTGAACGTGGGAATGTCGGGGTGTGACTCCAGCCGCTTGGGTGCCGCCACCGCCAGCAAGCGCAGCGTGCCGCGGTCCACATGCGGATTGACGGCGGCGCTGGGGTTGGTGGTGAAGAGTTCGAACTGTCCGCCCACGGCGTCGGTGATCACCTGACCGCCGCCCTTGTAGGGCACGTGAATGAGG
>CANHUQ010000031.1 GCA_947463885.1 Burkholderiales bacterium
CCCGGCTCGCGGCCAAAGAGATGATTGAAGCGGCGGGCGATCTCGCGGGTGAGCTCGATATGCGGCACCTGGTCTTCGCCGACCGGCACGGAACTGGCTCGGTAGATGAGGATGTCGGCCGCCTGCAGCAGGGGATATCCAAGGAAGCCGTAGGTAGTGAGGTCGCGGTCGGTGAGCTTTTCCTGCTGGTCCTTGTACGTGGGCACACGCTCGAGCCAGCCCAGCGGCGTGGACATCGACATCAGCAGATGCAGCTCAGCGTGCTCAGGCACGCGCGACTGGATGAACAGCGTGGACTGAGCCGGGTTGATCCCAGCCGCCAGCCAGTCGACCACCATGTCCCAGATATTGCGCTGAATGACTTCGGGCGACTCATAGTGCGTGGTGAGCGCGTGCCAGTCGGCGACGAAGAAAAAGCAGGGCTGCTCGGCCTGCAGGCGCACCCAGTTCTTGAGGGCGCCGTGATAGTGGCCAAGGTGAAGGGCGCCCGTCGGGCGCATGCCGGAGACAACACGCTGTGCAAACATAAGGCGAATTCTACGCGGTCATGCGATCGATCGGCCCGCAGCCTGCACGGGTCACTTGGGGTTCATCTGCGGTCAGATCAATGACCGTCGTGGGCTCAAGCCCCTGCGCGCCAGCGTCGATCACCAGTTCCACCCGGCCGGCCAAACGGGCCATGGCTTCGTCGGCATCCGTCAGGGGCAACTCGTCGCCGGGCAGCATGAGGCTGCTGGTCAGCACCGGTGCACCATGAGCTTCAAGCAACTGCGCCACCACCGGATGGTCAGGCACACGCAGGCCCACCGTCTTGCGCGAGGGATGCCACAGACGCCTGGGCACCTCACGGGTGGCGGGCAGGATGAAGGTGTAAGCCCCCGGCGTCCAGTCGCGCAGGAAGCGGTACTGACGGTTGTCGATCTGCGCGTAGACCGCGACCTCACTCAGATCGCGGCACATCAGCGTGAGCAGATGGCGGTCATCGATGGCACGCAAAGCACGCAGCCGATCCACCGCCTGCTTGTCGTCGAGCTGGCAGGCCAGCACATAGCAGGCATCAGTGGGCAGCACGATCAGCCCACCTGCCTTGAGCACGGCCGCAGCCTGAGCAATCAGGCGCTTCTGAGGATGCGTGGGGTGAATCTCGAAGCGCTGCGTCACCGCTGTTCCAGCGCGTGTGCCTCGGGCCAGTGGTGCCACACGGGGGTCACGCTGCGCGGCAGCGGGGGCATGCTGCCCAGATCGTGACGGCTTTCATTGGGACCGTGGAAATCGGAACCACGCGAGGCTTTCAGACCGTAGTGCTGAGCCATCGTGACAAAGCGCTCGGACTGCCCGGGTGCATGGCTGCCGCTCATGACTTCAATGCCGGTGCCTCCGGCATCGCAGAATTCACGGATGAGCTGATCCATCGCCAGTTCACCGAGCGCATAGCGACCGGGATGCGCCATAACGGCCGTGCCACCGGCCTCGCAGATCCAGCCCACGGCATCTGACAGTCGGGCCCAGCGATGGGGAATGAAGCCGGGTTTGCCTTCGATGAGAAAACGCTCGAAGACGTCATGTACGCTCGCGCAGGTCCCGGTTTCGACGATATAGCGTGCGAAGTGGCTGCGCGAAATCAGCTCCGGATTGCCGGCGTACCTCAAGGCGCCCTCATAGGCATCGGGGATCCCCACCTCAGCCAGCTGCACACCAATTTCACGGGCACGCTCGTCGCGACCATTGCGGGTGCGATCGAGGCCGCGCGCAAGCCCGGCATGATGCGGGTCGACGCGCAACCCGACGATGTGAATCGTCTCGTTGGCCCACGTGACCGACACCTCCACGCCTGGCACGAAGGCCAGGCCCAGCGCTTGCGCACGGGCACCGGCCGCCACCAGGCCGCCCAGCTCGTCGTGATCGGTGAGGGCCAGAATCTGCACGCCATTGCGGTGCGCGCGCTCGACGATGGCCTCGGGCGACAAGGTGCCGTCGGAGATCACCGAGTGGCAATGCAGGTCGGCGTTGATATCGTGCGTATCGGTGGGGCGCGTGCGCCTCGGATCAGCCATCGATGAACTCCTCGATCAGTGCGGCGATGCGGGCTGGTTGGTCATGATGCACCATGTGTCCGGCATCGGGGATACCGACCACACGCAGATCTGCAATGGCCGACAGGCGGTCAGCCACCTGCGGGTCTTCGCTGTAGCGCTTCCAGCGGGTATCGCCGTGCGCCCCCACCAGCAGCACCGGGGCCGTAATTCCAGCCCAGACAGCCACGGTTTCGTCGGTCCGGTACAGGTAGGGGTTGGTGTGACGATGCGCCGGGTCCCCCTGGATTTCAAAGCGACCCTGCGCATTGGGTGCGCTCCAGAACGCAGCCAGCCAGGCTGCACGGTCGGCCGCCAGACGCGGATTGGTGTGCATGAGGCGCGCCGCCACAGCCTCCAGCGAATCGTAATCGCGCATGCGCGCGCCCGCCTTGAGTTCATCCATCCAGGCCCGCAGACGCCCGGGCGCTTCAGTGGGGGCGCTTGGAGGCAGGCCGAACGACTCCAGGCTCACCAGTTTGCGAACGCGCGCCGGGCGCACACCGGCAAACAGCATGGCGACGTTGCCGCCCATGCTGTGGCCCAGCAGATCGATCGGCCCCTCGGGTACCAGCTCATCGAGCAAGGCCTCGACGTCAGCGAGGTAATCCGGAAACCAGTAACAGTCGGCCGCTGGCCGCTGCGTGAGTCCAAAACCGCGCAAGTCGGGGGCGATCACATGGCGCGTCCGGGCGAACGCGTCGACCACGAACTGAAACGAAGCGCCGATATCCATCCAGCCATGCAGCATGACCAAAGGCGGCAGGCTGGGCGACTGGGGGGTGCCCTGCCCGGGGTCGCCCCAGATTCGGACATGGTGGCGCAGGCCGCGGGCCTGCACAAAGCGCGACGCGGAGGCAATTCGGGGGCGGTAGGGTTCAGTCATCGGACAGGGGCTCGGGACAACCTGCGATTTTATAACGCTGGCCGTCGTCAGCCCTCGAGTCGGCCCACACCCTCGCGCACCTCGAAGCGGCGCAGGGTACGCACGCCGGTGGCCGCCACCCGCGCATCGTCAATCGCGCGCATCGACACCTGCACGCGCCCGGGTTCGATGTCCATGAGTCCATAGCCCCGAAAGCGCCCCTCGCCGTATCTCAGGTTGGGATTTTCGGCGACCAGCGCATCGATGCGGGCTTGCGGCCAACTCTGCGAAGTGATCGCGCCCCCCACGAATTCGATCATGGCGGGCTTCTCGGCCGGCCGATCGAAGTCTTCATGCAATTCGCCGGCGTAAAACGCGTGAACGTCGCCACCCAGCGCAAGCGGATTAGCCACTTTGGCCTGACGCACCGACTCCAGCAGACGGCGTCGGGCCTGCGGATAGCCATCCCAGCCATCGGTCCACCAGGCTTCACCCGGGCCGGACTTGCTATCGGCACGCGACATCAGGGTCTGCTGCGCCAGCACATTCCAGCGTGCGCGGCTGTCGCGCATGGACTGCGACAACCAGGCCTCCTGCGCGTGCCCCAGGAGCGTGCGCGTGGGATCGAGTCGATCCAGGCACTCGGGCCCGACCACGCGCGAGCCTGCATGCCCAGGTGGCGAGCAGGCCTGCGGGGTGCGGTACTGACGATCATCCACGACATGCAGTCGGGCCAGTGCGCCCCAGTCGAATGCGCCGTAGATCCGCATGTCGGGCCCCTTAGGAGCCATCGACCAGGGCAAGGGCATGTGTTCGAAATAGGCCTGGTACGCCGCCGCACGCCTTGCCAGGAACTGCTCAGGCGGATCACCGCGCTGAGACAAGTCATTGGCATAGTCGTTGTCGACTTCGTGATCGTCCCAGGTGGGCAACCAGGCGCAGGCGGCATGCGCAGCCTGCAGATCGGCGTCGGAGCGGTATAGGGCGTGTCGGCGCCGATAGTCGGCCAGTGTGTGCGGCACACCGGGATCGTGCTTGCGCACGTGGTTACGACCCCAGGACGACTCATAGATGTAGTCGCCCAGAAAAACCACCAGATCGGGGGCGTCAGCCACGGCATGTCGCCAGGCTCCGTAGTAGCCCTGCTCATACTGCTGGCACGAGGCGAAAACCAGACGCAGTCGCTCAATGTGCCCAGGCGCAGGCGCAGTCGTGAACGCACCCTGCGCACTGACCGCATCGCCGCTCATGAAACGGTAGCGATAGCGCCTGTGAGGCTGCAGACCCCGCACATCCACCCGCACCGAATGAGCCCAATCTGGCAGCGCATCGATGCGGCCGGACTGCAGCACCGCCGCCCTGCCCTCCTCGAACACTTCCCACTGCACGGAGATGGGCACGGGATCTACGCCGCCACCCGCCTGCAGCGGCTGGGGTGCCAGACGCGTCCAGATCGTAGCGCCATCGGGTCGGGGCCAACCGCTGGCCACGCCCAGTGAAAAGGGATCGGTGGCGCCGCGCCAGGCCGGCGCGGCACCCGTCGCCGAGGGTGCAAGGTGCGTGCTCTGAGCTGCATCGCCTGCCGGGCGGCTCGCTGAGCAACCCGCCATCACGCCAGAGGCACCCAGCCCGAACGCTTGCGCCATCCAGCGCCGGCGCTGTGCATCCGAACGCTTCATGTATGCCCCCAACGGATCAGTTCCTCGATGCGAAAGCCCGCCTGCAGACGCGCCTCGATATTGAATGGCGCCTGGGGCCGCGCAGCGCCATGGGCCTGTGCCAGTCGGTCCCAGTGGGCGATCGGATCCAGACCACGGTCTGTGCACAGCCGCTCGTACCAGGTGTTACCGATCTGCACATGGCGGACCTCTTCGCGCAAGATCATGGCCAGGATGTCGACCGCTGCGCGATCACCCGCACCACCGAGCCGCTTCATGATGCCAGGCGTGACATCCAGGCCGCGGGCTTCCATGAGCCTGGGCACCAGCGCGACGCGCATCAGCGGATCGTGACGGGTTTTCATGGCCATTTCCCACAGACCGTCATGCGCGTCGAAGTCACCATAGGCATGACCGCGCCGGGCCAGTTCGTCATGGAGGGCCGTGAAATGACGTGCCTCATCGACCGCCACGCTGGCCCAGTCCAGGTACCAGGCATGGGGCATATCGGGAAATCTCCACACCGCATCCAGCGCCAGATCGATGGCATTGAATTCGATGTGCGCAATGGCGTGCAGCAAGGCGGCGCGCCCGGCGGGTGTGCCGATGCCCCGCGCCGGCACATCGCGCGGATGGACCAGCAGAGGGCGAGGCGGACGGCCCGGGCGCAGAGCATCGTCAAACTGGAGTGCTGCCCCAACGCGGGCACAGCAGCAGATCGCCTCACATTCAGGTGAACCGGTGAGCCAGGTCGTCAGCGCCTGGGCGGCCAGCGCTTTTTGGGCCGGGTTTGCAACGGCCCAGGCGTTGCGGGCCGCGATTCTGAGAGGCTGCGTCCCGTTGAGCATGGCGTCGTCCGGCGTTCCTGCGGCACGCTCTTCCATCATGGGCGGATTCAGACCGGATGCGATCACGGGGCGTACAACCAAGGAGGCGCCTATGGGCAAGGCTGTAAACTCGGCCAGTCCGCGCTCACCGCGCCCATTCACTCGTCAAGTCTACAGGGAGGCTCATGGCCATTTACGCGCTCGGAGAACATCGCCCCACGGTTTCCACATCGGCCTGGGTCGCGCCTGGGGCACATATCATGGGCAAAATCGAACTGGCCGACGGCGCAAGCGTCTGGTTCGGTGCGGTCTTGCGTGGCGACAATGAGCCGATTCGCATCGGCATGGGCAGCAACGTCCAGGAAAACGCCGTCCTGCACACCGACCGCAATTTTCCGCTCACGGTCGGCGCGCATGTGACCATTGGTCACCAGGCCATGTTGCACGGCTGCACCGTGGGCGATGGCAGCCTCATCGGCATCCAGGCCGTCGTCATGAATGGCGCAAAAATCGGCCGCGAATGCCTGATCGGCGCGGGAGCGCTCATTCCCGAAGGCAAGGAAATCCCTGATCGCAGCCTGGTGATGGGGTCCCCCGGCAAGGTCATCCGCGAGCTCACGGATCAGGAGGTCGCGCGTATCCGCACCGGCGTCGACAGTTATGTGGCGAAAGCCACCGAGATGCGTACGCAGCTGCAACGGATTGACGGGTGAGCCAGGCCCAACGACCCGAGATCGGCCTGTTCGCCGATCCTTTGAGCAACGATGTGCTGCAGCGCTTCATGCTGAAGGGCGCACCGGTGCGAGGCGAACTCGTCTCGCTCGATACGGCCTGGCGCGAAGTCACCCAGCGCCACATCTATCCTCGTGCAGTGCGCACTTATCTGGGCGAGCTGAGTGCCGCAGCCCTGCTGCTGTCAGCATCGCTCAAGTTCGAAGGCAGTCTGGTGCTGCAGATCCATGGCGATGGCCCAGTCGCGCTGCTGGTGGCTGAGTGCGACCAGGCCGGTCGTTTTCGTGCCACCGCCAAACTGCGCGAGGGTCATGTCTGCCCGGAAGAAGCCGACCTGGCCACACTGGTCAATGCCCACGGCAAGGGCCGCTGCGTGGTCACGCTCGACCCGGCCAGCCATTCGCCTAATCGACAGCCCTACCAGGGCATCGTGCCCTTCGAAGGCGACAGCATTGCCGAGATGTTGGAGCGCTACATGGCCCGCTCGGAACAGGTGCCAACGCGGCTTTGGCTGGCCGCAGACGAAGACCGTGCCACCGGAATGATGCTGCAGCGACTGCCCGACGAAGGGGGTGTGGCGCTCACCGATGCCGACGGCTGGAACCGCCTGCAGCAGCTGGCCGATACCGTCACGCGAGACGAACTGCTGGCGCTCAGCCCCGACGCGGTGGCGCGTCGACTGTTCTGGCAAGAAACCCTCCACGCCTTCGATGCGCGCAGTGCGCAGTTCGCCTGCAGCTGCTCGCGCGACAAAGTGGTGGGGATGCTGCGCATGCTCGGGCGCGAAGAAATCGAATCGATTGTCGCCGAGCGCGGCACGGTCGGTGTGCGCTGCGAGTACTGCAATACCGCCTACGATTTCGACGCCGTGGACAGCGTCTCGCTGTTCCTTAGCGAGCCGCCTGCGCCGACTTCGCGGGCGCGGCACTAAGGCCAGCCGGCGCAGTGGCCCGCCCCGGCACGGGCGCGGCGGCGGCGCTCCCCGTGCCTGCAGCCGCCGAGGCCGGATCCACCAACTGCACAAACACCTCATCGCTGCGCATGAGGCCGAGTTCATAGCGCGCGCGCTCTTCGATCGCCCCGGTACCCTGCTGCAGGTCGCGCACTTCGCCCTCGAGCGCGCGATTGCGCTCCACCAGCCGCTCATTGGCTCTGTTCTGGGTCACGAGCTGGCGATCTACCTCCCACACGCGCATCCAGCCGCCCTTACCCAGCCAGAGCGGATACTGGATGAGCACCAGCAAGGCCAGCAAAGCCAGCGTCAGCAGGCGCACCGCTTAGCCCTGCGTCAGAAAAGGTTGTAGAACGCCGAGCGACCCGGGTACTGCGCCACATCACCGAGGTCCTCTTCGATCCGCAATAGCTGGTTGTATTTGGCGATGCGGTCGGTGCGCGACATCGAACCGGTCTTGATCTGCAGCGCGTTCGTGGCGACCGCGATGTCGGCGATCGTGGTGTCCTCGGTTTCGCCTGAACGATGCGACACCACGGCGGTGTAGTTGTTGCGTTTGGCCAGCTCGATCGCCGCAAACGTTTCAGTGAGCGTGCCGATCTGGTTGATCTTGATCAGGATGGAATTGGCGATGCCAGCGTCGATCCCTTCGCGCAGGATGCGCGTATTGGTGACGAACAGATCGTCGCCCACCAACTGGACCCGATCCCCCAGGGTATCGGTCAGGGTGCGCCAGCCATCCCAGTCGTTTTCGGCCATGCCGTCTTCAATGGAGATGATCGGATACTTGTCGCACCAGGTGGCCAGCAGGTTGCTGAAATCGACGGCCGAGAGCGTCAGTCCTTCGCCGTGCAGGTGGTACTTGCCGTTCTTGTAGAACTCTGAGGCCGCGCAATCCAGGCCCAGCGCAATTTGCGAGCCCGCGGTGTAGCCTGCCCGGTCGATGGCCTCCAGGATGAGCTGAATCGCGGCTTCATGGTTGGTCACGCTGGGCGCAAAACCACCTTCGTCGCCCACAGCTGTGCTTAGTCCCCGGTCGTGCAGAATCTTTTTCAGCGCCTGGAAGGTTTCCGCGCCGTAGCGCATCGCTTCCCGAAAGCTGGGCGCCCCGATCGGGATGATCATGAACTCCTGCAGATCGAGATTGTTGTTGGCATGCGCACCGCCATTGATGACGTTCATCATGGGCACGGGCAGTGCCATGGCACCTGAGCCACCGAAGTAACGGTACAAGGGCAGGCCCGATTCCTCGGCCGCCGCCTTGGCCACCGCCATGGACACGGCCAGGGTCGCGTTGGCGCCCAACCGCGCCTTGTTGTCGGTGCCGTCCAGGTCGATCAGGGTCTTGTCGATGTAGGCCTGCTCGCTGGCATCCAGGCCCATGATGGCCTCGGAAATTTCCGTGTTGATGTTCTCCACGGCCCGCAGCACGCCCTTGCCGCCGTAGCGCTTGGCATCGCCGTCACGCAGCTCGATTGCTTCGCGTGAGCCGGTGGAGGCGCCCGAGGGGACAGCCGCACGGCCCATGGTGCCCGACTCGAGCAGCACGTCGCACTCGACCGTGGGATTGCCGCGCGAATCGATGATTTCGCGACCGATGATGTCGACAATGGTGCTCATGGCTCAGACTCCTTCCACGACGATCATGTTAAAAAATTCAGTGGCGCCGGCGCGCGCTGCGCGGGCCTCGGTATACAGCGGCGAGTGATAGAAAGCCTGCGCCGCCTCATAGGTGGGGAACCGGATCACCACCGTCCGACGGGGCGTCCAGTGTCCCTCGAGTTTCTCGTTGCGCCCGCCACGCACCACAAACTCACCGCCCGCTGCCGCCACGGCCGCTGGCGTCAGCGCCATGTAGGCCTTGTACTGCTCGGGGTCGGTCACGTGAACATCGGCAATCACATAGGCGCTAGGCATAGGTCCTCAAGAGTGGTCAGGATGCGGCGTCGCATGGCACAGGCCGATGCGTCATCAGCCTCGCATCGCGTTTTCAGGAAAGCCATGGCGCTTGACCAGGGCATCGAGTTCGCACAGCGTGGCCAGCAATTCCGCCATGCGCGGCAAGGGCCAGGCATTGGGCCCATCCGACAGGGCCTTGGCCGGATCGGGATGGGTTTCCATGAACAGACCCGCCACGCCGGTGGCCACCGCCGCGCGCGCCAACACCGGGACGAATTCGCGCTGGCCACCGGATGAGCTGCCTTGTCCGCCCGGCAGTTGCACGGAGTGGGTGGCATCGAACACGACCGGGCAGCGCGTTTCGCGCAGGATGGCCAGGCTGCGCATGTCAGAGACGAGATTGTTGTAGCCGAAGGACGCGCCGCGTTCGCAGACCATGATCGAGTCTCCGTCATGGCCCGCGGCCACGGCGGCTTCGCGCGCCTTGTCGGCCACATGCTTCATGTCGCCAGGCGCCAGAAACTGGCCCTTCTTGATGTTGACCGGCTTGCCGCTCGCCGCCACGGCACGAATGAAATCGGTTTGCCGGCACAGGAACGCCGGCGTCTGCAGCACGTCGACCACCGCTGCCACGGGCTCGATCTGATCGGCGTCGTGCACGTCGGTCAGCACCGGCACACCAATCTGCCTGCGCACTTCAGCCAGGATCCGCAGCCCTTCGTCCAGCCCCGGGCCACGAAATGAACGCCCGGAACTGCGATTGGCTTTGTCAAAAGAAGACTTGTAGATGAACGGCACATGCAGGGCGCCGGCGATGGCCTTGAGTTCGCCTGCAGTCTGGATGGCCAGCTCGCGCGATTCGATCGCGCAGGGGCCTGCGATCAGGAACAACGGCCGATCCAGGCCGACTTCGAATCCACACAGTCGCATATCGAGCTAGTCCGTCCGTGTCCAGTCTTCTGTCATCGGTCTGTATTCGGTGTACACGCGGCCCGTCTGGCGCCGCGTCGGTTGCGACCCGCAGGCCTCAGGCGGACACAAGCGCAGGACGCTCACGCGCATGGGCCAGTGCGGCTTCGACGTACGAAATGAATAGCGGGTGTCCGTCACGCGGCGTGGACGTGAACTCAGGGTGAAACTGCACGCCCATGAACCAGGGGTGCGCCATGTTGCCGCTCTGAGGCAGTTCGGCAATTTCGGTGAGGCCCTCGGAGGGCGTGCGGGCCGACACGCTGAGGCCGGCTGCTTCAAGACGCGGCACGTAACCGTTGTTGACCTCGTAGCGATGACGGTGGCGCTCATTGACGCTCTCGCCGTAAACACGCGCAGCGAGGGTGCCGGGCACCACGGGGCAGCGCTGCGAGCCCAGCCGCATCGTGCCACCCAAATCAGAGGCCGCGTCTCGGCGCTCGACCCGCCCATCGCGGTCGAGCCATTCAGTGATCAGGCCCACGACCGGGTGGACCGTGGCCGCATCGAACTCAGTGCTGTTGGCGCCGTGTAAGCCGCACACATTGCGAGCAAACTCAATCACCGCCAACTGCATGCCCAGACAGATGCCCAGGTACGGCACACCGCGCTCGCGGGCGAATCGGATGGCAGCGATTTTGCCTTCCACGCCACGACGCCCGAAGCCACCCGGAACCAGGATGGCGTCAAAGTGCTCCAAGGCAGCGGTGCCTTCGCGCTCGATCTGCTCGGAATCGATGTACTCGATCTTCACGCGACTGGACGTGTGAATACCCGCATGCGTCAGTGCTTCGCTGAGCGACTTGTACGACTCGGTCAATTCGACGTACTTGCCCACCATGGCAATACGCACGGTGTGGGCAGGATGCTCAAGCCGATCGACCAGACGATCCCAGACGCTGAGGTCGGCAGGCTTGGCCTGCACACGCAGCACTTCGCACAGGAGGTCGTCGACGCGCTGCTCATGCAGCATCCGCGGAATCTTGTAGATGGAGTCAGCGTCCCAGACCGAAATCACCGAGTCGATGGGCACGTTGGAAAACAGCGAAATCTTGGCGCGTTCATCGTCCGGAATGCGGCGGTCGGCACGACACAGGATCAGGTCGGCCTGGATGCCGATTTCGCGCAGCTTTTGCACAGAGTGCTGAGTGGGCTTGGTTTTCAGTTCACCCGCAGAAGGGATGAACGGCACCAGGGTCAGATGCACGAAGCAGGCATTGCCCCGCCCCAGTGCCAGGCTCATCTGACGGGCGGCTTCAATGAAAGGCAATGATTCGATATCGCCCACCGTGCCACCGATCTCGACGATGGCCACTTCGGCGGCCGCGTCGGTACCCATACCGGCGCCGCGCTCGATGAAGGCGCGAATCTCGTTGGTGATATGCGGGATGACCTGCACCGTTCGACCGAGGTATTCACCACGGCGCTCCTTGCGGATGACGGATTCGTAGATCTGCCCGGTGGTGAAGTTATTGTGACGGCGCATACGAGCGCTAATGAACCGCTCGTAGTGGCCGAGATCAAGGTCGGTTTCAGCGCCGTCTTCGGTGACGAACACCTCGCCATGCTGAAACGGGCTCATGGTGCCCGGATCGACGTTGATGTAGGGGTCGAGCTTCAGAAGCGTGACGCGCAGCCCACGCGACTCGAGCAGCGCGGCCATCGACGCGGCGGCGATCCCTTTTCCGAGAGAAGAGACCACCCCGCCGGTGACAAAAACGAATTTGGTCATGGAGGCCAACGGGAAAGGCCGATTATAACAAGCTCCGTGGCGCACCCGGGCGATGGGTCACACTGATTGCCTCACGGCGCCCCCGGCACCGAAACACGTGCGCAATGCCACGCGCCCCGACAGGCCGGCCGCCCTCGTCGATCCAGATTCGGTCATCATGACGGTTTTCACCGCGCGCCCTGCCTCGCGGCCGCTGCGGGTCCAAATACCATGCACAACCATCCCCTTCGCACCGAGCTGCACAACGAGGTGCACACTCGGCCGCGCCCCCCGGTCAGCGCGCCCCAGGTCATTTCGCATCTGTCGGTCCTGCACCACAAGCGCCATGAACGGCCCGCGCCCGAGCGACTCAGTGAGTGGTGTGCACGCCATGGTCTGACACCACCCGGCAGCGGTCACAGCCACTTCGATGCCCAAGTCGGCGCATTGCGCATCAAGTGGGAGCGGCACGGGGAGTTCGACGATTACACGGTGTATTCGCAGGAATGTGATCCGCTGCACCCCTTTTCCAAAAACACAGCCGATGACCTGCTCAGTGAGCTGATCGACGAACACCATGGCGAGGTGATCGCGGCACTGCGTGTGGCGGTACTGCCTGCCGGGGCGCATGGCTTTGATCTGGCCCGCGCAGAGCAACTGCTGGGCTCTCAGCATCTGGTTGGAGCGGCCATCTCCGACAGCGACGCAGCGCTTTACTCCGACTTTCATCTCGATGCTGACGGTTACGGCCGCTTCCTGCTGATCGACCAGGCGACCAATGCCAGCCAGATGGGACGGGCCGTGCAGCGGGTGATCGAGATGGAGGTCTATCGCATGATGGCCATGCTGGCATTTCCCGAGGCGCGCGACCTGGCGCGGCAGCTCGACCGCGCCGAGCGCGATCTGGCCGGACTGGTCGCCCGTCTCGATATCGCACCGAAATCCGAAGAGCCCGAGCTGCTGGGGGATCTCACCGGGCTGTCGGCCACCATTGAGCAGATCTCGGCGTATTCGCTGTTCCGATTGAGCGCTGCGCGCGCATACCGCAGTCTGGTGCGACAACGCGGCGCCGAACTGCGTCAGACCCGACTGCCACGCCTGCAAACAATTACCGAATTCCTTGATCGGCGCTTCGAGCCCGCCATGTCCTATTGCGAGTCAGTGGGGATCCGCCTGGCTGCGGCCTCGGAACGTGTGGCGCGCGCCAGTGGGCTGCTGCGCACGCGGGTGGAATTTGAACGCGAGCACCAGAATCAGGCGCTGCTGGCCGACATGAATCGCCGTGCGGCGATGCAGCTGCGCCTGCAGGAAACGGTGGAAGGCCTCTCGGTGGCCGCCATCTCGTACTACGCCACCGGGCTGGTGAGCTACGTCTTCAAGGCGATGGCTGAAGCTGGCCTGCCGATCGACCCGGGGCTGGCCAGCGGCATTGCGGTGATCCCGATTGTGATCGCGGTGGCGCTGGCCCTGCGGGCTGCACGCAAGCGCCTGATCCGCAGTGACGGAAAACAGTGAGGTAATTCGCCTGAGGACCCGCGCGGGGGCCGCACTCAGGTCAGACCGAACCCATCATCGGCCGTCACGATCGCGCCATTGATGAATCGGGACTGATCCGAGGCCAGCAGGAGCAGCAGACCATCCAGATCTTCGGGCTGCCCCAGGCGGCGGCGCGGCATCATCGCGATCAGCTTGCGTCCGGCCTCGGTTTCCCAGTGGTGCTCATTGAGCTCGGTGCTGATGTAACCGGGGCAGATCGCGTTGACGTTGATGTTGAATCGAGCCCATTCCAGCGCCATGGCCCGGGTCATATGCACCACGGCCGCTTTGCTCATGCTGTACAAGCCGATCTGGGCCAGCACCTTGAGGCCGGCCATCGAAGCGATGTTGATGATGCGGGCCTGCCGGTCGGGCTCGGTTCTGGCGCGCTCAATCATGCGGCGAGCCACCGCCTGAGCAACGAAGAACGAGCCGCGAGTGTTGGTGCCGAAGACGAAATCGAAATCGTCGGGCGCCACATCCACCAGACGCTGGGTGGTGCTGACCCCCGAATTATTGACCAGGATATCGATCGCGCCAGCATGCGCCTCGGCCTGATCAACCGCTGCAGCAATCGAGACCGTGTCAGTGACATCCATCGGCACCACATGGGCCTGGCCGCCCTCGCCTTCGATCTCGGCGCGCAATTCCTTCAGCCGCTCGATGCGTCGCGAGGCCAATACCACGGTGGCGCCGTTTGCAGCCAGCGCACGGGCAAATCGGGCCCCCAAACCGCTTGACGCGCCGGTCACCAGGGCGGTCTTGTCTTTCAAATCAAATTGCATGGGCTGAGCCATTGTCGGGTCTCCTGACAGGGGGCCGATGATCGCATACGCGACGCATGGGACAGACGCCAAACACCCGCACAGAAGACCACGGTTTGCGCCAAGGGCCAGCTTTGGCGAAAATCCACCGGTTGCTCAGGGAAGGACAAGATGGATATCGAACGGGATTCAATGGAATTCGACGTGCTCGTCGTGGGTGGCGGGCCGGCCGGGCTCGCTGCAGCCATACGACTCAAGCAGCTGGCGGCCAAGGCCGGCAGCGAACTTTCGGTGTGCGTGATCGAGAAAGGCTCCGAGATCGGAGCCCACACCCTGTCGGGCGCCGTGATGGACCCGCGGGCCATCACCGAGCTGATTCCCGACTGGAAAGCGCAGGGCGCGCCGCTCGAAACCGAGGTCACCGAAGACGAGGTGCTCTTTCTGACGGCCACCAAGTCGTACCGCACGCCCAACTGGGCGCTGCCCTCGGGGCTGCGCAATCACGGCAACTACATCGTGAGCCTGGGTGCCGTGGTGCGCTGGATGGGTCAGCAGGCCGAGGCGCTGGGCATTGATGTCTATCCAGGATTTGCGGCCGCCGAGATCCTCTACGACGACAAGGGGGCCGTGCGCGGTGTGGCCACTGGAAACATGGGGGTGGGTCGCGATGGGGAACCTACCGACAACTTCCAGCCCGGCATGGAACTGCTGGCCAAGTACACCCTCTTTGCGGAAGGCGCACGCGGCCACCTGGGCAAACAGCTGATCGCCAAGTACCGGCTCGATGCCGACAGCGATCCGCAAACTTATGGCCTGGGCATTAAGGAGTTGTGGGAAGTCGACCCCGCCAAGCACAAGCGCGGGCTCGTGGTTCACACCGCCGGATGGCCGCTCGACAACGCCACCTACGGCGGTTCGTTCCTCTATCACTTCGGCGAGAACCTGGTCTCGGTCGGCTTCGTCGTGGGTCTGGCCTATCAGAACCCCTGGCTATCGCCCTTCGAGGAGTTCCAGCGCTACAAGACGCACCCCGCCATTCGCAGCACCTTCGAGGGCGGCAAGCGCCTGAGCTACGGGGCGCGTGCCATTACCGCAGGCGGCATCATGTCGCTGCCCAAGACTGTTTTTCCAGGCGGGGCGCTCATCGGTTGCGATGCAGGCTTTCTGAACGCCTCGCGCATCAAGGGCAGTCATGCCGCGATCAAGACCGGGATGCTCGCCGCTGACGCCGCATTCGAGGCACTGGGCGCGGGTCGCTCGGCCGACGAACTCTCTGCTTACCCGGCTGCATTTCGCTCGTCGTGGCTGTACGACGAACTCTGGCAGGCCCGCAATTTCAAGCAGTGGATGAGCAAAGGTCTGGTCACCGGGACCATCATGCATGGCATCGAACAGGTCGTGCTGCGTGGCAAAGCCCCCTGGACGCTGCACCATGCGCATGCCGACCATGAATGCCTGCGCCCGGCCTCGGAGTTCCAGCCGATCGTCTATCCGAAACCCGACGGCAAACTCACCTTCGATCGACTCTCATCGGTGTTCCTGTCGAACACCAATCACGAAGAGAACCAGCCGATCCATCTCACGCTCAAGAATGCGAGCGTCCCGGTGGGCACGAATCTGGCCCGTTACGCCGGACCCGAGCAACGCTATTGCCCGGCCGGGGTCTACGAATTCGTCAAGAACGAAGACCAATCCGATCGCCTGCAGATCAATGCGCAGAACTGCGTGCACTGCAAGACCTGTGACATCAAGGACCCAACACAGAACATCGTGTGGGTGGTGCCTGAAGGTGGCGGCGGACCGAACTATCCGGGCATGTAATCGGTTTGCAGCGCCGATCGCTGCGGCTCAGCCACAGGAACCCTATCCATGAGCAAGCTGTACCCGAGCGCGCAGGCCGCGCTTGCCGATATCGTTCGAAACGGCCAGACCATTGCGGTCGGAGGCTTCGGGCTGTGCGGTATTCCGGAAGCGCTGATCGCCGCCTTGCGTGACAGCGGTGTGCGCGACCTCACGTGCGTCTCGAATAACGCCGGAGTCGACGGTTTCGGGCTGGGGTTGCTGCTGGCCACCCGACAGATCCGCAAGATGATCGCGAGCTACGTGGGCGAAAACAAGGAGTTCGAGCGGCAATACCTGGCCGGCGAACTCGAACTCGAATTCACTCCTCCGGGCACGCTCGCCGAAAGATTGCGCGCAGGTGGGGCCGGGATTCCCGCGTTCTTTACGCGTACGGGCGTGGGTACCGTAGTGGCCGAAGGCAAGGAGACCAAAGAATTCGACGGCGATACCTTCGTGATGGAGCGCGCGCTCGTTCCCGATGTGTCTTTGGTCAAGGCTTGGATGGCCGACCGCTCAGGCAATCTGGTGTTTCGTCGCACGGCGCGCAATTTCAATCCGAACGTGGCGATGGCCGGCAAGATCACCGTGGCAGAAGTCGAGGTGGTGGTGGCCAACGGCGAGATCGACCCGGATGCCGTGCATCTGCCAGGCATTTACGTGCACCGGCTGGTCCACAATCCGATCCCCGAAAAACGCATTGAGCAGCGCACCACGCGCGCGGCGCGCTAAGGAGTACACCATGCCCTGGACCCGTGACGACATGGCTGCGCGCGCCGCGCGCGAGCTGAAAAACGGCTTTTACGTCAACCTCGGCATCGGCCTGCCGACGCTGGTGGCCAACCATGTGCCTGCAGACATGGAGGTCTGGCTGCAGTCTGAGAACGGGTTGCTGGGCATCGGCCCCTTCCCGACCGAGGACGAGGTGGATCCCGACATGATCAACGCCGGTAAGCAGACCGTGACCACGCTGCCGGGCTCCTCGATCTTTGCATCAGCCGACTCCTTCGGGATGATCCGGGCAGGCAAAATCAACCTGGCGATCCTGGGAGCCATGCAGGTCTCCGAGCGCGGTGATCTGGCCAATTGGATGATCCCCGGGAAGATGGTCAAAGGCATGGGCGGTGCCATGGACCTGGTGGCCGGGGTGGGTCGGGTCATTGTGTTGATGGAACACACCGCACGGCGCAAGGACGGTGGCGAGGACTTGAAAATCCTGCCTCAGTGCAACTTACCGCTGACCGGTCTGGGCGTGGTCGATCTGATCATCAGCGACCTGGGGGTGATCGAAGTGACCGCTTCAGGTCTGGTGCTTCGCGAGTTGGCCCCGGGCGTCAGCGTGGCGGAAATCACTGCGCGCACGGGCTGCGCGCTGGACACCAGCGCGATGACGGCCAGCGCACCGCGCTGACCGACTGCGAGCGGGCCGGTTGCGAGCTGACCGGTTGCGCTGCTCGGCGCACGCCTAACCTCGGAGCAGGCATGGCGCGCGTCGTTTGCTGTGTCACGAGGCGCCCCTGAGCCGTGCCGAGAGCACGCACCGCCGATCATCCGTGAGGGCAGTGCTGCTGCCAAGCGCGCACAAAGCGCCTGGCAGTGGATCAACTCAGAGACGCGGTCGCTCAGTACTGGCGAGGGCGGCGTTGCCCGCCGTTGCCACCACCGCCATTACCACCGCCACCGCCGTAGCCGCCGTTGCCACCACCACCGTAGCCGCCACCCCCACCTGCGCCACCGCCGCCGCCAGTGCGCCGGAACCCGCCACCGCCACCTCCGCCCTGCTGCTCGCGCGCCTCATTGACGACGAGCGCACGGCCCTCCAGGGAGGTCCCGTTCAGTGCACGAATCGCATTCTGGGCAGCGTCGCCGGCGGTCATGGTCACGAAGCCGAATCCGCGGGAACGACCGGTTTCGCGGTCATTGATGATGCGGGCTTCGATCACGTCGCCATGAACAGCGAACATTTCTGTGAGTTGGGCATCGGTGGCGCGCCACGGAAGATTGCCGACATAGATCTTGGTGCTCATGCATGAACCTCAAAAGCGGGTGACGCCGGGGGACAGGGCCGGCACGGGCAGCGATGCCGCGCGAAGTGACTGTGCCATAAGTCACACAGCGTGGCACTAAGCAATTAGGACCGGGGTGGCTATTCCTGCCCCCCTAATAAACCAATGACCGTGGCGACAAAAAATATTTTGCATCGCACAATTAATCCTTTAGGGTGAGTTTCCTGCCCAGATCGCGACGCTTTGCACCGGGACTTGCCAAGACCGAATAACTGTATAAAATTACAGTTCTCGCAGTCCACCGGTCTTGCCCGAACGCCCACCATGCGCGATCTCACCGCCCGTCAGCAGGAAATCCTGGATCTGATCCGTCAGTACATCAGCGACACCGGTTTTCCGCCCACTCGTGCAGAAATCGCGGCAAAACTGGGGTTTCGCTCGCCCAACGCGGCCGAAGAGCACCTCAAGGCACTGGCGCGCAAGGGCGTTCTTGAGCTGACCTCAGGCGCTTCCCGGGGGATCCGTCTAAAGACCTCCGCAGGAACAGGAAACGCCTCAGCGTCCCCCCTGGGCACTGGGCTGGCCTGGGTGGGACTGAACCTTCCGCTGGTGGGGCGAGTCGCTGCGGGCAGCCCCATCTTGTCGCAAGAGCACATCGAACAGCACTACCAGTTAGACCCAAGCCTGTTTCGTGAAAAACCCGACTACCTGCTCAAGGTCAGGGGCATGAGCATGCGAGACGCCGGCATTCTGGAGGGCGATCTACTGGCCGTTCGTCAAAGCAGCGAGGCGCGCAATGGTCAGATCGTCGTTGCACGTGTCGATGGCGGCGTCACCGTCAAGCGGCTGCACCGTCAGGGTCAAACCATCGAGCTGCTGCCCGAGAACCCCGCATTCCAACCCATCATCGTCGATGCACGCACCGCCGACTTCGCCATTGAAGGCATCGGTGTGGGTCTGGTGCGCACCGACCCCTCCCTCTGACACTGCGCACGCCTTCCCTTCGCCTCGCGCACGCCATGGATGCCACCCTCGCCCCCGCTTCAGCATCGCCTCTTCAGGCAAGCGGATTACCCGCGGGCGTCTGGCGAGCCAACCAACTCGGGCATGGCCTCTCCCCTGGTCTGCCCAGCGGGTTCAGCGCCCTGGATGCCCAGTTGCCAGGGGGCGGTTGGCCTGCCGGCACACCAGTCGAGCTCATCGCTCGTGAGCCCGGGATCGGTGAATTGCGCCTGCTCATCCCGGTCCTGCAACACCTCACCCGGGCACGCAAGGTCGTCCTCTTCCTCGGGCCTCCGCACATACCCTACGCACCGGCCCTCAGCGCCTTCGGCATCGATCTCGACTATCTGATCGTCGTGCAGGCCGCTCAGGCGGCGGATCGGCTGTGGGCCGTCGAGCAGATCCTGCGCAGCGCCAGTTTCGGTGCGTTGCTGGCGTGGTTACCCCATGGCAAAACCCGGCCCGAGCACCTGCGGCGCATGCAACTGGCTGCGCAAGGCGCCCGTGGTCCGGTCTTTCTGTTTCGACCCTTGCCCGCGCAGTTCGAAGCCTCACCCGCCGCCTTGCGACTGCTGCTGCTGCCGCGGCCACAGCAGCAGCTGTCCGTCCAGATTCTCAAGCGTCGCGGCCCAGTCCTGGAACGCCCTGTACTGCTCGATCTACCCCATGCGCCAGGCACCCTGCGCCCTGGGCGGTATGCGCCACCACCTCCGGCACGAGCCAGGCCCAATGCGCTGCCTGCCCCCATGCCGGGCCTGCTGCGTACAGCGCATGCAGCGCCCTCCCCTGGGCGCAACCCGTCACTTGGGCAGGTGTCAGGGCTGCCGGCGCCCGGCCCTCACTGACACTCGGGGCCTGGGCAGCCTTGCTCAAACGCCAGGCCCCACTCATTCGGTCCGTCTCTCATCATGCTTTGGGTGGCTGTGCACTGCCACAGGCTCGAACTGGATGTCGCGCTCAGAGCGCTCAGCCAGGATCTGCCTCTGGCCATCTGCTCCAACACACAGGTGCTTCAGGTCAGCCCCTGCGCACTGGCACAAGGCATCCGACCGGGCATGCGACGGGCGACCGCCCTGTCGATCTTGCCAGCGCTGCATCTGCTCGAACGGCAAGCCGTCACCGCGCACGATGCGCTCAAGCAAGTCGCCACCTGGTTACTGCAGTTCACGCCCAGTGTCAGTCTGGAGCCTCCAGATGGGGTCATGCTGGAGCTGCAAGCGAGCCTGCGGCTGTTCGGTGGCCGCGAACGTCTGATCGCACGAATCCGCAGCGAACTGACCGACTTAGGGTTCAGCGTGCATCTGGGCATCGCCCCGACGGCCACCGCCGCCTGGCTGCTGGCGCGCTGGCATGACGGCCACTGCATCGAACATGAATCCCTGCTGACCGCTGAACTGGCGGCGCTGCCGATCAGCTTACTGGCCGGCGCCGGCGCACACCTCGACGCACTGGCCGCCATCGGGGTGCGTCAATTCGGCGACCTGGCTCGCCTGCCCCGTGCAGGCCTGGCCCGGCGCTATGGCACGGCACTGCTCACCGAGATCGATGCGGCGCTGGGTCGACAAGCCGAACCGCGTCCGTGGTTCCAGGCGCCCGACCGGTTTGTGGTCCGCCTGGAGCTGCTGGCGCGGGTGGAACACACCGAGGGCCTGCTGTTCGCAGGCCAGCGGCTGCTGCGGCAATTGTGCGGCTGGCTGGCTGCGCGCCACCTGGCCGCCCGCGAAGTACGGCTGCATGCCGAGCATGAAAGCGGCCGGCACAGCCATGCGCCTACAGCCATCCTTCTGCGGCTGGCGCAGCCCAGCCGTGAC
>CANHUQ010000032.1 GCA_947463885.1 Burkholderiales bacterium
CTTCCGCGGGTCTCTGCAGCAGAAGCACTTCGAGACCCTCGGGACCATCACGCAACAGCACCAGGCTGGAGGCTGGCCGCGGAGCGGCGGGATCGGTATGCGGGGAGGATGTTTCGGCAGGAGCAGTCATGGACCGATGGTACCAGCCCCTCCCATTCGGTCAGCCCGCCTGGACCGTCCTGTTCGGACCCCTCAGACGGCGCGCGCCGAACCGATCCGAAAGCTCGCGACCAGCCGATGCAGCTCCTGACTCGAGGTGTCCAGCGAAGCGGTGGCTGCAGCGACTTCCTCGACCAGGGCGGCATTGCTCTGCGTGGCCGAAGACAGCTGGGTGAGCGTGGCATGCACCTCGGCCACTCGATCATTTTGCTCGCGCGATCCGTTGAGCGCGATCGACATGGCGTCGGCGACCGAACCCGCGCTGCCCACCGTGCGCGAGACGCGCTCACCGGCTTGCGCGGCCAGATCCGACCCGGTCTCGATGTCGGCCGTGGAGCGGGTCACAATGCCCTTGATGTCCTGCGCAGCCGCGGCACTGCGCTGTGCAAGCGAGCGCACTTCCTGCGCCACTACGGCAAACCCGCGGCCCATGTCGCCGGCGCGTGCCGCCTCCACCGATGCATTGAGTGCCAGGATATTGGTCTGAAAAGCAATGCCGTCGATCATGCCGACGATGTCCGAGATCTGCCGACTCTGGGCGTGCAATGCGGTCATGCTCTGCACCAGCCCGTGCACCGTGCCCTCCGTTTCGCGCACCGCACGCACCAACTCCGACATTTCGCTGTCGGCTCGACCCAGGGCCGAGACGTTCTCGGACACCCGACGGCTGACCGCGTCCATGTTGGAGGCGACCGCCTCGATCGAGGCCGCACTGTGCTCGGTCCGGGCCGAGAGGTCGCTGTTGCCGGTGGCGATTTCGCGGGCGGAGCCTGAGACTTGCTCGGCGCGCTCATGCACGCTGCGCAAGGTATCGCTCACGGTACGCAATGATTGACGCAGCGTATCAAGCGCTTGCGCAACCGGGTCGCGTGCGTGCGCCGTCTGCCCGGAATGCTCGGAAAAATCGCCATCGGCCAGTCGCACAATATCCTCGCCCAGAGCCTTGAGCCCACCCTGCAGGACGGCATACATGGCCGCCAGCAGATAAAGCGCCAGCATCAGGCCGCCACCTGCAATCGCCATGCGCAGGGTGCGCTCGCCGTGCAAGCGATCGATGCGCGCAACCAGCAGCCCGTCCAGTGCATCGTTGGCCGAGGCGCCAAGCGCCTGAGCTGCATCGAGGGCGCGGGTGCTCACTGCTAACCACTCCTGCGTCACGGGCTGTTCCGTGCCGGGCTTGAGGCGAGCCTCCACGGCCTGCAGCCATTCGCCGATGGGCGCAACCCGCGTACTGACCGCCAGGGGCTGCCCCAGCGCCGGGTTGTGTGCCACGGCTCGGGACAGGCCCGCCTCCTGACGCTCGACGCCCAGGCGAACCACTGCAGCCGAGGCGGCCAGTGCACTGGCCTGACCCGCCGCTGACGCGGCGTCGCGAGCCCCTGCCTGAGACGCCCGACCGATTGCATCGAGGATGACCGGACCATCGATCACACTGGCTTGCATGGCATAAAACGAATCGAGATCAGGATCGAGCACCAGGTTCGACGCATCGCCGACATGCGTTGCTGCAGCCATGAGCGCGGCACTGAGCGCGTTGTGGGCGGTGGCGCTCTGCGCGTCGGGCAACGCCGACGGCGCAGGCAGCCCCTGCGCCAAGGCTCGCAGTTGCGCCACGCGCGACCCGGTGTTCAACACACCGCCGAGCTCCGCGTCCACTTGCGCCAACTGCGCCAGTGCTGCGTTCAGCCCCTGCGCAGCAGCCCCGATGTCGGGCGTTGCACCCGTGTCGCCCGCTGCGCCATTCGCCGCCACATGGCCGCTCTGAAGCCGATGCGCCTGGGCGGCCTGCATGACCGGCAACCAGGCCTTGAGCCAACGCACCCCGGCACGTTCCTGAACCGCGAAATCGATCTGCGACCCGGCGTTTTGCCAATAGAACTGGCCAAGCATCCCGATCGGGACCATGAAGGCGCCCACCACCAATGCGACCTTCAGCGGCAACTGCAGGCGTTGCATGAGCCAGCGGCCTGGCGCCATCAGGCGGGAAGCTCGCCGGCCTGACGGGCGTGCTGCGGAGCTGTGTCGTACGGCAGAAGCCATCGGTGATCCTGGAAATCGTGAATGCGCTTGTCTGCAGCGTGACAGGCTCAGCGCGACCCGATCCGATGAAAAGGCGGGCGATTTCCTGGAATTTCCCAAGGGAGGCGGGCCACGGCGGCGACCGGAGCCAGCAGGCTGGCGTCGCCGACCGTTCGACGCACCGGCGCAGCATCCGGCGGGAGGCACCTCCCCGGGTAAGCCTTCAGCTTGTCTCGGCATTAGGAATGAACGTAGACTCCGACCGCCACGCTGCATGGCCGCAGTGCCCCAGCGGCGCTCCCGCCGAAGCAGGCCCCCCAACCCCCTCGCGGAATTTCCATATGAAAAGCTCCTGGCTCCGTCGTCTTGCGATCGCCTCAGCGTTCGTCCTGCCCGCCCTTGCCCCGCTCACAGCCTCGGCCGGTCCGACGCTGGACGCCATCAAGCAGCGCGGCCAACTGCGCTGCGGCGTGAACACCGGCCTGCTGGGCTTTTCCGCTCCGGATTCGCAAGGCAGGTGGTCTGGCCTTGACGCAGACTTCTGCCGCGCAGTGGCCGCAGTCGTTCTGGGCGACCCGAACAAAGTGCAGTACGTGCCCACCAATGCCCAAAACCGCTTCACCACCCTGCAGTCGGGTGAGGTGGACATGCTGTCGCGCAACACCACCTGGACCTCCTCGCGCGATGCGACCATGGGTTCGGTCTTCGCCGGCACGCTTTTTTATGACGGCCAGGGCTTCATGGTGAAGAAGTCCTCGAAGATCAACCGGGCGGCCCAGCTCAACGGCGCCACGGTCTGCGTGCAACCCGGCACCACCACCGAACTGAATCTGACCGACTATTTCCGCGTCAAGCGGATGAGCTTCAAGCCGGTGGTGATTGCCGAACTGAACCAGATCGAGCAGGCATTCTTCGCCGGCCGCTGCGATGTGTACACGACCGATATTTCCGGTCTGGCCGCCACCCGCCGCAAAGCTCCGAACCCCGACGACTACATGATCCTGCCTGATGCGATCTCCAAGGAGCCGCTGGGCCCGATGATCCGTCGCGGCGACTGGGATTTCTTCAATACCGTGCGTTGGACCCTGTTCGGTCTGATCGAAGCCGAGGAATATGGCGTGACGTCGGCCAACGTCGACAAGCTCAAGGCTGAGAGCAAAGACCCGCAAGTCCAGCGCATCGTCGGCACCTCCGGCGACGTCGGTAAGGGCCTGGGCTTTGACAACGACTGGCTGGTGCGCGTGCTCAAGTCCGTGGGCAACTACGGTGAGATGTACACCCGCAACATCGGCCCGTTGGGGATCGAGCGTGGCCAGAACGCCCTGTGGAAGGACGATGGCCTGATGTACGCACCGCCCATCCGCTGAGCACCGCCTGCGTGGTGGGCAGCCTTTGGCGGCCCACCACGCCTCTTCCCTGACCAAATCGACCATGCTGCGTAACGAGCGAGCCCGTAACCTGCTGTACCAGGCCTTGTTGCTGGCCGTGGTCGTGGGTATTGGCTGGTACCTCGTCTCCAACACGCTGCATAACCTCGAAACCCGGCAGATCCGCACGGGCTTCGAGTTTCTCGGCCGCGAAGCCGGCTTTGAAATCGCTGAAAAGCAGATCGATTACCAGCCGACCGACTCCTACGGTCGCGCGTTCATGGTCGGCCTGTTCAACACGCTGCTGGTCGCCATCGCGGGCATCGTGATCGCCACCGTGCTGGGCACCCTGATCGGTGTGGCCCGCTTGTCATCCAATTGGCTGCTGTCGCGTCTGGCCTCGATCTATGTCGAGGTGATGCGCAACGTGCCGCTGCTGCTGCAACTCTTCGTCTGGTACGGCCTGTTCACTGAGCTCTTGCCTCCGGTCAAGGAGGCGATTGAGGTAGGTGGCTGGATGTTCATCAGCCAACGCGGCTTTCGCTTTGCGTGGCCGGCTGAACATGCAGCCTGGACGGCCGCGTACTGGGCACTCCTGGCAGGCGTCGTTCTGGCGTTGCTGTGGCGATGGCGCGCGCGCAGCGTGCAGCGCGCCACCGGCCAACAACCGCCTGTGGGCTGGCCGTCGCTCGCATTGATCCTGGGCTTGCCGCTCGCGGTCTGGGCTGCCCTGGGGGCGCCGACCGCCATGGACATCCCGGAGATGAGCGGCTTCGATTTCCAGGGCGGAAAGGTTCTGTCGCCTGAATTCGCCGCCCTGCTGCTGGGCCTGTCCACCTACACCGCGGCCTTCATCGCCGAAGTCGTCAGAGCAGGCATCCTGGCCGTCGACAAGGGCCAGAACGAAGCCGCCATGGCACTGGGTCTGCATACCGGCCAACGGCTCAGACTGGTGACCCTGCCGCAGGCGCTGCGGGTGATCATTCCGCCCATGACCAGCCAGTATCTGAACCTCACGAAAAATTCCTCTCTGGCGGTGGCCATCGGCTACCCGGATCTAGTGGCAGTGGCCAACACAACCATGAATCAGACCGGGCAGGCCATCGAAGCGATCGCTATCCTGATGGCGGTCTATCTCACGATCAGCCTGTGCATCTCGCTGCTCATGAACTGGTACAACGCCCGCATGCGACTGGTGGAGCGCTGAGGCGCAGCAAGGCCTGAACCATGACCACCATTGGCGCCACGCCCGCTTCCTCACAGCCTGTCGGCTCTCTGCCCAGTCTGCCCCCGCCGTCCGAGGCCCAGGGTGTACTCGGCTGGCTGCGGCGCAATCTCTTTTCGACCCCCGGCAACAGCGTGCTCACGGTCCTTCTGCTGGCCGTCCTGGCCTGGCTGGTGCCCAAGGCCCTGAACTGGCTGGTCTTCGAAGCCGTGTGGGGCGCCCAACCGGTGGCGGCCTGCGATGCGGCGCGCGGCAAGGGCGCCTGCTGGGCGGTCGTATGGGAAAAGTTTCGCTTCATGATGTTCGGGGTCTACCCCTTCGATCAGCAGTGGCGGCCCGCTCTGGTGATCGTGGTGCTGTGCGGCCTGCTCGTGATTTCAGCCATGAAGCGCTTCTGGCGCCCGTCGCTGGCCTTGATCTGGGTGATCGGCCTGACGTTGGCCTTCTGGCTCATGGGCGGCGGGCTGGGCTTGGCACCCGTGCGCACCGAGCAGTGGGGCGGCTTGCCGGTCACCCTGATCCTCTCGATCTTCGGCATTGGCCTGGCATTTCCCCTGGGCATCCTGCTGGCCCTGGGCCGGCGCAGCAAACTGCCGATCGTGCGCTCGCTGTCGGTGATCTACATCGAAGTGGTGCGGGGCGTGCCGCTGATCACGGTCCTCTTCATGGCCAGCGTGATGTTTGCGCTCTTCATGCCAGAGGGGCTGCGCATCGACCAACTGCTGCGCGCGCAGGTCGCGATCATCCTGTTCGTAGCCGCCTACCTGGCAGAAGCGGTGCGCGGCGGCCTACAAGCAGTGCCCAAGGGGCAATACGAAGCCGCCGAGGCACTGGGCATGCCTTACTGGAAGACCACCAGTCTGATCATTCTGCCTCAGGCGCTGAAGATCTCCATCCCTCCGGTGGTCAACAGCTTCATTTCGCTCTTCAAGGACACTTCGCTGGTAGTCATCATCGCCATCTACGACTTCGCCTATGCGGTGAAAAAAGCGACTGAAACAGACTTTGCCTGGAAGAAGTACTTCATCGAGGCGTTCCTGTTTTCGATCGTGGTCTACTGGATCTTCTGCTACGCAATGTCCAAGTACAGCCAGTGGCTGGAGCGCGATCTTGCACATGGCACACAGCGCTGAGCGGATACGCAAGCGCACCACACCCACCTTGTCGCCCATCCAGCCCCCTGCCCCACACCGGACTTGCCGATGAACGCGCCTGCACCCACCGCCCACGACAGACCCGCCATCGACATTCGGGGGCTCAACAAGTGGTACGGTGATTTTCACGTCCTCAAGAACATTGCGCTCACCGTCGCGCGCGGCGAGAAAATCGTGGTGTGCGGGCCATCGGGCTCCGGCAAATCGACGCTGATCCGATGCATCAATCGGCTTGAGATGCATCAGCAGGGCGACATCATCGTCAACGGCACGGAACTCAACGACGATCTGAAGAACATCGACGTCATCCGAGCCGATGTCGGCATGGTGTTTCAGCAGTTCAACCTGTTTCCCCATCTGACTGTGCTCGACAACTGCACGCTGGCGCCGATCTGGGTGCGCAAGCAGGCCAAGGCGCAAGCAGAAGCGCGGGCACTGGAACTGCTCGACCGAGTGCAGATCCGGGAACAGGCACCTAAGTACCCCGGACAGCTCTCAGGGGGTCAGCAGCAGCGTGTGGCGATTGCCCGTGCGTTGTGCATGAACCCATCGATCATGCTGTTCGATGAGCCCACGTCGGCCCTGGACCCCGAGATGGTCAAGGAAGTGCTCGACACCATGATCGACCTGGCCCGCGAAGGCATGACCATGATCTGCGTGACCCACGAGATGGGCTTTGCGCGCGCCGTCGCCGACCGGGTGATTTTCATGGACCGCGGCGAGATCGTTGAGCAGAACACGCCCGAGGCGTTCTTCAGCAACCCGCAAAACGAGCGCAGCAAACAGTTCCTGAGCCAGATCCTGGACCGCTGATGCCGCGTGGCCCTGCACGGCCACATGCGGGGCTCGCGTCTGCAGGATCAAGGCTCACCAGCCAAAGACCCCAGTCTTGAGCAGGGCAATGCACACCGCCCAACCGGCCACCACGAGTAACGTGTAGTACAGCCGCCCCATGCGACTGCGGGCGCCGTGCTGCCACAGTCTGACCATTGCGACCGTCATGAGCAGCATGGCCAGGACATACGGCAGCAACAGCCAGGTCAGCCCCTTCACCCACGCGGGCAGCGCGCCCACGAGCAGCAGGAACTGGTTGCGGGCGATCTCGGTCCCCATGCGCGCCGACACGATCGCGATGAACGCCAACAGGAAAAAGCCGGTCAGGACCGGAATCCACGGTGCGGCTGCAATCAGTCTTCCAGTCCAGCCCTGCGGCAGGCTCCAGGCATGGCCGCGGAAGATGCGCACCACCTCGGTCACGCTGTAGACCGGCACGGCACTGAAGAACAGCAGCAACGCCAGCCCCACCACGGCTGCGGGTCCGGCCAATGCCAGGGCGTGGTCGGACAGGGTCGCGCTTGCGCCACTGGCGCGTGCGGGCAGCCGCAGCAACTGATCGGGCGTGAAGAAGGCCGGCGCCGCCTCTTGTGCACAGCGGCCGTCCGGCTTCGTATCGGGGCGATCGAGGAATGCAGCGATCAGGCGGTTGGCGCAGGGCTGCGAAAACGCCTGGCCATGCGTGCCGCTGGGGAAGGTGTATGCGTAGGCGCGGCTCAGGTGTGCGGCGACCTGGTCGGCATGCTCAGGTGGGGTGATGGGGTCGAAGGTGCCCGACAGCAGCAGCGTCGGGATGTCGGACTTCACAGGCTGCAGCAACGCCTTGTCGAGCAGGCGAATATTCCAGTCGCGGCACGCGTCCAGAATCTGCCGCCCCCCCTCCTGCGCGGCATCGGCCATGCGCTTATGAACACCCGGGAAAGCGAGCGCGCTGGCTGGGGTGTCGCCGAACTCGGCGCAGACCACCGACAGATACATGGCATCGGCCATATCGTCCTGCGCGACACGCATGAGCTGCACAAAGTTGAAAGCAAAGCTGTAGTCCCCCTCTTCGGCACGCGCCACGATGTATGGCAGCAGCGGTACAGCCTCGCGCGCATAGATCGACTGAAACAGCGCACCATCCAGGTCGCGGCCGGTCATGGTGGGCGGTTTGCCGTCGGTGGTGGCGGCGGCTGAGGGCCCGATGACCGAGGCCGGTACCGGTACCGGCGACTTGTCCAGTCGATCAAGCAACGCGAGGTACCGCTGCGCGAGCTGGGGATACGCTTCATTGCAGACCGCAGACTGTTCGCAACTGCGCGCGTATTGGGTCATGACCCGCTGCTTGACCGCCGGCACATCGGTCACCAGGCTGAAACCCAGCGGCACCACCGCATCCAGGATCACGCTGCGCAGGCCGGCCGGACGCTCACGCATCAGGAACTGGCCCAGCTCGGTCCCATAGGACACGCCATAAAAGTTGAAGGCCGGATACGCCAGCGCCCGGCTCAGCGCCTGGATGTCGCGGGCATTCTCAAGCGAATTGAAGGCAGACAGATCCTGGGCTTCGCGCTTGAGGCGCTCGCCGCATTGCTGCATCGCCTCGCGCTGACGCGCTTCATCGGCGTCGGGGGGCAGGCGCGAGGATTCGCGGCACTGCAGCCGGGGCTGCGAAAAGAACGTGCCACGCTGGTCCCACAACACCAGATCGCGATCCGTGACCGGACGCTTGGCGGGGTCGTCGAGCAACACCTGCGCGAAGCTGCCGATAGTGGACCCGCCCGGCCCCCCTTGGGCCAGAAACAGCGGGTCGGGTTTGCGCCGGGTCTCGTCCGTGGCGGCAATGATCACCACGGCCAGCCGAATGCGCGGTGACTGCGGATCGGCGTGGCGCAAGGGCACGGAGACGAAACCGCACAGCGGGGGCGGCCCCGAGATGCGCAGCTTGAAGAGCCCACAGTCCTCAGGCGACCAGTCGGTGCTGAAGGCTGCATCGCGTGGGGCATTGCGCGCAGGGGTCGGTGAAGCGGTGGCCGGCGACGTGGGTCCGGCCGAGGCATCACCCGACGCAAAGACAGGTCGTACACCAACGATGCCGGCCAACAGTACGGCTGCAGCCAGGAAACATCCGAAACGCCTTGCGTTCATCTTGAGATCCGAACCGATGCGAAGGACAGCCATTTTGCCTGCACAGCCCAATCAGCCCTGCATCGATCCCGCAATGCAGGCCTTGCCTACGCGGTCGCCACCTCGCCCGATGCGGGCTGCGCGGCCTCGCGTGCCTGCAGCGCCCACATCGCCGCGTACTTGCCACCCTGCGCGAGCAGCGCGTCATGGCGGCCCTGCTCCACGATGCGTCCACCTTCCAGCACGATGATCTGGTCAGCATCCACGATGGTGGACAACCGGTGAGCGATGACCAGGGTGGTGCGATCGCGGGCCACCGACTTCAAGGCGTCCTGGATCGCGGCTTCATTGCGCGAATCCAGGGCCGAGGTGGCCTCATCCAGCAGCAACACCGGCGGGTTCTTGAGCAGCATGCGGGCAATGGCCACGCGCTGCTTTTCTCCGCCCGACAATTTCAGGCCGCGCTCGCCCACGTTGGTCTGCCAGCCCTGGGGCAGGCCTGCAATGAAGCGCTCAAGCTGTGCAGCACGCGCAGCAGCGTCGATCTCATCATCACGGGCATCAGGCCGACCGTAGGCGACGTTGTAGCGCAGGGTGTCGTTGAAGAGCACGGTGTCCTGCGGCACGATGCCGATGGTTGAACGCAAGCTGTGCTGGGTCACGGTGCGAATGTCCTGGCCACCGATCCGGATCGTGCCGCTGGTCACGTCGTAAAAGCGAAACAGCAACCGCGAGAGCGTGGACTTGCCCGCGCCACTGGCTCCCACCAAGGCCGTGGTGGTGCCCGCAGGCACCGTGAAACTCACGTCATGCAGGATGGCCCGCTCGGGCTGATAGGCAAAGCTCACGCGATCGAATTGCACGTCAGGTGCAGCCGGCACATGCAATGGACGCGCATCCGGTGCATCGTCCACTTCCCGGTTGGCATCGAGCAGCCCGAAGAGGCGCTCCATGTCGGCCAGGCTCTGCTTGATTTCCCGATACAGCACGCCCAGAAAGTTGAGCGGCATGTAGAGCTGGATCATGAAAGCATTGACCAGCACCAGATCGCCGATCGACATCCGCCCTTCAACCACGCCCACCGTGGCACGCCAGACCATCAGCGTGACGGCGACGGAAATGATCGCGGCCTGTCCGACATTGAGGACCGACAGTGAGGTCTGGCTGCGCACGGCGGCGCGCTCCCAGCGCTGCAGACTCTGGTCATAGCGCTGCGATTCAAACGCTTCATTGCCGAAGTACTTCACGGTCTCGTAGTTGAGCAGTGAGTCGATGGCGCGCACATTGGCCTTGGAATCGAGCTCGTTCATCGTGCGGCGATGCTCGGTGCGCCATTCCGTGACCAGCACGGTGTAAGTGATGTAGGCCACCAGTGCCACCACCGTGATGCCGGTGAACCAGAGGTCGTAGTGCAGTCCCAGGTAGGTGACCACCAGCGTGATCTCGACCAGCGTGGGCAGGATGCTGTAGAGCGTGTACGAGACCAGGCTGGCAATGCCGCGCGTGCCGCGCTCCATGTCGCGCGTGAGGCCACCGGTCTGTCGATCCAGGTGAAAGCGCAGCGACAAGGCATGCAGATGGCCGAACACCTGCAGCGCCACCTTGCGCACCGTACGCTGCGTCACCTTGGCAAAGACGAACTCACGCAGCTCGGTGAAGAGGGTCGAGGCCACACGCAAGGCGCCATAGGCGAGCAACAGGCCAAGGGGTACCGCGGCCATTGCAATGGTTTGCCCGGACACCCCGGCTTGGGTGGCGATAGGCACGAGCGTGTCGACGATGCGCTTGAGCACGACCGGCACACCGACCACGGCCGCCTTGGCCGCCACCAGACAGGCAATGGCCAATCCGACCCGCCAGCGAAAATCCCACAGATAGGGCAGCAGACTGCGCAGGGTCTGCCAGTCAGTGCGGGTGCGGGGAACGGGCTGTGAAGGCGGGAGCGATGAGGCAGGAGCAGGGCGCATGGGCGCTAGTGTCGCTCAAGTCGGGATATCGTACGTCTGCCACAGACCCACACCAGGAGACACCCCCATCATGTCCGGACTGTATTTCGAGGACCTGCACGTCGGCCGCACGTTTGCGCATTCCATTCGCCGCACCGTCACGGAAGCCGACAACACGTTCTTTTCGGCGCTGACCCACAACCCCGCCGCCCTGCACCTTGACGAAGAGTATTGCCGTGAACACACGGCCTACGGCACACGTATCGTCAACAGCTGCTTCACGCTGGGCCTGATGGTGGGCATCTCGGTGGGCGAGACCACCTTGGGTACTACGGTCGCCAACCTAGGCTGGGACGACGTGCGCTTTCCCAAACCGGTGTTCCATGGCGACACCTTGAAAGTGGAAAGTACGGTGGTGGATGCACGCGCCAGTGCCTCACGACCCGACAACGGGATCGTCATCTTCGAGCATCGTGCCTACAACCAGCGCAGCGAACTGGTGGCGTCATGCAAGCGCAGCGCGCTCATGATTCGCCGGCCGGAGGGCGTGGCACCGCGTTGAACACTGAGCGCTGAGCGCTCAGCGCAAGGGTACGTACGGCTGAGCGGTCTCGCGCGGTCTCGCGCAGTCTCGCTTTTAGCCAGCCCTGCGCATCGCCAGCACGCGCTGCGCCTGCACCAGGTGCGGACGGTCGAGCATCTTGCCGGCCAGCTGCACCGCACCCACGCCGGGGGCCGCGGCGAACGCATCGACCACCGCCTGGGCGTGCGCCAGTTCCTCGGGCTCCGGTGAGAAGCCTGCGTTGATCGGATCGATCTGATCGGGGTGAATGGCAATCTTGCCGGTGAAGCCTTCGCGCCGCGCCGCACGCACTTCGCGGCGCAACAGATCAGTGTCACGAAAATCGGTGGTCAGCGTATCGATCGCCTGCACCTCGGCTGCATGCGCAGCCACCAGGCACAGCGAGCGCGCCATGCGATACGTGAAAGCGTATTCGCCGCTTTCCTCGCGGTTGGTGGCCGCACCGATCGCGGCCGACAGGTCTTCCGCACCCCAGGTCAGGCCAGCGAGCCGCGCCGAACAACCGACATAGCCTTGCATGGTGAGCACGGCCTGCGCGGTCTCGGTGGACACCGTGATGATGCGTGTGGCGCCCAGCGCCACGCCCTCACGCTGCTCGAGCACGGTCAGATAATGATCGAGCAGCACCACATCGGCAGCCGAGCGGGTCTTGGGCAGCAAAATACCGTCGGGCGCGCCGGCCACCACTGCAGCCAGATCGGCCAGCGGCTTGGGGTCGGCCATCGGGTCGGTCAGCGGATTAATACGCACCCAGCGCTGCTGACGACCGCCCGCCTTGGTGCTGCGCAGATAGTCGGTCACCAGGCCGCGGGCAAACGGCAGCCGCTCGGCGGTCACGGCATCTTCCAGATCGAGGATGAGGGCATCGGCCTGGCCGGCCGCGGCCTTGTTGAGTTTTTTGTCGCTGTCGCCGGGAACGAACAGCATGGATCGCAATGTGGCGGGCATGGGTGAAGTCCGGTGAAGACAGAGGGTAGGGGGAGGGGCCGGGCCGCTGGGGAGAACCAGTGAGCGGATGCGCCCGAACCAGCGGCCTGACGATGGCGGCTGGGACGACCGCTGTCAACGCGCCGTGTCGGAACCAAGACCGACGTCAGGCCGCGCGCCGATGCAGGTCTGCAACGGTCATGGGCGTCTGCGGGCCACCACCGCAGCCTTGATGCTTCAGCGCAACGTGACGACCGTTGCCACTCGGCCGACACGCGGCTGCCCGATGGTCACGGCCCAGACCGCATAATTCCAGGTCTATCCACGTGATCGAGCCCTCTGATGATCCCAATGTCACACCTGCGTACCCTTTGTACAGCCCTGATGCTGACCCTGCCGCTGGCTCAAACCGCCATGGCCCAGGTCACCGTGACCGATCCCTGGGTGAGAGGCACCGTGGCTGAGCAGAAAGCCACCGGCGCCTTCATGCGCCTGACTGCGCCAGTCGACAGCCGAGTGGTCGAAGCGCGCTCACCGGTCGCAGGCACCGTGGAGATTCATGAGATGAAGATGGACAATGGCGTGATGCGCATGCGCGCGATGCCCGCATTGACGCTGCCGGCCAATCAGGCGGTTGATCTTGCGCCAGGTGGTTATCACGTGATGCTGATGGGCCTCAAGCAGGTGCTCAAGCCTGGCGACAGCGTGCCACTGACACTGGTGGTGGAAGGTCCTGACAAGCAGCGCCGCAATATCGAAGTCAGTGCACCGGTACGGGCACTGAATGCATCGCCTGCGGGCGCCTCAGGTCACGGCTCAGGTCACGGCTCAGGCCACAAACACTGAGCACAGGCGCTGGACGAAAGCAGTCAGCACAAGCACTGAGCTTGGCGCACATACGCCCGGGTTTGTCGGGTCACCGTCTGCTGACCCGGCAGACGCAGTCACACTGCGCTGCGCCCGGGCTGCCGCTGCAACACTGATTGCGTCAGCGCCTGCGCCATGGCGTCACCCCAGACTGCATAAGCCTGGGGCCCCGGATGGAACCCGTCCCGGGCAATCCATTCCGGACGGCTCATGGTCGGCATCGGTACATGTTGCAGGCCTGCCTGAGCTCTGCATGCATGCCGCTTCAGGGCAGCATCCAGATCGCGGGCATGTCGACCCAGGACAGCACGCAACGGCTGCGGCAGCGCCGGAAAACGATGCATGGGTGGCAGACCCGACCACAAGACGCGGGTGACGCACTGCTCGCCCCGCAAGCGGGCCACCAGCTGCTTCACATCAGCGACCCATGACGCCGGGCGCTGTAGCGCCGTGACGTCGTTGACGCCCAGCGCCACCACCGCTACATCGAAGCGCGACGCACCCAGGTCGTCGAGCAAGCCATGGGCCTCACGCGTGCGCAGCCCCGTGCGGGCAAGCAGCGTCCACTCCACCACTGCGGGCAGGCAGACCCCCAGATGCCCCCGCACATGCACACCGAGTTGCCCGCTGAGCGCCTCGTCCTGATGCGCAGCCCCGACGCCCGCAGCCGACGAATCACCCAGCACCAGCACACGCAGCGGCCGGTCGTGCACACCCGCTGACAACGCCTGAACTGAAGCGTGACCGCTGACCCAACGCCCGGTGCGTGCGCCACTGGCCTCGGGCAAAACGGGCGTGATGCGCCGCACCCGCTTGCCCTGCCACCACAGCAGCGGCGCAAGAGGCGCCGCCATCAGCAGGCCAGCAGGCAGCGTCATGACCACAGTGGCGCTAATGGGCCGCGCAGCGGTTGCATCATCCAGCGCATCACAGAGCGCAGCGCTACTTAGGCCACAACACCATTTGCGTGCAGCGAAAGAGCGCAATCGTCTTGCCGGTGTCGACATGCTTGACCGTAGCATCCCAAACCTGCGTGGTGCGTCCCAGATGGGCTGCCCGGACCTCGGCCACGATGCTGCCCTCGCGTGCCGTGCCCAGATGGTTCGACTTGAGCTCCACCGTGGTGAACCCCGACGCCCCCTCTGGCAGATGCGCCACGCAGGCGTAGCCGGCACCGGTATCGGCCAGGGTCACCACTGTGCCCGCATGCAGGAAACCGTTTGCGGCGAAGTGCTGCGGACCGATCTGCAACTCTGCACGCACCAGACCCTGCGCCACCTCGGTGATGCGCACGCCCAGCAAGCCCGGCAGGCAGCCTTCACTTCGACCGTTGAACCAGGCGGCATCGCGCCCTGCAATCAGTGTGCTCATGTCGGCCTCAGACCCGCTCGAGAATGCCCGCTGCGCCCATGCCGGTGCCGACACACATGGTCACCATGCCGTAGCGCAAAGCCTTGCGACGCAAGGCATGCACGACCGTGGCCGCGCGGATGGCACCCGTCGCGCCCAGGGGATGGCCCAAGGCGATCGCGCCGCCCATCGGGTTGACCTTCGCGGTATCCAGACCCAGGTCGCGGATCACGGCCAGTGACTGCGCTGCGAACGCTTCGTTGAGCTCGATCCAGTCCAGATCATCCTGCTTCAGACCGGCGGATTTCAGCGCAGCCGGTATCGCTTCCTTAGGCCCGATGCCCATGATGGCCGGCGGCACGCCGCGCACCGAGAACGACACGAAGCGCGCCAGTGGCGTGAGGTTGAACTGCTTGAGCATGCGCTCGGACACCACGATCAGTGCACCTGCGCCATCCGAGGTCTGCGAACTGTTGCCCGCGGTCACACTGCCCTTGGCCGCGAAAGCCGGCCGCAGTCTGGCCAGGCCTTCAAGCGAAGTGTCGGCGCGCGGGCCTTCGTCGAGCGCCAGCGTGCGTGTGTGGGTATCGATCTGACCGCTGGCGAGATTGGGAAATTTCTCGATGATCTCGACCGGGCAGATTTCGTCGGCGAACTCACCAGCGGCCTGCGCAGCGAGCGCGCGCCGATGCGACTCCAGCGCAAACGCATCCTGATCTTCACGCGACACCTTCCACTGCTGCGCCACCTTTTCAGCGGTCATGCCCATGCCGTAGGCGATGCCGATGTTTTCGTCGCGATCGAAGACATGCGCATTGATCGACGGGCGATTGCCCATCATCGGCACCATGCTCATCGACTCGCAGCCTGCTGCGATCATGACCTCGGCTTCACCCACGCGAATGCGATCGGCGGCCATGGCGAGCGCCGTGAGGCCTGATGCGCAAAAGCGGTTGACGGTTACACCGCCTACCGTATCGGGCAGACCCGCCAGCAGCGCGCCGATCCGCGCCACATTCAAGCCCTGTTCGGCCTCGGGAATGGCGCATCCGACGATCGCGTCTTCGATGACCTTGGGGTCGAGTGTCGGGACCTGTGCCAGCGCTGCCTGCAGGGCGCGCACCAGCAGATCGTCGGGGCGCACATGACGCAGGGCGCCCTTGGGTGCCTTGCCGATGGGAGTGCGGCTGGCCGCAACGATATAAGCGTCCTGAACCTGTTTGCTCATCTTGCTTGCTCCTGTGTGCTGGCGGTTCAGTTACGCACCGGCTTGCCGGTTTGCATCATGCCCATCATCCGCTCCTGCGATTTGGGGTGCGTGAGCAGTCCCATGAAGGCCTTGCGCTCAAGGGTCATGAGCCATTCCTCATCGACCATGGAGTTCGGCTCGACATCGCCACCACACATCACCTCGGCAATGGTGCGAGCCAGATGGAAGTCATGTGCGCTCACGAAGCCCCCATCGCGCATGTTCACCAGCTGCGCGGTGATCGTGGCAATGCCAGGCCGTCCGGCCACGCGAATCAAACCCTTGCGCGGCGGCCTCCAGCCGGCATCGTGCATCGCACGCGCCTCGCGCACGGCGGTGTAGAGCAGCTCGTGCACATTGAAGACGATGCGGTCGTCCTCCAGCAGATAGCCCATCTGCTGCGCTTCGATGGCCGAGCGGCTGACCTGTGCGGTGGCCGCCTGCATGAAGTACTTCTTCAGGAAATCGAGCAAGGCTGCTTCAGGGGCGGCACGGCTTTCTTCCGCAGCACGACGTGCGCCATAGGCCAGACCACCGCCGCCTGGGATCAGGCCCACGCCCACTTCCACCAGTCCGATGTAGCTCTCCAGATGCGCCACGCGACGCGCGCAGTACACGGCCAGCTCGCAGCCACCACCCAGCGCCATGCCGGCCACCGCAGCAACGGTCGGCACCTGCGCGTAGCGCAGACGCAGCATGGCGTCTTGGAGGGCTTTTTCCACCGGTTCGAGCGCCTTCACGCCACCTGCCATGAAGGTGGGCAGCATGGCCTGCAAATCGGCGCCGTATGAGAACGGCTCGTCGGGTGACCAGATCACCAGACCTGCATAGTCGCGCTCGGCAAGATCGATGCCCTTGAGCAAACCTTCGATCACGCCCGGACCGATGGCATGGACCTTGGTCTTGATCGACAGGATGAGCACCTTGTCCACGCCCGGTGCATCCAGCGTCCAGAGGCGCACCGACTCGTCTTCATGCACGGTGTGACCAGCGCTTTCAGGACGCGCAGCTGTTTCGCCGGCCACGCGCGCCCGGAACAGTTGACGGTCATACACCGGCAGCGTGGAGCGACCCACGAATGCCTTGCGCGCCGGCGACCACGAGCCTTCAGCCTGGTGCGGCCCGCCACGCTCGGCCACCGGCCCCTCGAATACCCAGGCGGGCAGCGGCACCGGTGCCAGCGTGTGCCCGGCGTCGATGTCTTCGCGAATCCATTGCGCCACCGTGCTCCAGCCCGCAGCCTGCCAGGCCTCGAAGGGGCCCTCCTTCATACCGAAGCCCCAGCGCATGGCCAGATCCACGTCACGCGCGCTGTCTGCGATCGACTCAAGATTGATAGCCGCGTAGTGCCACGAGTCGCGCAGGATGGCCCACAGGAACTGGGCCTGCGGGTTCTTCGATTCGCGCAGCAGCTTGATGCGCTCAGCCGGGTCTTTTTTCTTGAGCATGCGCACCACGGTCTCGTCGGCCTTGCCACCCGACTTCACGTAGTCGCCGCTGGCCGCATCGATGCGCTGAATCTCGGCGCCCTGCTTGCGATAAAAGCCGGCACCGGTCTTCTGACCCAGCGCACCCTTGGAAAGCAGCGCCGCCAGCACGGGCGGGGTGGCATAGGTCGCCTCGAAGGGATCGCCCTTGAGCGTGTCCTGCATGGTCTTGACCACATGACCCAGCGTGTCCAGACCCACCACATCGGCCGTACGGAACGTGCCCGATTTGGCGCGTCCGAGTTTTTCGCCGGTGAGGTCGTCGACCACATCCACCGACAGGTTGAACTTGGCTGCCTCGGTCACGGTGGCGAGCATGCCGAAGATGCCAATGCGGTTACCGATGAAATTCGGTGTGTCCTTGGCACGCACCACGCCTTTGCCTAGCGTGCTGGTGAGGAAGGTCTCGAGCCGATCCAGAATGGCCGGGTCGGTGGTGGCCGTGGGAATGAGCTCGGCCAGATGCATATAGCGCGGCGGATTGAAGAAATGCACGCCGCAAAAGCGCTGCTTGAGCGCATCGTCGAAGCCTTCCGACAACGCGGTGATCGACAGCCCCGAGGTGTTGCTGGCGAAAATCGCCTGCGGACCCAGGAAGGGCGACACCTTGCGATAGAGGTCGTGCTTCCAGTCCATGCGCTCGGCGATCGCTTCGATCACCAGATCGCAGTCGCGCAGCCACTCCAGGTGCTCCTGATAATTGGCCGGGCGAATATAGGCGGCCAGATCGGCATGACCCAGCGGCGCAGGGTTGAGCTTTTTCAGCCCGTCGATGGCACGCAGGGCAATGCCACTGAGCGGACCCTCCTTGGCCGGCAGGTCATAGAGAAGCACCTCCACTTTGGCATTGACCAGTTGGGCCGCGATTTGCGCGCCCATCACACCTGCGCCCAGCACGGCGACCTTGCGAACGATGAATGAGGACATGAGGACTCCGTTTGAAATCAGGGTTCGCGCAGCCAGGTCTGCGTGCGGCCCATGGCCGGCACACCGATATAGCCGCGCATCTCCAGCTTGCGGCCGGCATCGGCCAGCTTGATGCGCGCCTTGTAGACCTTACCGTTGTTCGGATCGAGGATTTCGCCGCCGCCCCATTCGCCGCCCTCGGGCTTCAACCCCGACAAAATCGTCATGCCCTGCACCGGCTTGCCCTTGCGGTGGTCGCTGCATTGCTCGCACACGGCATCGGCCTGATCGGGCACCAGCACTTTTTCAATCCGCCCCACCAGCGCGCCACCCTGCTCGGCAATACGGATGATCGCCTTGGGCTGTTTGGTGGCGTCGTCGATGGTGCGCCACAAGCCAACGGGCGACGCGGTGGTGTCTTGCGCAATGGCCGGTGCGACCGGGCCTGCCAGGCACAGCGCCAGGGCGAGTGCGCGCAGCATGGGGCGACGATGCCCGCGAGCCGGCAAACGGCTGGCAGGTGATTGCCGGGGCAGCAATATGGTCATGCAGTTCTCCTGAACGTTGTATGTGATCAGAACAGCTCGGCCGGTAAGGCCATCAGCGACGATGCTCCAGCCCGCGCGCTGCGGATCAGGCCTGCGGTCTCGGGCATGAGTCGCGCGAAATAAAAGCGCGCGGTCGCGAGCTTGGCGGTATAGAACGGATCGACTGCATCGCCGTCGGCCTCGATGCGTTCAAGCGCGACACGTGCCATCTTCGCCCAGAAATAGCCGTACACCAGGTGGCCGATGATGCGCAGGTAATCAACCGCGGCGGCGCCCGCTTCATCGGCGCTCTGGAACGACTTCATGCCGATCTCCATCGTGAGCTTGGTGACCTTCTCGCCCAGATCGGCGAGCGGGTTGATGAACTCGGCCATCGCTTCGTTGGTGCCTTCCGCTTCGACCATCGTTTCGATCAGCTTACCGAAGGCCTTGAGCTTGGCGCCGTTGTCGCCCAGCACCTTGCGGCCCAGCAGGTCGAGCGACTGAATCGTGTTGGTGCCTTCGTAGATCATGTTGATGCGGGCATCGCGCACGTATTGCTCCATGCCCCATTCGCGGATGTAGCCGTGACCACCGAACACCTGCAGCGCCAGATTGGTGCTGGTGAACGCATTGTCGGTAATGAAGGCTTTGACTACCGGAGTGAGCAGGGCGAGGTGGTCATGCGCAGCCTTGCGCTCGTCCTCATCCGGGTGCGACTCGGCAATGTCGGCCTGCAGCGCGAGCCAGTAGGCAAAGCAGCGTGAGCCCTCGACCCAGGCCTTTTGCGTGAGCAGCATGCGTCGTACATCCGGGTGCACGATGATCGGATCAGCCGGCTTGTCGGGGGCCTTGGCACCCGTGAGTGCGCGCATCTGCAGCCGGTCTTTCGCATACGCCAGTGAGTTCTGGTAGGCCACCTCCATCAGACCCACCGACTGCATGCCCACGCCGATACGCGCGGCATTCATCATCACGAACATGGCGTTCAGACCCTTGTTGGGCTCGCCCACCATCCAGCCAATGGCC